>CAZZYU010000093.1:0-2909 GCA_964658375.1 uncultured Acetobacteraceae bacterium | reverse complement strand
GCCGCTGTCGGTGCTCGGTCGCCCGACGGTCGAGCGTCCGTTCCGGCGGCTGGTCGCCCACGACGCCGCGCTCGCCGGACAGCTGCTGCTCGACCTGCTGCCCGCGCAACGGGCGGCCTACCCGCACCCGATCGCCTACGACCTCGTGCTCGGGCCCGGGCGTGGCTGCGTTCAGGTCACCGTCGGCGCCGGCGCGCCCGACGTGAAGCTCGACGGCGCCGCCCGGGCGCGTGAGCAGGTCGACTTCCAGATCGTCGGCGACCCCGCCCGGCTGGCCCGGCTGTTGACCGCGAGCCCGCTGCGGCGCCTGCTGCGCGTGGGGATCGCCCGGGTGCGGGGCCGGCGCGAGGGTCTGGCGGCGGTCCGGGCCCTGCTCGCGCTCTCACTCGACCTCAACGGGCTGCACGCCGCCGGTTTGCGTCTGGCGCCCGAGACGTTGCTGGGCCTGGTGGCGGCGATGATCGACCCGGTGTGGACGCGCGGCGAGCGCTTCACGATCGCGCACGCCGACGAGGGGGGAGGGGTCGTCTACCTGCAGGTGCGTGACGGGCGGGCGCCGCTGGTCACGCGCTCGGCCCCGGAGGGTCGCGTGGCGACCACGCTGACCGGGTCGGCCGGCGCGTTGGCGGTGACCCTCACCCGGCCCACCGAGCCTCGGGAGCAGCCGGCGCAGGTGACGGGCGATGCCGGCCCGCTGCGGCTGCTGTGCGACTGGATCAATCGCGCACAGTGCGGATGATCCCCGCGCGATGACCCCCGCAACGTCTGACCCGGCACCTACCCTCTGCGAGGTGCGGTCTGTGCCCCGCACGGCCCGCTGATGCCTCCGACCTGCGCCCACCTCCACGTCCACTCCGAGTACTCGCTGCTCGACGGGGCGTGCCGGATCGACGACCTCGCGGCCCGGGCCGCGGCGTTTGATCAACCGGCGCTGGGACTCACCGATCACGGCGTGATGAACGGGGCGGTCGAGATGTTTCAGGCCTGTCGCAAGCACGACGTCAAGCCGATCCTCGGCTGTGAGGTCTACATGGTCGATGACCACGCGGCCCGCGCCCCGGGCCGCCTGGAGCGCTACCACCTGACCCTGCTGGCCGCCGACGAGGTCGGCTACCGCAACCTCGTCAAGCTGTCCTCCCAGGGCTTCCTGGAGGGCTACCAGCGGGGCAAGCCGTCGGTCGACATGGCCCAGCTGGCCGCCCACGGCGAGGGCGTGATCGCGCTCACCGGCTGCCTGGCCTCGCGCTTCTGCCGGCTGCTGGGCGAGGACCGCACCGATGATGCCCGCGCCCACGCGCGGGAGCTGATGGACGCCGTCGGGTCTGACAACGTCTACTTCGAGGTCCAGAAGAACGGGATCGCCCTGCAGGACAAGTGCAACGAGGGGATCGTCCGCATCGCGCGGGAGGTCGGCCGGCCCGTCGTCGGCACCGGCGACGTGCACTACCTGCGTCGCGAGGACTACCACCACCACGCGGCGCTGCTGTGCGTGCAGACCAAGTCGGTGCTCAGTGCGCCGAAGATGAGCTTTGACACCAACGAGTTCTATCTGCGCTCCACCCAGGAGATGGCCGAGCAGTTCGCGCAGTGGCCCGAGGCGATCCCGACGACCGTCGAGATCGCCGAGCGCTGCAACGTCGAGATCGAGCTCGGCCGCCAGCTGATCCCCAGCTACGAGACGCCCGACGGCTCCGACGAGCGCAGCTACCTGCGCGCCCTCGTCGATCAGGGGCTGCGGCGGCGCTACGGCGACCCGGTGCCCGTCGAGGCCCTGCAGCGGGCCGAGTACGAGCTCAGCGTGATCGACCGGATGGGCTACAACGCCTACTTCCTGATCGTCTGGGACTTCGTCGACTACGCGAAGCGCTCCGGCATCGCGGTCGGACCGGGGCGTGGCTCGGCGGCGGGCTCGATCGTCGCCTACTGCCTGGCGATCACCGACCTGGACCCGCTGCGCTACGACCTGCTGTTCGAGCGCTTCCTCAACCCCGAGCGGGTGTCGATGCCCGACATCGACATGGACTTCTCGGTGCGGGGCCGCGAGCGCGTGATCCGCTACGTGACCGAGAAGTACGGCAAGGCGGCGGTCGCCCAGATCATCACCTTCGGCAAGATGTTCCCGCGCGCGGCGACCCGCGACGCCGCGCGGGTCCTCGGCCATGAATACGCGATCGGCGACCGGCTGTCCAAGCTGATCCCCGACCCCCAGCAGGGTCGTCCGCCGAGCTTTGCCGACTGCCTGGCGCCCGGGCAGCCGCTGCGCGCCGAGATCGACAAGGACGGCACCGCGCGGCAGATCGTCGACGTCGCCCAGGGCCTGGAGGGGATCGTGCGCAACTCCTCGATCCACGCCGCCGCGGTCGTCATCTCTGACCGTGACCTGACCGAGATCCTGCCGCTGCAGATCGCCGATGCCGGAACCGACGAGAACGGCGAGAAGATCTACCGGACCGTCACCCAGTTCTCGATGAAGCCCGTCGAGCAGCTCGGCCTGCTGAAGATGGACTTCCTCGGTCTGCGCAACCTCGACGTGATCGAGGATGCGCTGGACATCATCGAGCGCTCGACCGGCGAGCGCCCCGACATGGGCGCGCTGCCGCTCGACGATCCCAAGACCTATGCGATGCTCGCCCAGGGCGAGTCGGTCGGGGTGTTTCAGTTCGAGTCCGAGGGCATGCGCGAGGCGCTGCGGAAGGTCGGCCCGACCGAGTTCGGCGACCTCGTCGCGCTCGGCGCGCTGTACCGGCCGGGCGCGATGGACCAGATCCCCACCTACGCCCGCGGCAAGCGTGATCCCGAGACGATCGTCTACCCCGACGAGCGCCTGCGCCCGATCCTGCAGGACACGAAGGGCGTGATCCTCTACCAGGAGCAGGCGATGCTCATCTCCAAGGAGCTCGCCGGCTTCA
>CAZZYU010000092.1:0-13548 GCA_964658375.1 uncultured Acetobacteraceae bacterium | reverse complement strand
GAGAAGGCCCGCCTCGAGGCCGAGGAGCAGGCCCGCCAGGAGGCCGCGGCCGACCCGCAGCCCCAGACGCCGCCGGCACCGCCCGCCGATCCGCAGGCGCCGACCCCGGTGACGCCGGCCACGACCTCCGAGCCGGCCGCGGACACCAGCGAGACCGTTTCGGCCCCCGCCGGCGCGGAGGAGACCGCCTCATGAGCGCCGTGTCCGCCAAGGAGGTCAAGACCCTCCGCGACCTGACGGGCGCCGGGATCACCGCCTGCCGCGACGCGCTCGCCGAGACCGGCGGGGACATCGACAAGGCGGTCGAGCTGCTGCGTACCCGCGGCGAGGCGTCGGCGGCCAAGCGGGCCGGGGCCGAGACCCGCGAGGGCGTCGTGCAGAGCTACATCCACGCCAACAACAAGATCGGCGCGATCGTCGAGGTCGACTGCCAGACCGACTTCGTCGCGCGCAACGAGAAGTTCGTCGAGTTCGCGCGTGACGTGGCGCTGCACGTGGCCGCCGCGGTGCCGCTGGCGATCACCGAGGAGGACGTGCCGGCCGAGGATCGTGAGCGCGAGCAGCGGATCGCCGTCGAGCAGGCCGCCGACCGTCCCGAGAACGTCCGCGAGCGGATCGTCCAGGGCAAGCTGGACAAGTGGCTTGACGAGGTCGTGCTGCTGCGCCAGAAGCACGTCAACGAGGACAAGCACGGCGGCCAGACGATCGAGGAGCTGCGAGCGGCGCTCTCGGCCGAGACGCGCGAGAACATCGTGATCCGTCGCTTCGCCCGCTTCACCGTCGGCGACTAGAGCCGGCAGCGCGCTGAGCTAGTGTCTGGGATCGAGGTGAGGACGTGAGTGATTCGGAGATGATCGACGAGCTGCTGGCCGATGCGCGCGAGCGGATGGCCAAGTCGGTGGACTCCACCCGGGAGCAGTTTCAGTCGGTTCGCACCGGGCGGGCCTCACCGGCGCTGCTGGACCGGGTGAGCGTCGACTACTACGGGGCGCAGACGCCGCTCAAGCAGCTGGCCACGATCAACGCTCCCGAGGCGCGCATGCTCACCGTCCAGCCGTTTGACAAGACCTCGATCAAGACGATCGAGAAGGCGATCCTCGAGTCCGACATCGGCCTGACTCCCGGCAACGACGGAAACCTGATCCGCCTCTCGATCCCCGAGCTCACCGAGGAGCGACGCCGCGACCTGGTCAAGGTCGTGCGTACGATCGCCGAGGACGGCCGGGTGGCGATCCGCAACATCCGTCGTGACGTGATGCACGATCTGCGCGAGCTCAAGGAGGCCGGTGACGTCGGCTCTGATGATGAGCACCGGGCCGAGACCGAGCTGCAGAAGGTGACCGACGCGCGGGTCGCCGAGCTCGACGATCTGCTCAGGCACAAGGAAGACGACATCCTCGAGGTGTAGAAGGTGGCCTCCCGTCCAGTGGAGCCCGCATCGCAGCCGGCGGCGGTGCGGATGGGGGCCGAATCCCACCTCGCGCCGGTCGGTGTCGACCGCCGCGAGGGGTGGCCGCGCTACGTCGCGATCATCACCGACGGCAATGGCCGCTGGGCGCAGCGCCGCGGCCTGCCGACGATCGCCGGCCACGAGGCGGGGACCGACACGGTCAAGGCGACGCTGCGCGCCGCCGCCGACTTCGGGATCCACCAGCTCACCGTGTACTCGTTCTCAACCGAGAACTGGTCCCGGACCGAGGAGGAGGTCGCGGGGCTGATGGACCTGTTCGAGCGCCGGATCACCCACGAGGCGCATGAGATGCACGCCGAGGGGGTGCGGATCCGCTTCATCGGGCGCCGCTCGGCGCCGGTCCCGCCGACGCTCGTGGAGCGGATCGAGTGGGCGGAGCGGCTGACCGAGGCCAATACGAGGATCACGTTGTTCATCGCCTTCAACTACGGCGGCCGGGCGGAGATCCTCGATGCGGCGCGCACCTTCAATGGGACCACGGAGGCCGAGTTCCACGCCCACCTCTACGCCCCGGACATGCACGACCCCGACCTGGTGATCCGCACCAGCGGCGAGCAGCGGACCTCCAACTACCTGATCTGGCAGACCGCATACTCCGAGCTGGTGTTCTGCGACGAGCTGTGGCCCGACTTCTCACGCGAGGTGTTCGCCCGTGCCCTGGATCAGTTCGTCGAGCGCCGCCGGCGCTTCGGCGGGCGCTGATGGCCACCGAACCGACCGCGCGACGCCGGGAGCCGGCACCGCGCCGGCGCCGCGACGAGGCGCCCCGCCGCCGCGCGGCCGCGCCCCGCCGGCAGCGCTCGGATCTGCTGGCGCGGGTCCTCGTGGCGGTTCCGGCGGCGATCGTGGCGATCATCTTCGTCGACGTCGGCGGCCTGGCCTTCGCGGTGCTGATGGCCGTCGCGTCGGTGCTGTGCCTGATGGAGCTCTACCGGATGCTCGAGCGCTGGCGCCCGGTCGCGGTGATCGGCTACGCCGCCGCCGTGGCGCTGGTGGTCGCCGCGCGCTACGGCACCGAACGGACGGTGCTCGAGTTCGCGGTGATCGCGCTGCCGGTGACGTTCCTGGCCGTCGTGCTCGCCAACCAGGGCGGGATGCCGACGCTGTCGATCGCCGGCACGCTGCTGGGCATCCTCTGGATCGGTCTCGCCTTCGCCCACGCGGAGCTGCTGCGCCGTCTGCCCCACGGCAACGCGATCATCATCGACGTGATGCTGGGGACCTTCCTCGGGGACGTCGGCGCCTACCTGGGTGGGCGACTGTTCGGCCGCCGCCCGCTGGCGCCCCAGATCTCGCCCCACAAGACGGTCGAGGGTCTCGGCCTGGGCATGTTCACGGCGATCATCGCCGTGTTCGTGGCCGGTCGCTTCCAGCAGACCTGGCTCACCGAGGGCAACTCGCTGCTGCTCGGCCTCGCCATCGCGGTGCTCGCCCCGGTCGGGGACCTGTTTGAGTCGGTGATCAAGCGCGATGCCGGCGTCAAGGACTCCGGCACGCTGTTCGGCGCCCACGGCGGCGCCCTGGATCGCCTGGACGCGATCATCTTCACCGTCGTCGCGGGCTACTACGTGTGGGTCGGGGTGCTGCACTGATGGCCCGCCGCGTGGTGATCCTCGGCAGCACGGGTTCGATCGGCGTTCAGGCGCTCGACGTCGTCTCCCGCGCCGCGGGCGAGCTGGAGATCGTCGGCCTGAGCGCCGGCACCGACTCCGACGCGCTGATCGCCCAGGCCCGCGCCTACGGGGTGCGGCGGATCGCGCTGGCCGACCGCGACGCCGCCGCGCGGGCCGCGGAGGCCTGGACCGACGGCGAGGTGCTCGCCGGCCCCGACGGCCTCGTGCGCCTGATCACCGAGGCCTCCTGCGACCTCGTGCTCAACGCGATCGTCGGGTCCGCCGGCCTGGTCCCGACCGTCGCGACGCTCGGCGAGGGAGTCGACCTGGCGCTGGCCAACAAGGAGTCCCTGGTCGTCGGCGGCGAGCTCGTCACCCAGCTGGCCGAGGCGACCGGGGCGACGATCATCCCGGTGGACTCCGAGCACTCGGCGCTGCACCAGCTGCTCGCCGAGCAGGCGGCAGGCACGGTCGGGCGGCTGGTCATCACCGCCTCGGGCGGTCCGTTCCGGGGCCGCCGCGCGGAGGAGCTCCAGGACGTCACGATCGAGCAGGCGCTCGCGCACCCGACGTGGACGATGGGCGGCAAGATCACGATCGACTCGGCGACGCTCATGAACAAGGGCCTGGAGGTGATCGAGGCCCACCACCTGTTCGGCACGCCGTACTCACAGATCGACGTGATCGTGCACCCGCAGTCGATCGTCCACAGCCTGATCCAGCTCTGCGACGGCGCGACGCTGGCGCACCTGGGCTATCCGGACATGCGCGTCCCGATCGCCTACGGCCTGCACTATCCCGACCGCGTCGAGGTCCCGGTGGCCCCGCTGGATCTCGCCGAGCTCGGCGCGCTCACCTTCGAGCCCGTCGACGCCGAGACGTTCGCCTGTCTGCGGCTGGCGCGGGAGGCGGGCATCGCCGGCGGGACCGCGCCGTGCACGCTGAATGCCGCCAACGAGGTCGCCGTCCACGCCTTCCTGCAGGGCCGGCTGCGGTTCGCCGCGATCCCCCGGGTGATCGAGGAGACGCTGGAGCGAACGCCGCAGCCGCCCGTGCATTCCTTTGACTCCCTCGCGCACGCCGACAGCGAGGCCCGACGGGTCGCCACCGAGCTGGTGGAGTCGCTGGCGTCCGCTTAGCGGATTCATAATCGCCGCTGCGAGACTCGCGAAGCTCTCTCATGGATTACGTCTACGCGCTGCTGGGCTTCGTCGCCCTGATCATCCTGCACGAGGCCGGCCACTTCACCGCCGCCAAGGCGGTGGGGATGCGGGTCGAGCGCTTCTGCCTGTTCTTCCCGCCGCTCGTGGTCAAGCTGCGGCGCGGCGAGACCGAGTACGGGATCGGCGCGATCCCGCTCGGCGGCTACGTGAAGATCACCGGGATGTCGCCCCACGAGGAGATCGCGCCCGAGCTGCTCCCGCGCGCCTACTACAACCAGCCGGTGTGGAAGCGGATCGTCGTCATCGCCGCGGGCCCCGCGGTCAACATCGTGGTCGCGATCCTGATCGTGTGGGGGATCCTGCTCTCCACCGGACAGCAGACCAACCTCCCCAGCCATAGCGTCGCCGGGGTCGACCGTGGCGGAGCGGCCGCTCAGGTGCTGAAGACCGGCGACGTCCTGGTCGCGGTCGATGGGGTCCCCAGCTCGGTCACCGCGATCCGCGACGCGATCAATCGCGATCGCTGCGCGGGCGCGCAGGTCGACGGGTGCCGCGCCGCGCGGCCGATCGACCTCACGATCCGCCGCGACGGTCAGCTGCGCCACGTGTCGCTGCGCCCGCGCCGGGAGACCGTGAGCCTCGGCGGCGGCCAGAGCGAGACCGGGATGTTCATCGGGATCGAGTTCGGCTCGGTCGTGCGCCATCCGAGCTTCCTGGCGGCGGGCTCCAGCTCGGTGAGCAAGCTGTGGACGATCAGCGGGGAGACGGTGTCGGCGGTCGGGCGCATCTTCGAGCCCAAGGAGCGCAAGCAGCTCAGCGGCGTCGTTGGAACCTACGACTACACCGCACAGTCCTTCCACGCCGGCCCGTCGGACGCCCTGTCGGTCCTGGCCGTCATCTCGTTGTCGCTGGGCCTCATCAACCTGTTCCCGTTCCTGCCGCTGGACGGCGGCCACATCTTCTGGGCGATCGCCGAGAAGCTGCGCGGCAAGCGGATCCCGTTCGCGGTCATGGAGCGCGCCGGCGTCGTCGGCTTCGTGCTCATCATCGCGCTGTTCGTGATCGGCCTCAGCAACGACATCCACGGCCTGTCCAACGGCTCCTTCAACGTGCATTAGCGATCGAGCGGTCCAGCAGCTCGATCGGGTGCGGGATCGGCAGCGGATGTCCAAGGCGCCGCAGATGCAGATCCAGCTGGGCGGCGCAGCCCGGGTTGGCGGCGGCGATCGCGTCGGCGCCGGTGTCCAGCAGGTGGCGGGCCTTGCGCTCGCCCAGCGCGGCGGCGGCGTCGGGTTGCACGAGGTTGTAGATCCCCGCCGAGCCGCAGCACAGCTCGCGCTCGACCGCGACCTCGAGCAGCTCCAGCTCGGGGATCGCCTCCAGCAGCGCCCGGGGCTGGGCGCGGATCCCCTGGGCGTGGGCGAGGTGGCAGGCGTCGTGGTAGACGACGCGCAGCGGCACGGGCCCGCGCGGCGCCCGGGGCTCGATCTCGCCCAGAAGCTCGGAGACGTCACGCACCTGCGCCGAGAACGCGTGGGCCTCCGGGGTGCCGAGCAGCTCGCCGTAGCCCTTCATCGCCGAGCCGCAGCCGGCGGCGTTGACGACGACGTGATCAAGCTCGCCGAGCGCGGCGAAGGCGGCGATCGTCTCCTGCGCGCGCCGGATGCCGGCGTCCTCGGCGCCTCCGTGGAGCTCCAGCGCCCCGCAGCAGTCAGGCAGCGCCGGCGCCAGCACCTCATAGCCCTCGGCCGCCAGCACGCGCACCGTCGCGCGGTGGACCTGGGGGTAGAAGACGCGCTGCACGCAGCCCAGCAGCAGCCCGACCCGTCCCCGTGGGGGTCCGGCGGCGGGGGTCCGGGCGGGGACCGGGGCGCGGTCGGCGGCGGCCGGACGCCGGGGCGCGACCTCGGCAAGCGGGCGCAGGCGCTCAGGCAGCCGGTGCACCGGGACGTGCTCGGTGATCGACAGCAGTGGCGCGATCGCCCGCAGCCGGCGGGGGTGGGGGAGGGTCTCATACAGCAGTCGGCGCAGTGCCCGCTCGCCGGCCGGTCGGCGGTGGTGGCGCTCCACCTGGGGACGCACGCGCTCGATCAGGCGGTCGTACTGGACCCCGGAGGGGCAGGCGGTGACGCACGCCATGCAGCCCAGGCAGCGGTCAAAGTGGGTCACCATCTCCTCCGACAGGGTCGCGGTCGGCTCCAGGCCCTCGGACATGAGCACGATCCGCCCCCGCGGGGAGTCGGCTTCGGCGCCCCACAGCTGGTAGGTGGGGCAGGCGTCCAGGCAGAAGCCGCAGTGCACGCAGTCGGCGATCAGCTCGGGCTCGGGCGGGCGGTGCTGGTCAAAGGCCGCCATCAGACCATGAACCGTCCGGGGTTACACGTTCCCGTCGGGTCAAAGCGCGCCTTGACCGCGCGCATCAGCGCCAGCGCCGGTGCGGGCGTGACGCCCCACGGATCGTCGATCGCCGCCCCTGCGTCGGGGCCGGCCGGGAGGTCGAGCACCACCGACGCGGCGCCGTCCGGGAGCCCGGCGCGAAGCTCGGCGATCGCCCCAGGGGCGAGCGTCACGTAGCTGTGGCCGGGCGCCACGCGGCCGACCACCGCGCTGGCTCCGGCGCGGTCGGCGGCGCGCAGAACGGCGCCCAGCCGGGCCGGCGGCGCCGCGACACGCACCACCGCGGCCGTCTCGGAGCGCTGGGCGGCGCGCTGGGCGGCCCACAGCGCCGCGTCGTCGGTCGCCACCCGCGCGTCGGACAGGCCGTGCTCGGTCATCGCCTGCGTGATCCGTCGCACCCGGGCCAGCGCCTGCGGTCCGGCACAGCGGGCCAGCAGCGCGCCGGGAGCGGAGGTGTCGCCGGTGCCGGTGGGCTGCCAGCTGACGTCGAGCGCCTCGAGCTCGGCCGGCAGCGCGGCGAGCGCCCGCGCGGCGGCGGCCAGCGCCTCGGGGTCGTCGGCGGCCCCGACGGCGGTCGCGGTGTGCTGGGGCAGCGGGTGCAGGCGCACGTTGACCGACAGGATCAGCCCGAGCGTGCCGAACGATCCGCAGAACAGCTTGGCCAGGTCATAGCCGGCGACGTTCTTGATCACCGTCCCGCCGGAGCGGGCGACCGTCCCGTCGGCCAGCGCGACCGTCGCGCCGACGACGAGGTCACGCGGCCCGCCGTAGCGGTGGCTGAGCGGCCCGCAGTCGCCGGTGGCCACGATCCCGCCGATCGTCGCCGCGTCGTCGTGGCCCGTCGGCGGATCGAGCGCCAGCATCTGGCCGGCGGCGGCGAACGTCCGCTGGGCGTCGAGCAGTCCGACTCCGGCCTGCAGGGTCGCGGTCATATCGCCCGCGTCGTGGGCGAGGATCTGATCCAGGCGGCGCGTGCTCAGCCGCAGGTGCTCGGGCCCGGTGGTCTCGGCGGTCCCGGCGGACGGCCTCAGGCCCCAGGGCTTGGTACCGGCACCGACGATCTGCACCGCCCGATGCTCGGCGCTCGCCGCGGCGAGCGCCGCCGCCGCGTCGGCGGCGGTCTCCGGGGCCAGTGCGGCGAGCGTCGCCATGCCTACATCCGGTGCGCCACGCCGGCGCGCTCCAGCGGGTGCTCGCGATAGGGACCGGGGACCTCGCCGCACAGCCGCGGGGTCGGCATCACCTTGCCGGGGTTGGCCAGCCCCTGGGGATCGAATGCGTGGCGCAGGCGCCGGAACGCCTCCAGGTCGGGCTCGTCGAACATCGCGGGCATGTAGGCGCGCTTGTCGACGCCGACGCCGTGCTCGCCGGTGATCGACCCGCCGGCGTCCACGCAGGCGCGGATGATCTTGCCGGCCAGCTCCTCGGCGCGAACGGCCTCGCCGGCGACGCCGTCGTCGTAGCAGACGAGCGGGTGCAGGTTGCCGTCGCCGGCATGAAACACGTTGGCCACGCGCAGCCCGTAGTCGCTCGCCAGCCCGTCGATCTGGCGCAGCACGTCGGCCAGCCGGGTGCGGGGGATGACGCCGTCCTGGACGTAGTAGGCGGGGGCGATCCGCCCCATCGAGGCAAACGCCGCCCGGCGGGTGGCCCAGATCAGGCCGCGCTCGGCCTCGGTCTGGGCGACGCGGACCTCGAACGCGCCCGCGGTCTCGCACATGCCCGTCAGCTGCCCGAGCGCGCTCTCGCACTCCTCGCGCGGACCGTCGACCTCGACGAGCAGCGCCGCCCCGGCGTCGAGGCGGTAGCCGGCCCCGGTCGCCTGCTCGGCGGCCTGGATCGACAGCTGGTCCATCATCTCGATCGCCCCGGGCACGATCCCGGCGTCGACGATCGCGCTCACCGCCTCCCCGGCGGCCGCGGTGTCGCCGAAGAACGCAAGCATCGTGCGGACCCCCTCGGGCGCGGGGATCACCCGCAGGGTGATCTCGGTGGCCACGCCGAGCGTGCCCTCCGATCCGACGAACGCTCCGAGCAGGTCATAGCCGGGCATGTCACGGTCCATCCGCACGACCGTCCCGTCGGCGAGCACGACCTCCAGCGCCGCGATGTAGTTGGTCGTGAAGCCGTACTTGAAGCAGTGCGCCCCGCCGGAGTTCTCGGCCACGTTGCCGCCGATCGAGCAGACGATCTGGCTGGAGGGGTCCGGCGGATAGAAGTGGGTGGGGGCCACCGCGCGTGACACCGCGAGGTTGGTGACCCCCGGCTGCACGACGACGCGCTGGTTGTCGAGGTCGACCGAGAGAATCCGTCGCATCCGCGCGAGCACGATCAGCACCCCGTCGGCGATCGGCAGCGCCCCGCCCGAGAGGCCGGTGCCCGAGCCGCGCGCCACCCACGGCACCTGCGCCTCGGCGCACGCCCGCACGACCGCGGCGACCTCGTGAGCGTCGCCGGGGAGGACCGCGACGAGCGGCGTCTGGCGGTAGTGCAGCAGGCCGTCGGAGCGGTAGGTGGCCAGCTCGTCGGCGCTGGTGAGCACGAACTCGTGGCCGCAGATCGCGGTCAGCCGGGCGATCAGCTCAGGGGCGCCGGGGACCATCAGGCGGAGTATCCCCGATCCGAAGCGGCCCGCGGGGTTATCGGGGAGGCGCCGCTACCTGACCGTGATCGACTGGGTGCGGCTGACGATCGTGGTGCCGGCGGTCCCGATCGACTCCAGTGGGTCGCTCGTCGCGGGATAGGTGTAGCGCAGGCGGACCTGACCGCTGGTGGCAAAGCGGGGGCGGACCTCGAAGTAGGTGTCGGACCTCACCGTCGCCACCGTCTTCCACGCCCCCTTCCCGTGGGCGCGAAACTGGACCGACACCGCCTGGGTGCGCTTGGTGTCCTGGCCGGTCCAGTGCGCGGGGCGGGCCTCGCCCCACACCTTGTCGCGACCGGGTCTGGCGAGGGTCGTGCTCGGCACCCATAGCGGCATCCGGTAGGCGTTCAGCGTCGGCTTGGCCGTGCCACTTGAGTTGTACAGGCCGCTGGCAAAGCCGCCGTTGCCCGTCAGCGCGTTGGGCGGCCCGTCGCGGAGCAGGTACTGGGAGTAGCTGGCCACGCGCGGGCTCGTCCAGCTGATGTACTCGGCCCAGTTGATGTACCTGGCGGCCGTCGCCTGGGACACCGCCTGGCCCTTGCCCTTCTGGGGCGGATCGGTGACGTAGCCATACTCGTCGTTGTAGATGGAGAACCGCCGGTGTGAGCCGTAGGCGCGGTTGGCCTGATCGAGCGTGCGCTCGAGTCGTCCGAAGTTGGGGAACGTCGCCCAGTTGGGGTTGCCGACGCCGTCGCTGCGGGGCGTGCCGTCGTTGGCGTAGGGGTGATCGCCGACGCCGCTGGCGTCAAACAGGCCCGGGTTGTTCTTGGCGAACGCGGCGCGGCCGGAGGCGGTCGTCGGGCACCCGACCTGGGCCGCGGCGCTGCCGGTGAGCTTGGCGCCGTCGGCGTCTACGCAGTAGAGCGTTTCGATGAACGGCAGCGGCTGGGTCTGGCCGTAGTCGCCGGGCAGTCCCTGGGGCCAGCTCGCGCCGTGGCGCCCGTCGCTCAGCGCGCTGCCGTGGGCGGCGAACTCGCCGATCAGGATCGTGTCGGTGCCGGGGTGATGCCCGGTCTTGGCCAGCGCGCTCCAGCCGGCGCGCACGAGGTTGCGATACAGCTGCGGCGCATAGGAGATCCGCGAGGTGTCGGTCGCCTGGGGACCGAGGTCCTCGCCGAAGTTCGGCTCGTTCCAGATTGCCCAGAAGTTCACGCGCGGCAGCGGTGTGCTCTGGCCCTTGGGGGTGAACGACCCGTCGTAGCGCTTGCCGACGGCTCGCATGAACTGACCGTAGGCGGCCGCATTGGGTTTCCAGGCGAAGAACTTGTCCTGGACCGGGGCGCCCGCGCCCGACGCCCACCGCGGCGAACCGCCGGCGACCGTGAAGTCGATGCGCATCCCGTCGGCGTGCGCGTCGCGCACGATCGCGTCGTAGGGGGCCCAGTTGGCGGCTGGATAGGCGTTGGGGTCGGTGGCGTTAAAGCGCGGCTTGCGCTTGGCGCCGGGGTCGGGCGCCACCGAGTACCAGAACAGGATCACCCGCGCCGTCGTCGCCCCCAGCGACCGCATCTGGGCCAGCGTCCCGGCGGGATCGGCCTGGATCGCCGCGCCGTCCTGGAACATCGCGACCTGGGTCCGCGACGCACTGGCGGTCGACGGGGCCAGCAGGGCGAGCGCGGCGATGATCGACGCCGTCAGGGCGCCGAGCACCGTCGTGGCGCCGGCGAGTCGCGCGAACGCAGCGGGGCATGGGGGCATCAGGGCAGGGCGGGAGGGCATCGGGGCTACAAACAGGCGACGGCGTCCGGAAGTTGCGGCGCGGCCGAGCCGGTCAGTGCATCGCAATCGCGACGGTGCGGCTGGCGATCGCGGGCCCGTGCGGCGCAGACCACGACACGCGGACCGAGCCGCTGCCCGGGAACGTCACGCGGACATCGAAGTAGCCGTACCGGGTCCTGGTGGAGACGGCGGCGATCGTCTTCCACGGACCCGAGGAGCCCGCGCGCCACTGGATCTGCGCGGGCGCGCGCTTGGTCGTGGCGACCGTCTTGGCCGGGCGGACGCAGCCCCAGACCTCGAGCGGGGATCCCTTCGTCGTGCTCGTCGTCGGCAGGAAGATCGGCATCCGGTAGGCGGCATACGCCGGCTTCGCGACTCCGGTCGAGGTCTCCAGGCCGGTCGCGAACGGTTGCTTGGCCGGGGGGTTGGTGAGCGGCGGGTCGGTGACCAGGTACTGGTCGTAGGAGCGGATCCGAGGGTTCTTCCAGCTGATGTATTCCGCCCAGTTGAGGTACTCGGCGGCGACCGTGGGACTGACCCCGGTGTGCACATTGGGGGGGTTGGTGATGTAGCCGTACTCGGTCGACCAGATCGGGAACGTCGTCGGTGAGCCGTACACCCGCTGCAACCGGTCAAGCGTCGTCTCGAGCGTCGAGATCGCCGCCAGGTTGATGTAGCCGGGCGAGTCGGGGATCCGTTCAGCAGGGGGCAGCTTGTAGAACGAGTACGGGTGCATGGCGAACCCCGTGGCCTTGAACAGCGCCGGGTTCTGGGCGGTGAAGCGGGCCGAGCCGGCCGCCGTCGTGGGGCAGCCGCGCGCGCTGGCCTGCAGGCCGCGCAGCTGCTGGTCGCCGGCGTTGACGCAGTACAGCGCGCGCAGGAACTCCAACGGTGGCATCGCCGCGTACAGGCCCGGCGCTCCCGCGGCGGTCGAGCCGGCCGGCCCGAGCTCGCCGAAGAGGATCGTGTCGCGACCGTGGCCGGTGGCGTGTAGCGCGGTCCAGGCCGCATCGACCAGGCCGCGGTAGAGCCGGGGCGCGACCTCGACCGACGAGTAGGAATGCGTCATCTCGGGCGCGAGGTAGGTGCCGAGGTTGGGCTCGTTCCAGATCGACCAGAAGCCGACCCGGGGCAGCGGCCTGGAGGCGCCGGGCGGGATGTAATGACCGCTGTAGCGCGTGCCGACGGCGGTCACGAACTGGCCGAACTCCGTGGGGCTCGGCTTCCAGTAGGGGTGGGGGTCGCCGTGGGTCGGCGCGGGGCGACCCGGCCCGCTCGCCCACAGCGGCGGCGAGCCCCCGATCAGGACATCGAGCGCGATGTGGTCGGCCTTGGCATCTCGGACGATCGCGTCGGTGGTCGACCAGTTGGCGGCCGGATACGCGGCGGGATCGGCGGCGTCGAAGCTCGGCTCGCGCGACGCGTCGGGATGGGGGGCGACCTCTCCCCAGCCCACGAACACCCGGACGCGATCGACCCCCAGCCGCTTGAGCTCAGCGAGCGTCCCCGCGGGATCGTTGTCCAGCGGCGCGCCGGCGGTGAAGACCGACTCCGGATCGCCGTGGGTGGCCGGAAGCGATACGCCGCGTCGCGCCGATCCGCCGCAGGCGCTCAGCAGCGCCGCGGCGATGGCGGCAAGGACGAGCAGGGCCGCGCGGCGGCTGGCAATGCGGTGAATCGGGGCGGGCACGCGGATCACAGTAACGACGCGCTCGGGGGCAAAGTTTCGCTTGCGATGAAGGCCGCGTGAGGCTGACGAGGCTCGCCCGGAATGCCGGGGAAGCGGCGATTACAATCGGCCGCCATGCTGAGCCTGGCCCCCACGGGCGCCGCCGCCGGGGACCGTGACCGCAGGCTCGGACGGGCACCCTCCACTGCCGCGGACGCGTGGTTGCTCGGCTCCATCACGCTCATCGCGGCGGTCCTGCGCTTCGCCACGTTGACCACCCAGAGCTACTGGTTTGACGAGGCCCAGGCGGTCCATGAGATGCAGTCGTCGTTCACGACGATGCTGCACCTGTGGAGCGCCAACGAGCCCAACCCGCCGCTGTATTTCGTGATCGCCTGGCCGTGGGCGCGGGTGTTCGGCACCGGCGAGGCGGGCCTACGCTCGCTCTCGGCGGTGCTCGGCGTGATCACGGTGGTGCTCGTCTACCGCTGCGGTCGGGAGCTGATCTCACGCCGTGCGGGACAGGTGGCGGCGCTCCTGGCCGCCGTCAACCCGTTCTTGATCGGGTACTCCCAGCAGGCCCGGGAGTACGCGCTGCTCGGCGCGCTGACGGCCGCGTCGCTGCTGTTCTTCGCCCGGGCGTGGCGCACCCGCGGGCGCTCGGATCTCGCCTGGTGGGCGGTTTTCTCCGCGCTCGCGCTGACCAGCGCCTACTTCGCCGGATTCATCGTCGGCGCCGAGGCGCTGGCCCTGGTGGTGCGGACTCGCAGCCGGGCCGCGGCGGTGGGCTGCGGACTGCTGGCGATCGTCGAGGCGTCGCTCGTTCCCCATCTGCTCGAGCACGCCAACCACCCAGGACAGTGGATCTCGAC
>CAZZYU010000091.1:0-13895 GCA_964658375.1 uncultured Acetobacteraceae bacterium | reverse complement strand
GGCAAACGCGTGCTGATGGCGGCGATCGTCATCTTCACCGCCGCCTCAGCCCTGTGCGGCGTGGCCACCAACCTGGGTGAGCTCGTGGCCTTCCGCGTGCTCCAGGGCGTGGGCGGAGGGATGCTCGCGCCGGTCGGGACGGCGATGCTGTTTCGCGCGTTCCCACCCGAGGAGCGGGTGCGGGCCGCCTCCATCATCGTGCTTCCGACGGCCCTGGCGCCGGCGCTTGCGCCGGTCGTCGGCGGCCTGTTGGTGACCGACGCGACGTGGCGGTGGGTGTTCTACGTCAACGTCCCGGTCGGCGTCGCCGCGTTGATCTTCGGCGTCCTGTTCGTGGAGCACAGCGTCGAGAGCCGCCCCGGCGCGTTTGACCGACCCGGCTTCCTGCTCTCCGGCATCGGGCTGGCGCTGTTCATGTACGGGATCTCGGAGGGACCCGAGCTCGGATGGGGAACCGCTCGCGTGCTCATCGCCGGCGTGGCCGGCGCCGCGCTGCTGGCGACGATGGTGGTGGTGGAGCTGCGCACCCGGGAGCCGATCGTCGCGCTTCGCCTGCTCGGCAACCAGCTGTTTCGCTCGGCCACCGGCGCGATCGTGATGGTGTCGATCGCGTTCCTCGGCGTCCTGTTCGCCGTCACCCTGTACTTCCAGGACGGGCGGGGACTGAGCGCGCTGAGCGCGGGACTCAGTCAATTTCCGAGCGCGATCGGGGTGATGGTCGGCTCCCAGCTCGCCAGCCGCGTGATCTACTGGCGCCTGGGGCCGCGTCGGCACCTCACGCTCGGACTCGTCGGGGTCGCCCTCTTCATCGCGATGCTGTCGTTGCTGGGGGCGCACACCAGCCTGTGGTGGGCGCGGCTGATCCTGTTCGCGATGGGGTTCTCGATGGCCCAGGTCTTCGTCCCGGCCCAGGCCGCGTCGTTTGCCACGATCTCGTCCGCCGACACGGGCCGCGCGTCGACCCTCTACAACGCCAGCCGCCAACTCGGCGGCGCGATCGGCGTCGCGCTGCTCACCACGACGATCGTGCTGGTCGGTCCCGTCCACATGATCGCGGGGCACGCCGTGGCCAACCTCACCGCCTACCGGATCACGTTCCTTGTCGCCGCCGCCGCCGCCCTGCTCGGCGTCCCCGCAGCGCTGGCGATCCACGACGCCGACGCCGAGCAGACGAGGGTCAACCCGCGCCGGCGCAGACCGAGTCCGCCCGTGGCCCCGGCCACCAGCGCACCGCGGGCGATCAGGCGCCCAGCGCATTGAGCGTCTTGACCAGCTGCTTCTCGGTGTCGTTACCGAGCTTCTCGAAGACGAGCTTTGCCAACGGCGCGGCCAGCCTGGCGGCCCCGTGGAACTGCAGCTCGTTGGTGTAGGTGATCCTCGACCCCGGCGCGCCGGCGACGACGTCGATCGTCTCGGTCGAGGTCGCGGTCTCGTTGCGCCCGACCAGCACGATCCGCGTCTCGGTCAGGTGCTCCAGGGTGTAGGTCAGCTCGGTGCTGATGCCGACGATCTTCGACGTGTTATGCCACGAGGAGCCGACCCTCACCGGCCCGTCGTCGTTGCGCACGCAGCGCACCGTCCCGGGATCCCACTGCTCGGCGTGGGTGAAGTCGGCGAGGTACGGAACCACGATCTCCGGTGCCACGTCGACGCTGAAGGTCCGAGATACGGTGTTCACGATCAGTCCTTTCGCGGTTCTTCAGGGGCGGATCTTCGATCGCGGGACGTCGGCGCCCGGTCAGGTCGAGTCAGAGGTCCTCGGCGGCGGTTCAGCCCGGCGCGTGAGGCGCAGCCGCGGCGCCGACCTCATGCGGCGATCTTAGTGTCGCCGTTGACTCGAGCCGTCGTTTCCCTGGATCGCCGAGCGCGCGCGAATTCCTGACCCACTCGCTGCGGCCCGCGGTGCGAGCGGGCGATGGCGGCACCCCGCCAGCCGATCGGCGTCAACCTGACGACGGCGGCTGAGCCGTCTGTTGGCCAAACCTCACACTTCCCCCACCGGCGGCTTGGCTCTAAAATCCGGGGCCGGTGGACCGTCATGCCGAGCCGCGCACGGAAGGAGCGACCCGGTCAGTGCCTTCGCAGTCTGAGCAGGTGGATCTCGCGCTCCTCGGATTTGGCTTCTCGGGGCTCGTCACGCTGGCCAACGTCGTGGCCGCCGGTCAGGTGCAGACGATCGCGGTCATCGCCCCCGATCACTCGGGCCATGGCCTGGCCTACGCGACGCGTGACCCGCTGCACCTGCTCAACGTCGTCGCGCGGCGCATGGGGGCGTGGGCCGACGCGCCGGGTGACTTTGCGGCATGGCTGGCGACCGCCCCAGCCCGTCAGGCCTCCGAGCGGCTCGGCGTCGCCCATCCGGGGCCGGAGGACTTCGCGCCCCGCGCGCTCTACAGCGCCTACCTGACCAGCGTCCGGGAGCTGACGGTGCGGCGGGCGCGCGCGGCCGGGATCGGACTGCGCTGGATCACCGCGAACGCCGAGCAGCTCGTGCACGACCCGATGTCCGGATGGACCGTTCACGCCGGTGCGACGACGGTCACCGCGCGCTCGGTCGTCCTGGCGACCGGCAACGAGCCGCGTTCGATCCTGGGGTCGATGACCCATCCGAATCTGTATCAGGGGCCGTGGGGGCTGACGAGCGATCCGGCGGCCCACGACCCGGCCCCGGTGGCGCTGATCGGCACCGGTCTGACCGCCGTGGACGCCGTGCTGACGCTGCGGCGCCTTGGGTACGCCGGTCAGATCGTCGCGATCTCCCGGACCGGTCTGCTCCCGCGAACCCACCTCCGCGACGCCGCGCCGATGACCCTCGCCGCCGACGCGGCCGCCGAGTTGACGAGCGTGTCGGCGATCGTCCGCTTCATCCGGGATCGGCGTCACGGGGACTGGCGTGGTCCCGTCGACGCGTTGCGACCGCACACCAACGTCATCTGGCAGCGTCTGGATCCCGCGCAGCAGCTGAGCGTGACGCGCCGCTGGGGAACCTATTGGGGCGTCCACCGTCACCGGATGGCGCCGGAGAACGGGGCGATCATCGACGGTGAGCTGCGCAGCGGAATGCTGCGGATCGTGGCTGGGTCCTCGATCCAGCCGCGCGTCGGTGCCGACGGCGGGCTGGAGCTCGAGCTGAGGCGTCGCGGCGCAGCCGAGCGCCTTCGCACGAGCGCGGTGATCGACTGCACCGGTCCGGTGCTCGACGTCTCCGCCAGCGGGCGGCCGCTCCTGCGCGGGCTCGTCGAGGACTCGATCGCCGCGGCGCACCACACCGGCCGCGGCCTGGTCGCCGATGACGAGCACCGCGTGGCCGAGGACCTGTACGCCATCGGCAGCCTGCTCTCGGGTCAGCTATGGGAGTCGGTCGCGGTTCCCGAGCTGCGTGGGCAGGCGGCCGTGATCGCGTCGGCGATCGCGACCCGCACTCAGGCGGGGTCAGTACGGCAGGGCGCCGACGGCGAGCGGGCGGCTGGAGTCCGCTGACCAGGCCGACCACGAACCGGGGAACAGCGCGCCGTCCAGCCCCGCGACCGCGAGTGCGGCAAGCAGATGGGTGGCGGTGACGCCCGAGCCGCAGTAGACGCCGATCGGCTGCTCGCCGTCGACGCCGAGCGTGGCGAAGCGCTCACGGAGCAGGTCGTCAGACAGGAATCGGCCGTCGGCGGCGAGGGAATCGGTCGTGGGCACGCTGATCGCCCCCGGGATATGGCCGGCGCGGGGATCGATCGGCTCCTGCTCACCGGAATAGCGCTCGGCCGCTCGCGCGTCGAGCAGGACCCCCTCCTCGGGCAGGCGCGCTGCCTCGTCGGCGTCGAGCACCGGCAGATGACCTGCGGTCAGGGTCACATCGCCGGTGGCCGCGTCGCCCGGCGGGGTGGCGGGGTCCCCGGACTCCAGCGGCAGGCCCGCCTGCACCCAGCCGCTCAGCGCGCCGTCGAGGATGCGGACGTCCTGGATCCCGGCCCAGCGCAGCAGCCACCAGGCGCGAGCCGCGGCCAGGCCGCCGGCGTCGTCATAGACGACGACGGACTGTCCCTCGGTCAGCCCCCAGCGCCGTGCGGCGTCCTGGAGGTCGGCGATCTCAGGCAGTGGGTGGCGGCCGTCGGCCGGCGACGCGGGGGCGGCCAGTTCGGTGTCGAGGTCGACATAGACCGCGGTGGGGAGATGGCCGTCGGCGTAATGCCGCCGCCCGTCGGGGTCGCCGAGCTTCCAGCGCACGTCGAGCACCGCCGGAGGCATGGCTCCGCGCAGGCAGCGATGCAGCTCCATCGGGGTGACGAGGATCTGGGCGCGGGGGCTGGCGCTCACCGCGTCAGACAACGTCGGGAACGTCGCCCGCAGATCCTCATCGCTCAGCGCGCGGGCGGGCAGCCCGTCGCGCAGCACCGTATCCATCCGGGCGAGGACCGCCTCGTGGCTGGGCGCCGTCCGTCCGGCCAGCCGGGCCTGCAGGACGACCTCGCCGTTGAGGAAGTCGGTCTCGACCGAGGACGAGCGCGCGATGCTCTGCCAGGTGGAGCTGCCGCGGTACTCATACCCCTCGGTCGGGTGAAGCTGTGAGCGATGCGACCGTCTGGCGAAGTCGCCGCCGAGGTCGGCGATCGCGTGTCCACCGGCGAGCAGCACCGCGGTGGCCTCCTCGCGCAGGAGCGCTGCCGCCTGATCGCGCAGCGCGCTGGGCTCAAACAGCGCGTCGAGCACGAACGTCGAGCTGAGGACGAGCTTGGCGTTCTTCCACGCCGAGATGTCGCTGACCACCCGCGTCTCGACGTTCGCGCGTCGCAGACGGCGGGCCAGCTCCTCGACGACCGGCTCCTCCCGATCGGGATAGGCGCCGATCCAGGCCAGCCCGACCGCGGGAGCTCCCGGCGCGACGACGACGCCGGGTTCGACATGGTGCGCGGCGAGCGCGAGCACGCCGCCGACGACCGACCGGAAATAGCGCAGCGCGACGCGCTCGGTCTCCAGCCCGTTCTGGGTCGTCAGCAGCAGCAGCGTCTCGCCGGCCGTCGTGGTCCGCCCGTCCGGGTGGGCGACCGGCTGCCGGGACCACGTCTCGATCGCCGCGGCCGCGTCCTGAGTCTTGGTGGCGAGCACGAGCACGTCGCCCTCGGTCAGCGTGAGCTCGTCAGGACCGCCGTGGACCGCGACCGCGAGCGGGCGGGAGCCGTCGGGCCGCACGTAGGTGATCCCGGTCGAGCGCGCGGCGTGCAGCTGCGCGCCACGGGCGATCAGGGCGACCGCGTTGCCGCACCGATGCAGCTCGGCGGCGAGCGTGACCCCGATCGCGCCGGCGCCGATGACGACGTACCTAGACACGTCCGACCGCCAGAGTGGTCTCGGTGGATGCGGGGCTCCACCCCAGGTCGGGAGCGAGATGGGTGGCGATGTTCTCCAGCAGCTCCCGGCACTGCTCGGGGGTGAAGTTCGGCGGCAGCCAGATCATCAGCTCATCGGCGAGGGCGAGCGCGACGTCGGCCTGGGCCGCGGCGAGCACCTCGTCGGGGTCGCCATGGTAGACCGGGCAGAGCTGGACGTTGGGCGGCGTGTTGTTGGTGGTCACTCGCGACTTCAGGAACGTATCCGGCGCCAGCGCCCCCTTCGGCCGGGGTCCCGCGGCGCCCTCGGTGCGGCGGATGCGATCAAACTCGGCGTAGAGCTCACGCTGGCGAGAGTTGACGGCCGGCAGGAACACGCGCGAGACGCAGACGCGTGGGGGCCGGACGGTGGCGGGGTGGGCCGCGCGGTGGGCGAGGATGCTGTCGCGCTGGGCCTCCTCGAAGGAGTCCGAGGTCGGGTCGATGTTGAGCGTCGAGAGCAGCAGGTCGAGCCCGAGGGCGCCCGCCCGTGCCGCGCTGGCGGGAGAGCCCGCGCCGTACCAGAGGCGGTCGCTCAGCCCGGGGCTCTGCGGCCGCACGAAGAAATCCGGCAGCTCGTCGGCGCCCGGGGCGCGCGGTGGGACCGGCGCGCCGGAGATCGCCTCGCGGAACCGGCGCAGCCGGTCCTGGGTCTCCTCGCGGTTCTCCAGGGCGCCGGGTCCGAAGATCGTCTCGAGGTTCGGAGTGCCCCCGGCGAAGCCGAGCTCAAGCCGACCCCCGGCGAGCAGATCGACGGTCCCCGCGTCCTCGGCGAGACGGATCGGATCCTCGAACCGGACCGAGATGATCGCGGTGCCGAGCGCGATCGAGCTCGTCCGCTGGGACACCGCGGCCAGCATCGGCAGCGGCGACGCGAGGTAGTTGTCGAAGTGGCGCTGGCGCACCCAGCCGGTATCGAGTCCGATCGCTTCGGCCCACTCGAACAACTCGAGCGCCTCACTCAGGCCGCGCTGGGCCCCGCCCGGCTCCGAGGAGAAGGGGACGTTGGTCAAGAAGCCGAGCCGGAGTCCCCTGGACGGCCCGTCTGAAGTCATCGATGTCACGAGCAGGGCTCCGTCGTCACCGCATTTACTCTAATGACGATGAAGTTAGTGGACTTTGCGGTACGATCCAACGCGAATCCGTGATCGTCACCGATCGCCGACGCTGATCGACCATCAGACCCGGCCGCGATCGCGGCGCTGAGGCTGGTGGACGTGACCGCAGACGGTCGCTGACGGACGCTTTTCGGGCAGACGGGTTTGACAAGCGTTTCGCGACGCGTGTACCTTTCTGCTCAATTCAGATCAAAGTTGTCGTATTTGGTTGCACGGGCGCATGCGCGAGGTAGCCGCCTGATGCGGGATAGGCGGCCAGGGACTCCCGTCATGGGCCCGGTCAGAACACGACAGTTCCAGGGGTTGGGCAGTCCGCCCGCCTCCCGAGAAAGGACATCAGTTGCGTCTCACGTTCAAGACGGCCATTGCCACCGCGGTCGCCATCCCGTCCCTGGCGGTACCGGCCACGGCCGGCGCCACCACGCTGCTCGGCTCAGGATCAAGTGCTGAACAGCCGATCCTCACCGCCCTGTTTGCCAAGTACCACAAGCTGCATCCGAGCATCAACTTCAAGTACAACCCCGACGGCGGCAACGCCGGGGTCAAGGACGTTCAGGACAAGCACAGCCAGTTCGCGATCAACACCCGCGCGCCGCTGCCCTCCGACACCGGAACGACCCAGTACAAGCTCTACCTCGACGGGTTGTGCGTCGCGGTCAACAAGTCCAACAAGCTGACGAACCTGTCGATCGCCCAGACGCGGAACATCTTCCTCGCCCGGTCCACCTCCTGGAGTGCGTTTGGCAGCAGCGGGCTGACGAGCACGATCGACCCGATCGGGCGTGACTCGGCCGCCGGCTCCTACACGTTCTTCCAGAAGGCGATCCTCGACGGCGCCACTCAGGCATCGAGCGTCGAGCAGCTGTCCTCCGACGGTCTGGTCGCCACCGCGGTCAAGAAGGACCCCAACGCGATCGGCTACGTCGGCCTGGCCAACAGCACGACCAGCGGCATCAAGACGATCAAGATCGCCGGCGTCGCCTGCAGCCACGCCAACATCAAGTCCCAGAAGTACGTGATGTCGCGCTACATCTGGGGCGTCCTGCCGAAGTCCAACCCGAGCGCGGCCGTCGAGAGCTTCATCGACTGGCTGCGGACGAGCGCCGCCGCCGGAACGGTGATCAACGCGTCGGGCGCGGTCGCGGCATTCAACAAGTAGGCCACGGTTGATGGACGTTCGACTGTGATCGATGGCGAGTTCCTCGGGCTCCCCGAGCCCGAGGTTGCCCCCGCTGCGTCAGACCGGCGCGCCGAGCTCATGCTCGGCGTGCTGGTCTGCGTGGTGGTGGCACTGCTGCTTGGCATGTTCGCGTTCGTCGTCTACCAGGGTTGGCCGTCGTTTGCCCACAACGGCCTGCACTGGTTCGGCGGTGGCGGCGACGTCGACACGCAGATCCAGACGATGTTCAACTCCGGCACCTCGACGCAACGCCCGGAGTACACGTTCCACGCGTTCCCGCTCATCTGGGGCACCGCGCTGATCGTGGGCGGTTCGGTCGCGATCGCGCTGCCCAGTTCGCTGTTCGTGTCGGTCTTCATCGTCCAGTTCGCGCCCGACGGCATGCGGCGCGTCCTGGAGCCGGTCGTGCGGTTGCTGGCGAGCGTCCCGTCGGTCGTCTACGGCCTGATCGGGGTGTTCGTGATCGTGCCGTTCCTGGGCAACCACATCATCACCGCGCATGCGAAGGCGTCGGTGGCGGGGATCCTCACCCTCAACGGCTACAGCATCCTCGCCGGGATCCTGATCCTCACCGTGATGATCTCGCCGGTCATGGTCTCGATCTTCTCCGACGGACTGCGGGCGGTGCCCCAGGGCTGGCTCGAGGCGTCGCTGGGGCTGGGCATCAACAAGTGGCGGACCGTGTGGAAGATCGGGGTGCGCACCGCCCGGCCCGTGATGGTCGCCGGAACCGTGCTGGCGACCGCTCGCGCGCTGGGCGAGGCGGTCATGGTGTCGATGGTCTGCGGGGTCGTCTCCTTCGCCCCCAACCCGAAGGATGGGTTGATCTTCTTCGTCGAACCGACGCGACCGCTGGCGGCGACGATCATCGCGTTCATCGACGACCTGAGCTCGGCGCCGACGCGCCACACGCTCTACGCGATCGGCGCGGTGATGCTGTTCTCCTCCGCGCTGCTGTCGTTCGGCGGGTGGGCCGTCAAGCAGCCGATGAAGCGCTACGGGGTGCGGGCGTGAGCGCCACCCCCGAGCTGACACTCGGGCAACCGCCTCGATCCCCGGGGCGCCGCGAGCGGCCCAAGCAGTCCCCGCCCTGGCGACTGCGAGACCGGCTCGGGCTCGCCACGGCCTGGGCCCTGGGCCTGCTGTTCTGCGCGATCGCACTGGCGATCGTCATCTACTTCCTGGTCCAGGGGATTCGCTATCTGCGCCCGGATCTCCTGACCACCAACCCGGTCGCCACGTCGACCACGCCCGGCACCGGGGGTTTCCTGGATCCGATGCTCGGCACGCTGTTGATCACCGTGATGGCGATGGTGATCGCCGTTCCGCTCGGGGTCACGCTCGCGGTCTGGCTGAGCGAGTTCGGACGCCCGGCCGGTCTGGCCCGGATCGCCGAATCGGCAATCGAGATGATCGCCGGCATCCCGTCGATCGTGCTCGCCCTCTTCGGGGTGCTCCTGTTCGAGGCGCCGATCCTCGGCTTCCTGAGCCAGACCTCGGGCGGCGTCACCTACGGGCGCTCGTTCTTCGCCGCCGCGGCGATGCTCTCGCTCGAGGCGCTGCCGCTTGTCGTGGCCAACGTCAGGGCGGGGCTGCAGGCGATCCCCTCCCACGTCCGAGAGGCGTCCTACGGCCTGGGCAAGACCAAGGCCTCGACGACGCGCCGGATCCTTCTGCCCGCCGCGCGTCCCTCGGTCCTGACCGGCACCATGCTCGGCGCCGGGCGGGTGATCGGCGACACCGCGATCGTCGTCGTGCTCCTCGGCGCGACGCTGACGTTCAGCGGCGCGGGCGGTCTGCCGCTGCTCTCGACGTTGCGCGGAACCGGGGCGACGCTCACCTACTACGTCTACTACAACGCCCCGACCGGCGAGGGCAATCAGCCCGACCGGGCCTATGCGGCGGCGTTCGTGCTGCTCATCATCGTGCTGGCGCTCAACGTCGGCGTCGACATCGCCAGCCGGCGATCAAGGAGGATGCTATGGAGTTCCTGACCATGCCCCCACCGCCGATCCGCCGCCTGAACGGCGACGAGACCGGCGTCCTCGCGACCCCGGAGACCGCGCAGAACGGGCGAGAGGCTCCAGGCGGCGCGGCGCCGGCCGCTGCACCGTCCGCGTTTGCGGCCAGCGCGCGCAAGGTCGCCACCTCCGCGCTGGCGATCGACCGGATGGCGATTGAGGAGCTGTCGGTCTCCTACGGGCGCAAGCTCGCGGTCGACCGCGTGTCCCTGCCGATCCGCCAGGGCGAGGTCCTGGCGCTGATCGGACCCTCGGGCTGTGGCAAGACGACGCTGTTGCGCACGCTCAACCGGCTGACCGAGCTCAACAAGGAGGTGACGATCGGCGGGCGGATCACGCTCGACGACCGTGACACGTCTGAGATCGAGCCGACCGCGCTGCGCCGCCGCGTGACGATGGTCTTCCAGCAGCCCAACCCGTTCCCGATGAGCGTGTTCGACAACATCGCCTACGTCCTGCGCGAGCAGGCCGCTCGCCGGCCGCGCCGCAGCGCGCTGCGCGGCGCGGTCCGCGACGCCCTCAGCCGCGCCGGACTGCTGGACGAGCTCGGCGACGACCTGGACCATCCCGCCCTGCGCCTCTCCGGCGGCCAGCAGCAGCGGCTGTGCATCGCGCGAGCGCTGGCGGCCGACCCCGAGGTGCTTCTGCTCGACGAGCCCTGCTCGGCGCTTGACCCGCAGTCGACGGCGGTGATCGAGGATCTCATCGTCAAGCTGCGCGATGACGTCGCGATCGTGATCGTCACCCACAACCTCCAACAGGCGTACCGGATCGCCGACTACGTCGCGTTCATGTACCTCGGACGGCTCATCGAGTACGGCACCGGGGGCCAGGTCTTCCGGGCCCCGCGCGAGCAGCGCACGCAGGAGTACGTCCGTGGCGAATTCGGTTGAGGCGGCGTCCCGGGTTCGCACGGTGCACCGCTGGGCGATGACGCTACCGGCCCTGGCCATGACCGCGACCGTCCTGTCGGGCTGCGTGTCGACCGAGCAGAAGGCGACGTGGCTCCATGTGGAGAACGCCCGGATCGTCGCCAGCCAGAGCTCGACGATCGTGCGCCGCGCCGGAAGCGAGGTGCGGGTCACCGGAGTCACCCTGCTGCGTCGGGGAGGCCGGCTCGCGATCGCGGTCCGGATGCGCAGCCTGGCCGGTCATGCGCTCAACGACCTGCCGATCTCGGTGGGACTGCGGTCAGGCTCGCGGCGCACCTATCTCAACCGGCGGGCCGGCATCAGCTACTTCGCGACGCACGTCGTGGTGCTCGCGGCCCATCAGGCATTGACCTGGGTGTTCGCCGCGCGTCAGACGGGCGATGCGGATGGCCGCCCGTTCGCCGTCGTCGGATCTGAGCCGGCCGATCCGGTGACGGTCGCCCACAGCATTCCGGCGATCCGGGTCGTCCCCCTCGGCCGTGCGTCGCAGGGGCGGCTGCGGGTCAAAGTCACGAATCTATCCTCGATCCCCCAGTCTCCGGTCCTCGTGTATGGGAGTGCGTCAGGCGCCGGCGCGATTCGAGCAGCCGGGACGACTCAGGTGAGCTCCCTGCCCGACGGACACTCGGCCGACGTGACCCTGACGCTCGTCGGCGATCCGCGCCAATCGCCGGTCTCGCTCGAGGCGCTTCCGTCGCTCTTCTAGAAAGCGAACGCCCCCGCCATGACCCTGACTCCTGAGCCCCCACCCAACCTGTCCACGCTCACCTCGCCGCCGTCCAACGGCGCAGTGGCCGCGGCGGATTCCTATCAACCGTGTGACGATTGCGGGGCGGCGCTGGACGATCGCCAGCGTTACTGCATCGTCTGCGGGGCGCGTCGCAAGCACGCCGACGACCCCGCGGCTCGCTTCCTCACCGCCGCGACCCGCCGCCGCCGCGCGTCAGCCGCCGCGGCGGGTTCCTCAGCGGCGAGTCGTCGCACGAACGGGGTGCCGCTCGCGGTTGTCGCCGGCATCGCCGCGATCCCGATCGCCCTCGGTGCCGGCGTCCTGATCGGCCGCTCCTCGGCGGGTGGCGACGGCAAGCTGATCGCCGCTCTGCGGGCGCAGAAGGCGCCGGTGATCAGCTACGGCGGCACGGCGGCGAGCGCGTCCTCCGGCTCCGGCGGTGGGTCGTCCGCGTCGACTTCGGTGAGCAACACCTTCACCGCCGATCACGGCTGGGTCGTGCAACTTGCCGCCGTCCCGGCGGCCGGCGGCGCCTCCGCGATCACGCATGACGAGCAGGTGGACCGCGGTAAGGGCGCCACCAAGGTCGGCGTCATCGCCGGAAGCGGTCACACCCTCAGCCCGAGCCCGCCGTCGGGTGACGTCGTCATCTACTCCGGTCCCTACCCGAGCCGGGCGAGCGCACAGAAGGCACTGGCCAAGCTGCATTCGACATTCCCTCACGCAACGGTCGTCAAGGTCAGCTCCTCGACGAGTGCCAGCGCCAGTGGCGGCGGCAAGGTCCTGACCAAGACCAAGTACGGCTCCGCGACCAAGGCGAGCGGCTACAAGGCGACTCAGAAGGCCACCGCGCAGGGCAAGTCGGTCGCCTCAAAGGACAGCCACGCGACGGGCAAGAACGCCTCGGGGGCGGGCCTGCCGACCGTGGTCTCGATTCCGTGACACCGCCGTGGAGTCGCAACGGGCGCCACGAGGATGCGCCGCGCGGGGCGTCTGGGGCCGCTTCGGCCCCGGCGTCCGGGGCCGCTCCGGCTCCCGCGGCTGGGGCCGCGGCGGCTGCGCCGGCGGGGGCGGCGACACCGCCCGCCGAACCTGATCCGGCGCTCGTCGCCGAACGCGAGCGGCTGACCGAGCGCTTCACGGTCATGCAGACCGAGCTCGGTGGCCTCTTCTATGAGATGGCGATTCGCGACTCGATCCGCCTGGAGATCCTGATGCCCAAGGCGGCGGCCCTGCAGCGGGTCGACACCGAGCTGTCGCAGGTTCAGCATCTGCTGGCGGGCGGCGACGGCGCCGTCGGGGGCCACTGCCCGGCATGCGGGACTGTCTACGCGCGGGGCGCGGCCTTCTGCTCCCAATGCGCGACGGCGCTGGCGTGAGACGGCTGCGTGACGCTCGGGTCTCGACGGCGCAGCTCATCGTCGTCGCGCTCGCCTCCGCCGCGGTGACGGCCGTCGTTGTCGTCGCCGCCGTTCAGGAGTCCCGCCCCGAGCGCGCGGTCATCGCCGCGCTGCGCACCCGGGAGGTCATCACCGCCGCCGCCCCGGCCACCACCACCGCCGCCGGTCCGGCCACCACATCGGGGTCAAAACCCTCGGTCGCCGCGATCGGCGCGCCCAGCTCTTCATCGGGCGGGGGAGCGACGGCGTCGGCGAGTTCATCGCCGGCCTCCACGCCGACCACGGCCACCTCCTCGGCGGCGCCCGCGTCCTCGCAGGCGACCACGACAACGTCGACCACCGCGGCCTCAAGCTCCCCGAAATCGCCGGTCAAGCACGTGTTCGTCATCAGCGTGCAGGCTCCGAGCTATCCGGCGGCGTTCGGCACCAAGTCGGTCGCCCACTACCTGGACCGGACGCTGCGCCCGCAGGGCGAGCTGCTCTCCGGCTACCACACGCTCGACGCCGCGTCGCCGCTGCCCGACCTCGTCGCCCTCATCTCCGGCCAGGGCCCCAACCGCGACACGTCCGCGGGCTGTTCCACCTACGCCGAGTTCCCGGCGACGGCGACGCCCAGTCACGGGATCCTGAACGCGACCGGCTGCATCTACCCCAACGCCGTCCTCACCCTCGGCGACGAGCTCGACGGGGCCGATCTGCCCTGGCGTGGCTATATCCAGGGAATGACATCGCCGTGCGAGCACCCCGACACCGGCGCCGCCGACCAGACGCTCGACACCGCCTCCTATATGACGAACCGCAATCCGTTTGTCTACTTCCATTCCCTGCTCGATCTCGGCGACTGCCAGGCCGACGACGTGCCGTATTCCCGACTGGCCCCGGCGCTGCGCAGCGCGGCCAAGACCCCTCGGTTTGTCTTCATCTCACCCGACGCGTGCGACGCGGGGGCCGGCGCGTGCCCGGCGGGGCAGCCCTCCGGAGTCGCCGCCGTCGATGCCTTCCTGCGCAAGGCGGTCCCACCGATCCTGCGTTCCCCGGCCTACCGCGCGTCGGGAGCGCTGATGATCCTGTTCAGCGCCGCGCCCGCCAGCGTCTCGGCGACCGGCACGACGACAACGGGCACAACGACCACCTCGACCACGCCGACGACCACCTCGACC
>CAZZYU010000090.1:0-13922 GCA_964658375.1 uncultured Acetobacteraceae bacterium | reverse complement strand
CTAGGACCTGACCTCGTCGCGACCGGTCGGTGGCTGGGCCCCCTCGACCGGCTCACCGCCGAGGCTCGAGACGCTGATCACCTGCTCGCGACGGTTACGCGCCAACAGCGACCACATCCAACGGGTGACGGTCCCGATCCGGTTCCCCCAGCCGACCAGGTAGTAGAGGTGGATGATCGCCCAGATGAGGAACGCGAGCGGCCCACCGAAGCGCAGGCCCTTGATGTCGACGACGGCTCGCTGGCGCCCGATCGTGGCCACCGTGCCCTTGTCGACGTAGTGAAACGGGCGCGGCGCCGGACGGCCCCCGAGCCGGGCCGCGATCACCTTGGCGGCGTGGACGCCCTCCTGGATCGCCGCCGGGGCCAGGCCGGGCACGCCGTCGATCGCTGCCATGTCGCCGATCACGAACACCTCGGGGTGCCCGGCGACGGTGAGGTCTGACTCGACGGGGATCCGCCCGCCCTTGTCGGGCGTGAGGCCCGCCGCCTGGGCCAGGATGTCGGCCAGCGGAGCCGCCTTGACTCCGGCCGACCAGATGATCGTGCGGGCGGGGATGCGCACCCGTCCGTCGGGCCCGTCGACGTCGAGGCCCGCGGAGTCGACTCCGACCACCGAGTGGCGGGGACGCACGTCGACGCCGAGCTTGGTCAGGTCGCGGTGGGCGCGGCGCTGCAGCGAGGGGTGAAACGAGGCGAGCACGTCGTCGACCGCGTCGAGCAGGATGATCTGGGCGGCGGCGGGATCGATCGAGCGATATTCGTCGCGCAGGACGCTGTGGATGAGCACGCTCAGCTGGCCGGCGAGCTCGACCCCGGTCGGACCGGCGCCGACGAGCGCGAACGTGAGCCAGGCATCGCGCGCCGCGCCGGCGGGCGTCTGCTCGGCCATCTCAAACGCGCCGAGGATCCGGCTGCGGATCCGTGCGGCTTCCTCGAGCGTCTTCATCGACAGCGCCCACTCGGCCCAGTCGTCGTGGCCGAAGTAGGAGTCGGCCGACCCGCCGGCGAGCACGAGCGTGTCGTAGGCGACGTCCAGCGGCTCCAGTGACGTCGTGTGCACGGTGCGCCCGTCCAGGTCGATCGAGGTCACGTCCCCCAGCAGGACGCGCACCGGCTTCTCGGCCCGGAACATGCTGCGCAGCGCCGGCGCGATCTGGCCGTCTGACAGCTCGCCGGTGGCCACCTGGTAGAGCAGCGGCTGAAACAGGTGGTGGTTGGCTCGGTCGATCAGCGTGATCTGGACCGGCGCGTCGGCGAGCTTCTGCGCGACCCGGACCCCGCCGAAACCGCCGCCGACGATCACGACCCGGTGGGGCTGGTCCGGGGACTGGACGGTCATCTCGCAGCGCTACCCGGGTGCAAGCACCGCGAAGCGGTCACGGCCGGCCCCGTCGTCGGCGGCAGCCGGCTCGGCTCAGACGCTCGGCGGCGCGGCGACGGGCAGCGTCTTGGCCCGCTGGCGCTCGGGCGTGATCCGCACGACGTTCCACGCCAGCCCGACTCGCTGCAACCCGACGATCAGCATCCCCGAGATGTCGAGCTCGTACCAGCGCAGGCCGTGAAACGCCGAGCGCGGAAACGCATGATGGTTGTGATGCCAGGACTCGCCGAGCGAGAGCACGGCCAGCCAGCCGACGTTGGTCGACTGATCCTCGACGTCGAACCGCCGCCGCCCGAAGAAGTGGCAGACCGAGTTGACCGACCACGTCACATGGTGCACCAGGAAGATCCGGACCAGGCCGCCCCACACCAGGCCGCGCGCGGCGCCGCCGACGGTGAAACCGTGCAGCGCGAACCCCGCCGCGGTCGGCACCAGCAGCGAGACGAGCACCAGCAGCGGGAACAGGCGTCCGATCCGCTTCATCGCGGGGTCCTCGTAGAGGTCGGGCGCGAACCGCGTCCAGTCCGCTTGGCCCTGGGTCTCCAACAGCCAGCCGACGTGCGCGAACAGCAGACCCCTCAGACCGCTGCCGTGACCGACATGCGGGCTGTGGGGATCGCCCTCCCGGTCGGTGTGGGCATGGTGCTTGCGGTGGTCGGCGACCCAGTCGAGCACCGAGCCCTGCACCGCGCAGGAGCCGAGCACGGCGAACGTCCGCTCCAGCCACGGGTGGGTGGCGAACGCGCGGTGGGTGAGCAGCCGGTGAAAGCCAACGGTGATGCCGCACGCCGTGACCAGGTACATCCCGGCGAGGATCGCCAGGTCGGTCGCGTCCACCGCCTTGTTCCAGAGCAGCACCACCGCCGCGAGCACCCCGAGTAGCGGCACCACGACGCCCAGCAGGTTGGCGGTCCGTTCGGCTCTCGTCATAGATCGATCGTCTCATACGCAGGCCGACAGTTCTTGTCCTATCCACGAGACGGATCGCGCTGAAGTTATACGTCTCGCACAAAGGCCGGCGACAGCGGGACGACCGTCCTCCGCGCCCTACCAGCGGTCGTAGCGGATCACCTCGGCCGGCGGGCGCCGGCGCACCTCGCCGAAGCGTCCGGTCGGCCAGCCGATCGGAATCAGGCAGAAGGTCTTGACCCGCCTGGGGATGTTCAGGATCGCCTTGAACTCCTGCTCCTGCTCGATGTGCCAGGTGGTGAGCACCGCGCCCAGTCCATGAGCGCGGGCGGCGAGCAGCAGGTTCTGCACTCCCGGAAACACACAGCCGGCCTCGGTCACCGAGACGGCGCGGCGGCTGTTGCGGATCAGCGCCATCGAGCGGCGCAGCTTCAGTCCGTAGAGCCCGCGGGTGACCCCGACGACGTTGCGCTCGACCTGGCGCTGCCAGGGACCGAGGTCATAACAGGGGACGATCAGCGCCGGGATCTCGGCGAAGTGGTCAGACTGATGGCGCGAGGCGGCGAGCATCCGCTCGAAGCGGTCACGGGACATGCCGTCGGGCGCCACCGCGGTGCGCTGGTAGAAGTCGACGCAGGCGCGCCATGGCTCGGCGAGCGCACGCATCTGGTCGCGATCGGTGACGACGACGAACGTGTAGGCCTGGGTGTTGCTCGCCGACGGAGCCCAGGTGGCCGCCTCGACCAGCCGCTCCAGCACGTCGCGTGCGACCGGGTCGGGCTTGAGCCGCCGCATCGCCCGCATCGTGCGCATCACCTCGAAGATCGGCGCCTCGGGTCCGAGCGCGGTCTCGCCGATGCCGGTGCTCGCCACGCGGCAACCATACATCCGCGCTCCGTCTGTGGAGGGGTCGGTTGACGTGAGCGCCCGGCCGCGAATAGGGTGAGCCGACCGACAGACCGGGGAGGGGCGATGAGCAGGACGTCATACCGAGTCCTCGCCTTGGATGGCGGGGGGATTCGCGGGATCATCCCGGCGTGCGTACTCGTGGAGATCGAGCAGCGGACAGGTCGCAGGATCTCTGAGCTGTTCGACCTGATCGCCGGCACCTCGACGGGCGGGATCCTCGCCCTGGGACTGTCCAAGCCCGGCGCCGCGGGGACGCCGCAGTTCACCGCCGCCGAGATGCGCGATCTCTACCTCAACCAGGGGATGACGATCTTTCCCCATTCGGTGTTTCGTGAGGTGACGACACTGCACGGCCTCGCCGATGCGCGCTATCCGTCGGCACCGATCCAGCGCGTCCTGTCAGAGCAGTTCGGCGACACGATGCTGTCCGAAGCACTGACCGAGGTCGTCATTCCCAGCTATGACGTGTCGGCTCCCGGTCCCTTTTTCTTCAAGCGCGAGTACGCCAAGAACGAGACCGAGGACTGGGACGTCCCGATGGCGCTCGTGGCCAGAGCGACGAGCGCCGCCCCGACCTACTTCGATCCCGCGGTGCTGCCCGCCCCGGCGCGACACACCGACCACGCGCTGGTCGACGGTGGCACCTTCGCCAACAACCCGGCGCTGTCGGGGTACGTCGACGCGCTGGCGCTCAAGCAGGACCTCCCCGAGGTGGTCGTCGTGTCGATCGGCACCGGCCTGCCGCCCCAGACGCCCGGCAGCGGTCCGCTGCCGCTCGACAGCGCCAAGGTCGGCGACTACGGGCTGGCGAAATGGGCGCGGCCGATCCTCGACGTCGTCCTGGACGGCGTCCCGAAGGCCGTCGAGTATCAGATGGCCGCGCTGCAGGCCGCCAATCCGGCCGCGCTGCGCTATTACCGCCTGCAGAGCGACCTGCCGACCGCGTCGCACGCCCTCGACGACGCCTCGCCGGAGAACTGCGCCAAGCTCATGGCCGACGCCCAGACGCTGATCAGCGACAGTCGGGATACCCTCGGTCAGATCGGCGATGAGCTGACCTGAGCGGGGGGGGCGTCGCTCCGCGGTGGTGCCCCGGGGCGGTCGGTCACCGCCGCCGTCCGCGTTTTCAGTTTCAGCTGACGGCGGGCCAGACGAGGCGGTCGGTCAGCTCGTCGGGGCCGAGCTCGATCACCGCGCTGCGCGCGACGTCGCCATAGCCGGCGGCGGAGGAGAACGCGAGCCAGCGGACCGTCCGCTGATCGGGGTCGATGACGATCAGCTCATCGACCTCATGGGCGGCGTAGAACGCCAGCTTCTCCCACGTCTCATCGCCCGGCGAGAGGATCTCGACCACCAGCGCCGCCGTCGGGGCGTAGGTGCCCCAGCCCGACTCGCGGTGCAGACCCAGATCGGGCACCCGGTAGTCATCTGCGGATCCGAGGTTGAACTGCGCCGAGGCGACCAGCCCTGCAGACCGGGCGACGGGGTCGAGCAGCACCGCGAGCTGGTGTGCCAGGACGGCGTGAACATCACGGGGAGCCGGTGCCGTGTGCAGGACACCGTTCCACATCTCGTCGTGGGTGTCGGCGCCGGCGCGGCGGCGCTGGTCCAGCAGCGCTTGCACCGCCGGGGGCGTGGGCTCCGAAACGAGAACGCGCGGCATGCCCGGCAAGGTTACCGGCGCCAGACGCCATGACCTCTACCCTGATGCCATGCGCGAGGACATCAGCCGGGCGCTCGCGATCGGCCCGTCGGCGACGCTTGCGCAGCGCACGATCGACATCACCACGACGGGTCGGCGGACTGGCGAGCCACGACGGATCGAGACCTGCTTCTACCGGTATGGGGACTCCATCTACCTGAGCGGAATTCCCACCGCGCGACCGCGGGCCTGGTTGCTCAACCTGGCGGCCGAACCGCACTTCACCTTCCATCTCAAGAACGGCGTCGTCGCCGACCTGCCGGCCACCGCGCAGGTCATCACCGACCCGGCGATGCGCCAGCGCGTGCTCACGCAATTCGTCGCGGAGTTCAACCGCCGCCATGACCCCGACGGCCCCTGGCCCAGAGCCGTCCTTGAGGAGTGGGTCGCCGGCAGCCCGCTCGCGCAGGTCACCATCTCAGAGCCCGCCTAAGCGACGGACGCCTGACCGGAGCCTTTTCGCCCCACGTCCACCAGTCGTCATCATTGGTGGCGTGCACACAGAACCAGACAAGGAGATGTGACGATGGCCGAGACCGAGACGGCGATTCTGGCGGGCGGCTGCTTCTGGGGCGTCCAGGATCTGATCCGCAAGCTCGATGGGGTGAGTGGCACGCGGGTCGGCTACACCGGCGGGGACACCCCCAACGCGACCTACCGCAACCACGGCTCGCATGCGGAGGCGATCGAGATCCGGTTTGACCCCGAGCGCATCTCCTACCGCGACCTGTTGGAGTTCTTCTTTCAGATCCACGACCCGACGACGAAGAACCGCCAGGGCAACGACGTCGGGGCCAGCTACCGCTCGGCGATCTACTACGTCGACGACGAGCAGCGCCGCGTCGCGCAGGACACGATCGCCGACGTGGAGGCCTCCGGCCTGTGGCCCGGCAGGGTCGTGACCGAGGTCGAGCCCGCCGGTCCGTTCTGGGAGGCCGAGCCTGAGCACCAGGACTACCTGGAGCGCTATCCCAACGGCTACACCTGCCACTTCGTGCGGCCGGGCTGGAAGCTGCCGCGGCGCGCTCAGGAAACGGCCCGATGAGCGTGCGGTGAAGGTGGACGCGCCAGGCCGAGGTGATCACGCAGGGTCGTGCCCGCGTACTCGCGGCGGTGCAGCCCGCGGCGTTGCAGGATCGGGACGACATGGTCGACGAACAGGTCCAGGTCTCCCGGGATGGTCGCGGGCTGCAGGGTGAAGCCGTCGCTGCCGCCGCGCGTCACCCACTCCTCGATCAGGTCCGCCAGCTGCTCAGGGGTGCCGGTGAACTCCAGGCCGCCGGGCAGCCCGGTGAGCGTCTGGGCCAGCTCGGCGAACGGCAGCCGCGTCTCCCGCGCGCGTCCGACGATGAACTGGGCAAACGTCGCCTGCTCCGCGGTCGCCGCGATCTCCTCGCTCAACGGCTGGGTCGGGTCGATGCGCTCGGGATCAAGGCCGGCGTTGTAGGCGAGGTTGCGCCACCGCAGCTCGGGATCGACGCTCTCCTCGAGCTCCCGCCGCCGCTGCTCGGCCTCGACCTCGGTGCTGCCCAGCACGAACGCCAGCCCCGGCAGGATTCGGATCTCCCCGGACCGGCGCCCGTGGATCACCGCCGCGGCATCGATCCTCTCCCGGAAGGCGCGACCCGCCTCGATCGACTGCTGCGGCGTGAACACGAGCTCGGCGACCCGACCCGCGAGGTCGACGCCCGCCGGTGAGGACCCCGCCTGCACGAGCACCGGGTGGCCCTGGGGTGAGCGCGGCACCGGCAGCGCCCCGGCGACGTCGTAGTAGGTCCCGTGAAACGCGGCCGGGTGGATGGCGCTCGTGTCCGCCCACACGCCGGTGCCGCGGTCCCCGACGATCGCGTCGTCCTCCCAGCTGTCCCACAGGCGCCGGGCCACATCGACGAACTCCGCGGCGCGCGCGTAGCGGTCGTCGTGCTCGGGGTGGCCTGCGGTGCCGAAGTTGAGCGCCGCCGCCCGGTCGTGAGTGGTGACGACGTTCCAACCGATGCGCCCGGCGGTGGCGTGATCTGCCGTGCTGAGCCGACGGGCGAGGTCATAGGGCGCGTTGTAGGTCGTGGTCGCCGTTCCGATCAGCCCGATCCGGCGGCTGGTCATCCCCAGCGCGGTGAGCAGCACGATCGGGTCGTGCCAGACCTGCGGGAAGAACCCGGCCCGGAAGATCGTGAGCGCGGGCCGGTCGGCGATGAACACCGCGTCGAGCATCCCGCGTTCGGCCACCGCCGCCGAGCGGGCAAAGCTCTCCACCGCGACCGACTGCGCGGGATCGCCGTCCGCGACCCGCCAGCCGGACTCGTGATAGCCGTCAGGGGTGAGAAAGACGGTGAAGTGGGCCTCGGCCCGGGACGTCAGTGTCGTGGGGATCAGCCCTCACGCGCGAGCGCGTCGCGCCGGCGAATGGCGCCCGTGACGATGATCATGCACACCTCCGGGGTCAGGTGACGCTGGGCGCGCCGTTTCAGGGGTCGCCATCAACGCTATCCCGCGACGATGGCGTCGACGTGTGGGCCGACCGCCGAACGTCCATTCTCGCGCGGAACGCTCGTGGTTCTCGCCCGCTCATGCCGATGCATCCGGATGAGCAACTCAGCACCGCCGAGGTGAGCTTGCTCACGACCCCGTGTGCGACGGCGCGGCGGATGTCCGCCCTCGCTGCCGGGTTGCTGGTCTGCGCCCTCGCGTGCGCCCCGTCCGCGCTGGCGTCCACGGCGACGGTCAATCTCGGCAACGCGGCGAGCTACGGGATCATCAGCGGCGCCTCGGTCGCCAATACGGGGAACACGACGGTGCGCGGCAACGTCGGCGCCGCCACGGCCCCGTCCGGGTTCGCGCCGCCGGGTGTGATCACCGGCAACATCAACGTCGGCTCCGCCGACTCCACCGCGTACAACGACATGCTCGCGGCCTACTCCCAGGTCCAGGCGCGGACGGGCGGCACGCCGCTGTCGGCGCTGGCGGGCGCGACGCTGACCCCGGGCCTGTACTACTCGAGTGCGGCGCTCTCCCTCGCCGCATCGGTCAACGTGACGCTCGACGGCGGCGGGAACCCGAACGCCGTGTTCGTCATCCAGGTCAACGCCGCGTTGTCGCTGGGGGCCAGCGCGCAGGTCAGGCTGACCAACGGCGCCCAGGCTTCCAACGTGTTCTGGCAGGTCAGCGGCGCCTTCTCGGTCGGAGCAAACGCGCAGTTTCAGGGAACGGTGCTGACCGCCACCACAGCGACGATCGGCAACGGCAGCGTGGTCAACGGTCGTGTGTTCGCGCAGACCGGGGTCACGACGGACGACGACCAGCTCTACAGCGGCCCGCCGACGATGACGCTCACCGGCGATGGCGCCCTGGACACCAACATCTCCGCCCCGACGATCAGCGGGACCACCAATGTCGATCCGGCCGCGTTGGTCACCGTGACCGTCGACGGCCAGACATTGACCACGATGCCGGCGACCGACGGCAGCTGGTCGGTCACCCCGACGATTCTCGCCGACGGCACCTATACGGTTCTCGCGTCGACGACTGACGGGGCAGGCAACGTCGGGACGGCGACCCAGCAGCTGACGATCGACACCGTTCCGCCGGTCATCACGCTCACCGGCGGGCCAACGGTGCTGACCAGGAATCCGACGGCGACGATCTCGGGCACCACGAACGCTGCGCCCGGGACCACCGTCACCGTGACCGTCGACACGCAGACCCTGACCGCACTGGTGCAGTCGACCGGGGCCTGGAACATCGCTCCGAGCGCGCTGGCCGATGGAACCTACACGGTCACCGCCGCCGACACCGACCCCGCCGGGAACACCGGCACCACGACCGAGCAGCTGACCGTCGACACCGTCGCGCCCGTCGTCACGATCACCGGCGGTCTGACCGCGCTGACCGACAACCCCGCCCCGACCGTCACCGGAACCACCACCGGCGCTCCGGTCGGCGCAACCGTCACCGTGACCCTTGCCGATCAGACGCTGACCGGGTTCGTTCTGACGGGCGGGACGTGGTCGGTGACCTCCGCGCACCTCTCAGACGGTCCGCACATCGTGACGATGACTGTCTCTGATGCCGCCGGCAATCAGGCCAGCGCCGTGCAGACGCTGACCGTCGACACCGTCGCGCCGGTGGTCACGATCAACGGCGGCGCGAGCGCCACGACGACGAGCGCTGACCCGACCATCAGCGGCAGCACGGACGCCATGCCCGGCAGCACGATCATGGTGACGTTGGCGGGGCAGACGATGACGACGCTGGTGCAGCCCAGCGGCAGCTTCAACACGTCCGCCGTCTCGGTCGGCGTCGGCTCGTGGCTGGCGGTCATCACGGTGGCCGACCCCGCCGGCAACGTCGGTACCGCGACCCAGACGCTCACCGTCTCCACGGCCGCCCCGGACCCGGCCGGTGCGACCGGACCGACCGGCGCCACCGGGGCCACGGGAACGACAGGCCCCTCCGGCGCTGCCGGCGCCACCGGGGCCACCGGTGCCGCGGGCGCTCCCGGCGTCGCCGGCTCGGTCGGCCCCGCTGGAGGCACCGGGGGTACCGGGGATACTGGGCTGTCGTTGTCATCTGCGCACTACACGGTCAGACACGGCGCACGAGTGCGGGTCGGGTTCGTGGTCAGCGCGCCGGCCACGCTGACAATGACCGTGACCCGCGGGGGGACGGTGGTCGAGCGGATGAACGTCACGCGCGCCAGGGCGGGGCGCGCCACCCTCAGCTGGAACGCGAAGATCAAACGGCGGTTCGCTCCCAATGGCGCTTATTCGGTCGTCGTAAGCGCTGTGGCGCGGTCCGGGAGCTCAGCCCAGGCCAAGGCCACGCTGCACATCACCTGACACCTGCGTCAGCGACCCGGCTGCCATAATCTGGTCCAACAGGTTTCGACAGGAAATGGAGGTCCTGTGGACAACACGCGTCGGGGTCTCAGAGGCCGGATGTCAGGGGTGACCGTCGACCGCGGGACACGTCGCAAGCGCAAACGTCGACCCCCGCCACCGAGCAGCGAGTGGACGGTTCGGTATGCGTTGGCCGCGCTGATGGTCGTCCTGGTGGTGGGCGCGGCCGAGGCGCTGCTGGTCAGCCTGCTCGTCAAGCCCGGCGCGGCGAGGACCGGGATCGCCGGCATCCTCCTGGACCTGACGCTGCTCGCGGCGCTCGTTCCGCTGTATCGCCGGCGCGCGTTCGGGCGCCGGGAGCTGGGGTTGCGCTCGGCGAGCGCGGGAGCGTCGGTCGGCTGGGTGCTTCTGGCCCTGATCGTGGTCGCCATCACCAACGTCATCTGGCTTCAGGGCGTCCTCGGACTCAAAGCGGCTGACTCGCTCGGCATCACGCTGCGCGGCAGCACCCTCGGACTCGTTCTCGCCGGGATCTACGTCGCGGTTCTGGCCCCCGTCACCGAGGAGATCTTCTTTCGCGGGCTGCTCTATCGCGCGCTGCGCAATCGGTTCAGCGTGCCCGCCGCCGCGTTGGTGGCGGGCACTGTGTTCGCGCTCGTGCATGGCCTCAGCTATCCGTTTGACACGCTGCCGCCACGGCTCGTGTTCGGGGTCATCGCCTGTCTGCTCTATGAGCGCACCAGATCGCTGCTGCCCGGGATGGCGCTGCACTGCCTGATCGACGCCGGCGGCTATGAAAGCGCCGTCTCCGGCCATAACCGCATCGTGTTCCCGGCCTTTCTCGCGCTTGGGCTCGTCCTGCTGCTCTACGCGGCGGTGCGGAAGCTGGCGAGACCCAGCGAGCTGCTGCCGGTCTCCGTCGATCGAGCCTCGCCGTGATCGCCGTCCCGGCTGCCGCGCCGGCGATTCGCTCAGGACTTCGAGCTGAGCTGCCGATGAAGAGACAGAAATCCAGTCTCTTGATCGAGGAATGTCGTGACAAACCTTCGCCGTTGGATCCCGTTGATGCCGAGACGCTCGCTGTTGAGCCTCTCCCTGTTCGCCGCCACCGCGGCCGCCTGCCTGGGCGCGAGCGGGGCGCAGGCACGCGCCTGGGCCACGACGTCCGCTGATTCGGTGGCGCACGCCGGCGGTACGGTGCACTACTCGTTTGCCAACACCGACGGTTACCAGGCCAGCGAGGATGTCGGCAATTACCCGATCGTCATCCAGCGCGACGACGCGAGTCTGCCGGGAACGATCTGCTGGGGCGTGACCAACGCGAGCGTGCAGGCCGGGACGAACTTCACCAAGGTCCCCAGCACGCACGTCAACTTCGCCGCCGGGCAGTCGACCGCCACCGTCTACGTGCCGATCCACGACCAGGGCATCAACGGTCCATCCGAGCTGGCCCGGGCCTACATGTACGGCTGCGGCGATAACGGGGTGCCCAGCACGCCCAACCAGACGATCACGTTGCTGCAGAACGACCCGCTGCAGGCCCGTGTCCCCACCAACGTGCTCGGCTATCAGCAGCCGACCGATGGAGACCCGCTGCAGTACGTCAACTGGTACGTCTTCGGCAACCAGGCGGTCGCGGGACAGGCCGCCAACCGCTACGCCCACTCCAACCCGGCGTGGTCCAAGGCGTTTGATGTCCTGGCCGACACCCCGGGCTCGGGCTCGATGCGGTTCTGGATGTGGAACCAGCCGATCAGCACGATCGCGTCGACCACCGAGAAATGGCTGGCCGATGCCGAGCAGAAACAGCCCGGGACCACCGTGCAGATGACCGGCTACAACCTCGTGCACGGCAACGTCGCGCCGAGCAAGATCAAGAATCGCTACGAGAACTGGATCACCCAGCTGGCGCACGGGATCGGCAACTACCGGGTGGTCTTCTACCTGGAGGAGGACGCGCTCATCACGATGCCCCGCGTCAGCCCGGCGCAGCGCAAGGTCCGTGAGGCCGAGATCGCCTACGCGGTCAACGCCCTGGAACAGGATCCCCACGTCGTCGTCTACATCGACGCGGGCGCCTCGGACACGCTGATCACGCCCAGGCAGTACGCGCAGATGCTCAAGGCCTCAGACGTGGCCCAGGCGCAGGGCTTCTTCGTCAACAGCACCCACAACGAGTGGGTGACGACCGAGATGCACTTCGGACAGGAGATCTCGCGTGATCTCGGCGGCGCGCACTTCGTTGTGCAGAGCGGCACCGCCGGTCGGGGGCCCCACCTCAACCCGCACCCCAAGACGCAGGGAGTCGAGAACCTCTGCAACGCTCCCGGGCTGGGCCTCGGCCCGCTGACGTGGAACACCGGCTACCAGGACGTCGACGGACTGCTGTGGTTTGCGAACGTCGGCTTCACCGCCAACATCGCCTGCCACGACGGGGAGCCGGGGCTCGCCAAGTTCTGGCCGTCCTACGCCTACCAGATCATCAAGCGGCGAGTGACCACGATGACCGGCCCGAAGGTCCCGCTGATCAAGTCCACCACCGACATGTAGCTCGGGGTCAGGTCAGACCGACCCGCGGCCCCGCTCAAGCTCATGACGTTTGTCGGCGATCACCACGACGTCGCCGGCAAGCTTGTCGTGCCAGCACTGGTTCTCGGCGTCAGCGAGCATCCACAGATAGCCGATGAAGAACACGAGGGTCGAGAGGATCCGTCCCAGCCAGCGCACGAACGCCCGCGGATAGCCGATCGGCTCACCGGTCCGGGCGTCGACGACGCGAATGCCGAACGCCTGCTTGCCGGGGCCGGCACCCTGCGGGCCGCCCTCGAAGAACGTCAGGTACGCGATCGACACAAGCGCGCCGACACCGGTGCCAACGCCGTGCAGCAGCGCCGACAGGATGCCGGCGATGAGCAGGACGATGAGCCCGTCCAGCGACGAGGCAGCCAACCGCCGCCAGAAGCCCGCGCGGACCGCGCGCGGAGCGGGCGGCGCCAAGACCGGAGCCGGAAGGTCGTCGACGAGCGCGTCAAGCTCGCCGTAGGTAACCGCCGAGAACGCCGTCTGGAGCCGCTCGTCGAGCTCGTGCGGCGCCAGGCGCCCCTCGGTGGCGGCCTGCCGGAGGCGCTCGACGACCTGGTCGCGATCGGCGTCCGACGCGCGCATCCGCTCATGGGAGCTCATCGTTATGAGCGTACGGAGACGTTCCACGCGGCGCAATCGAACAACAGGCCACCCGCCGGTATTACCGGGTATACTTTTCTGACGTGGCGAAGGTCATGATCTCCCTTCCCGATGACCTGCTCGCGCAGGTTGACGCCCAGGCCAGCGAGCGCGGCAGCACCCGCAGCGCCACCATCCGCGAGCTGGCCGAAGCCGGTCTGGGCGAACGCCGGCGGCGCCTCGCCGGGCGGATGACCGCTCTCGAGGGGCAAGCGACAGGTCACGGCGGCACAGCTGTGCGAGATCTCAAGGACACCCGGCCACGGTGATCTTCCTGGACGCGAGCGTCCTGCTCGCCGCCGAGGACAGCGACGACCCACAGCACGCCGCGTCACTGGCACTCTTGCGCACCGGTGAGCTGGCCACAATCGAGCTCGCTTTGTATGAGACGACGAACGTCGCGGTCCTGCGCTGGCACGACCACGTCGCCGCGACGCGTCTTGCGCAGCGGGTCTGGTCCATCGCCGAGCTGGGGACGCTGGTCCGCGTGGACCCGCAACTCGGTGATGACGTCGCCCAGCTTGTCGTCGACCACAGCCTGAGCGCCTACGACGCCGCGTATGTCGCCGGCTCCCACCGGCTCGGGGTCACGTTGGCAAGCTGCGACCAGCGGGACCTGGTCGCCACCGGCTTCGCCCAGCTCCCATCGACGCTCATCGATAGCTGACGCCGACCCCCGGGGTCACGGTCTGACGCCGACCCCCGCACGCACCGCCCAACCGCCCGACCGACAACTTGACCGATTCAAGAAAGCGGCTAAGCTCGCCGTCAGTGGAGGAGCTCCTGCGCAGCCATGACCTTCGGGTCACCCGCCCGCGGATCGCGGTACTCCAGGCAGTGCAGTCATATCCCCACGCCGACACCAACTCGATCATCGACCACGTTCGAGAGCAGCTGCCTGAGGTCAGCCACCAGGCCGTCTACGACGTGCTGGCCGCCCTCACCCGGGCCGGTCTGCTGCG
>CAZZYU010000089.1:0-14011 GCA_964658375.1 uncultured Acetobacteraceae bacterium | reverse complement strand
TGACCCAGATCGAGCGGCAGTTCGGCAAGGGCACCGTGATGCGGATGGGCGATCCGGGTGCGCGCGTCAACTGCGACGCGATCCCCACCGGCGCCCTCTCGCTCGACATCGCGCTGGGAATCGGCGGCGTTCCGCGCGGCCGCATCATCGAGATCTTCGGCCCAGAGTCCTCCGGCAAGACAACGCTCGTGTACCACATCATCGCCGAGGCCCAGAAGCTCGGCGGGGTATGCGCATTCGTCGATGCCGAGCACGCGATGGACCCGCTCTACGCCCAGACGATCGGGGTCGACATCGATGAGCTGCTCGTCTCCCAGCCCGACTACGGCGAGCAGGCGCTGGAGATCGTCGACATGCTCATCCGCTCGGGTGCCGTCGACCTCGTCGCGGTGGACTCGGTGGCGGCGCTCACCCCGCGCGCGGAGCTGGAGGGCCAGATGGGCGACCAGACGGTCGGCGCCCAGGCCCGGATGATGTCCCAGGCGATGCGCAAGCTGGCCGGCAACCTCAACCGGGCCCAGACCCTGTGCGTGTTCACCAACCAGATCCGCGAGAAGGTCGGCGTCATGTTCGGATCGCCCGAGACCCAGCCGGGTGGCCGAGCGCTGAAGTTCTACGCCTCCCAGCGTCTGGACATCCGCCGCATCGAGACGCTCAAGGACGGCACCGAGGCGGTCGGCAACCGGGTCCGCGTGAAGGTCGTCAAGAACAAGGTGGCGGCGCCGTTCAAGCAGGCCGAGTTCGACATCGAGTTCGGCCGGGGCATCTCGACCTCGGGTTGTCTGCTCGACTACGGCATCGAGCACAACATCGTGACCAAGTCGGGCTCGTTCTTCTCCTACGGCGAGGAGCGGCTGGGCCAGGGACGCGGCAACGCCAAGGCGTTCCTGGACGAACGCCCCGAGATGTCGGCCGAGATCGAGGCCAAGGTGTACGCCGCGCTGGGCTTCAGCCGCGACCTGGTCAAGGAGATCGAGCACGACGAGGTGCCGCTGGCGGCAGTCGAGACCGCCGCCTGATCACCCGGATCGCACGTCCCGTCGACGCCGCCGAACCCGCCACTGCGTCGGTGGGGGTTTCCACCCGTATGTCGCATCCAGACTCCGCCGGCGGGTTGCAGAGGGCGCTGGACGCCGCGTATGCCCACGTCAACCGACGCGAGCGGACGGTCGCCGAGGTCCGTGCCCACCTGGAGCGTCGAGGCATCTCCGAGGCGACGGCCGAGCTCGCGGTGCAGACGCTGGTCGAGCAGCACATGGTCGACGACGCGCGGTTTGCCGAGCTGTTCGTCGCCGACAAACGCACGCTGGAGCAGTGGGGGTCTGAGCGGATCCGACGCGGTCTGCGAGCCCGCGGCATCGCACCCGCGCTGGCCGAGCAGGCGCTCGGCGCCGTGGCGCCCGAGCCCGACGGGGAGCCGATGACGACCGAGCTGGAGCGGGCGCTGCAGCTCCTGCGACGACGCTTTCCTGACCCACCGCAGGACCGCCGAGAGCGTGAGCGGGCGCTCGGGGTGCTGCTGCGCAAGGGCTATGAGAGCGAGCTGGCGCTCGACGCGCTGGCCGCCCACGCCCGCGACGACTGACCGCGGACCGGGCTCGGCCCGCTGGACGGTCACGACCGGCCCGTTGGACGGATCGCCCGCATTGCGGTCTCACCAGCCCGGTACTACGATCTGCTCATAGCGAATGAACGGTCCCTGCGGCCATGAAACTCCAGCAAAAACGACACCTGATTTCTGTGAATCTGATCATCTCCACCCACCACGGGTCGCCTCGACCCAGACCGGTGTTCGTCACGCCCGTCCGGCGTTAGACACCGCATCGCGCATCTCTGACGACGTTCGTGCCCAGGCACGGACCGGTCGTTCGCTCTCAATTTCAAACCCCGACGGGACCGTGATCGCGCCGCATCGCCGGTCGCGGGAGAGGAACGACGAATGGAAGTGGTCGGAGGGGCCGCCGTGATCGCGCTGGGAATCGTGTTCGCCGCGCTGTTGTACGGACGCGGCCACGCGCCGGCGGCCGCGGGAGCGATCCCGGCCGGCACCGGGCTGGCCACGGTGAGCGCCGACACCGCCACCAGCACGGCGCTGCAGGCCGCGCTGGCCGAGCGCACGACCGCGCTGCAGCGTCGTGAGGAGATCCTCGCCCGTCGCGAGGCCGAGCTGGAACGCGCCCAGGCCGAGGTCGCCGACCGACGCGTCGAGGCCGAGCGCCAGCTCGAGCGCCTGGCGGGGATGTCCGGAACTCGGGCCAAGCAGATCCTGCTGCAGGAGATCGAGGACCAGGCCCGCCACGACGGCGCCCGGCGGATCCGCCAGATCGAGGAGGAGACCAAGCGCGACGCCGAGCGCCGGGTGCGCAACATCCTCTCGGTGGTGATGCAGCGTCTCGCCGCCGGCCATGCCGCCGAGACGACTGTCTCGGTCGTCCACCTCGCCTCCGATGACCTCAAAGGCAGGATCATCGGACGCGAGGGTCGCAACATCCGCGCCCTGGAGAACATCACCGGCGTCGATTTCATCATCGACGACACCCCCGGCGCGGTCGTCCTCTCGGGCTTTGACGGCGTCCGCCGAGAGCTCGCCCGCCTGACGTTGGAGAAGCTGCTCGCCGACGGGCGCATCCACCCGGCGCGCATCGAGGAGACCTACTACCAGACCAAGTCAGAGCTCGAGGCCCACATCGTCGAGCTGGGCGAACAGGGCGCCCTGGACGCGGGCGTGCAAGGCCTGCACCCCGAGCTGATCAAGCTGCTCGGCCGTCTGCGGTTTCGCACCAGCTACGGCCAGAACGTCCTCGCCCACTCGATCGAGGTCGCGCACCTGTCGGCGATGATGGCCGACGAGCTGGGTGCCGGCTCCCGAACGGCGCGGCGCGCCGCACTGCTGCACGACATCGGCAAGTCGGTCACCCACGAGATCGAGGGCCCGCACGCGCTCGTCGGCGGCGAGCTGGCCCGGCGCTACGGCGAGGAGGAGGCCGTCGCCCACGCGATGGAGGCCCACCACAACGAGGTCGAGCCCCAGACGATCGAGGCCGTCGTCGTCCAGGCCGGCGACGCGCTCTCGGGCGCCCGCCCGGGGGCACGCGGCGAGTCGCTGGAGCAGTACGTCAAGCGCCTGCGCGACCTCGAGCAGATCGCCACCCGCCACACCGGCGTCGAGAAGGTCTACGCGATGCAGGCCGGCCGCGAGATCCGCATCATGGTCGCCCCGGGCGCGATCGACGACGACGCCGCCAGCGTGCTCTCCTACGAGATCGCGCGGGAGATCGAGAAGGAGCTCGAGTACCCCGGGCAGATCAAGGTGACGGTCATCCGCGAATCCCGCGCGGTCCAGTACGCGCGGTAGGCACTGGATGCGACGGTAGCCTGCGAGGACGATGAAGCGCTACCACCTCACGACCTTCGGCTGTCAGATGAACGAGCACGACTCCGAGCGCATCAAGGGGATGCTCGAGTCGCTGGGCTACGCCGAGTCCGACGATCAGTCGGGCGCCGACCTGATCCTGTTCAACACCTGCTCGATCCGCGAGACCGCCGACAGCCGCTTCGTCGCACGCCTGGGGGAGGCCAAGCGCCTCAAGCGCGAGGATCCGCAACGCGTGATCGGCGTCGGTGGGTGCTGGGCGCAGTCGGTCAAGGACGAGGTCTTCCAGCGCTTCCCGTTCGTCGACGTCGCGTTCGGTCCCGGACAGGTCCACCGCCTCGCCGAGTTCCTGACCAGCGACTCGCTGACCGCCCAGGGGTTCTTTGAGTTCGAGGGCTTCACCGGCCATCTGCCGGCCAAGCGCGCCCGCGATTTCCAGGGCTGGGTGCAGATCTCGGTCGGCTGCAACTCGGTCTGCTCCTACTGCATCGTGCCCTCCACCCGCGGGCGAGAGGTGAGCCGGCCCTGGGAGGAGCTCGTGACCGAGGTCCGGGCGCTGGCCGACGACGGCGTCTCGGAGATCACCCTGCTGGGCCAGAACGTCAACTCCTACGGACGTGACCTGCCGGCGCAGCGGCGCATCACCTTCGCCCAGCTCCTGGGCGAGCTCGATGCCGTCGAGGGGATCCGCCGCATCCGCTACACGAGCCCGCACCCGAAGGACATGCGCGAGGACGTGATCCTCGCCCACGCGCAGCTGGAGGCGCTCTGTGAGCACATCCACCTGCCGCTGCAGTCCGGATCCAGCCCGATCCTCAAGCGGATGCGCCGGACCTACACCCGAGAGCGCTACCTGGACCGCGTCGCGCTGATCCGCGAGCACGTGCCCGACTGCGCCCTGACCACCGACATCATCGTCGGCTTCCCCGGCGAGACCGAGGCGGACTTCGCGCAGACGCTCGAGGTCTGCGAAGCGGTCGGCTATGACGGCGCCTTCACCTTCATCTACTCGCCGCGGCGCGAGACCGAGGCCGCCGAGATGGACGGTCAGGTGCCTCACGAGGTCAAGGTGGCCCGCATGGAGCGCCTGGTCGAGGTCGTTCAGCGTCGCGCCCGGGAGCGCGCCCAGCGGTTCGTGGGACGGACGCTCGAGGTGCTCGTGGAGGGGCCCTCGCGGACCGACCCGACCCGGTTGCGGGGACGGTCGCGCCACAACAAGGTCGTCAACTTCGAGGGGCTGGGCGCGCCCGGCGACCTCGTCGAGGTCCAGATCACGGGGGCCAGCAGCCAGACGCTCACCGGCGAGATGTCGCTCGTCTCCCGCGCCGTGCGCTGATCAACCCGGCGTCGGCGGGGTCTGTCCGGCCCGTACACGAACATACGTTCTGTGCGCTGGAGCAACCTCACAATCGACGCCGAGCAGTCCGCTGCGAGCGCCCATCTCCCGGGCTATCGCGACGACGCGGTGGTGCGGCATTTCGACGCGCCGGACTCGGTCCCGACCCGGTTCTACGAGGTCCGCGCCAAGTCGATCCTCAACCGGGTGCCCGAGGCGTCCCAGATGCCGTTCCGGTGGACGATCAACCCATATCGCGGATGCACGCACGCCTGCGTCTTCTGTGTATGGGGCGGGACTCCAGTGCTGACGGCCGACGGCCGGCACACGCCGATCGAGGCTCTTGAGGTCGGCGACGCGGTCGTTGGTACCGAACGAGCTGGCCATTATCGACGGTATGCCGTGACAACCGTGCGTGATAAGTGGATCACCGTCAAACCGGCGGTTCGAGTCTTCCTCGAGGACGACACCGAGTTGTTGCTGAGCGGCGATCACCGCCTGCTCTCCAACCGCGGCTGGAAGCACGTCCTCAATTCGCCGCAGGGCGAGCCGGATCGTCCTCATCTCACGCTGACTAACTCGCTCGTTGGCACCGGCGGGTTCGCACCGCAGCCTGACCACAACGCTGAATATCGGCGCGGGTATCTCACGGGCATGATCCGCGGAGACGGCCACCTTGGCTCCTACAGCTACCCGAGAGGAGAAACGGGTTCGTCGAAGATTCACAGCTTCCGGCTCGCCCTCACCGACGCCGAGGCGCTCGCGCGCTCGCGCGGATTTCTGCACCGTGAGGGTATTGAACTGCGCGAGCGTGTATTCGCGGCAGCGACCCACAGACACCGAGAGATGGGCTCGATCTACTCAGGTCGCAGAGAGACCGTCGACCGCGTCGCTCACCTGATCGAGTGGCCGACAGCGACGCCAACCGTCGATTGGTGCCGGGGCTTCCTGGCGGGGATCTTCGATGCAGAAGGGTCCCGTAGCGCGTTCGCACTGCGAATCTCGAATGCCAACCCCGAGATCCTGGGCTGGACGGAGTCATGCGCCCGCGGTCTCGGATTCGACATCGTCAGAGACCGACCGAGTGCGTGCGGGGTGATCGCTGTCCGCGTTCGAGGTGGGCTCTCCGAGCATCTGCGCTTCTTCCACCTCACAGACCCGGCGATTACCCGCAAACGGACCATCGAGGGCCAGATGGTCAAGACCTTCGCCAAGCTCACAGTGGCCGCCATCGAGCCGCTTGGCCGGGAACTCCCGCTGTACGACATCACGACCGGGACCGGCGATTTCATCGCCAACGGCGTCGTCAGCCACAACTGTTTCGCTCGGCCGACCCACACGTACCTGGACTTCAACGCGGGCCGGGACTTCGAGCGCGAGATCGTCGTCAAGGTCAATGCGCCGGAGCGGCTGCGGGTCGAGCTGGCGCGGCCGTCGTGGCGGGGTGAGCACGTTGCGCTGGGAACGAACACCGATCCCTATCAGTGGGTTGAGGGCCGGTACAAGCTGATGCGCGGGATCTGGGAGGCGATGATCGACGCCCGTAACCCCGGGTCGGTGCTGACCAAGTCGCCGTTGCTGCTGCGCGACCTCGACCTGATGACCGAGCTCAACCGCCGCACGGACTTCAGCGCCGCGCTGTCGATCCCCACGATCGAGGAGCGGGCCTGGCGGGCGACCGAGCCGCACACGCCCCACCCGCGGGCCCGGCTGGAGGCGGTGGCGAGCTTGACCGCCGCGGGGATTCGAACCGGGGTGCTCGTCGCGCCCCTGATGCCCGGCATCAACGACGATCCCGAGCAGGTGCGGGAGATCCTGCGGCTGTGCGCGGAGGCCGGGGCCGCCTACGTCACCGGGCTCGCGCTGCACCTCCGAGGGGAGGTGCGCCAGGTGTTCATGGAGTGGCTGGGTGACCATCGCCCCGACCTGGTCGCTCGCTATCGTGAGCTCTACCGCCGTGGCGCGTACGCTCCGGTGGCTGAGCGTAGGCGTCTGACCCGCATGGTGCGCGTCGCCGAGCTGTCGCCGTGGGAGCGATCACGAGGGGCGCATGTCGATCCGGCGCCCGACGCCTCGGCACCGGAGCGGGTGATCGGACAGGACCGACTGTTCGAGCCCTGATCAGACCGGCAGACCCGCTCGCGCTCCAGCACAATCACCGACGACGACTGAACCCCTCGAGCGAGCATGCCCCGGCAGTTCAAACCGCGCAACCCGATCCCCGCGCAGATGTTCGAGACGCGCAGCGATGCGTGGGAGGCGGCGGGACTCTCGTTTGACTTCAGCAAGCGGACGGTGAAGCGCGCCCGGCGCGAGGCGACCGGGCTCGTCGCGCTGTTCATCGCGATCGTCGTGCTCTACGACCATCGCTACAGCCTGATCCACAAGCACGTGCTCGTGCACAAGCACAACCATCCGACCCCCGTCGGGATCCTGCTGCAGATCGCCGTCGTCGTCGTGCTGATCGGTCTCGGTTGGGGGATCGCGCGTGACTTCGGACGCTTCGCCGGGCCGACCTTCATGCGGCGGATGGACCCGGCGACGGCCGGGACGGTCGGCTTTCTGGTGCGGATCCTCGTCGTCGTGATCGTGGTGATCATCGGCCTTTCGGTGGCCGGAGCCAACCTGCGGACGCTCGCGGTCGGCGGCGGCTTCACGGCGGTCGTCGTCGGTCTCGCCGCCCAGCAGACGCTCGGCAACGCCTTCGCGGGGATGGTGCTGATCAGCGCCCGTCCGTTCCGTGTCGGCGACCGTGTGCGGCTGCAGGCCGGGGCGCTCGGCGGCCAGATCGACGGCGTCGTCAGCGAGCAGGGCCTGCTGTACACGACGCTCAGCCAGGGCCTTGAGAAGGTCATGATCCCCAACAACGGCGTGCTCGCCGCGGTCGTCGTGCCGCTCAAGGAGCCCGAGGGCGTCGACGTCCGCGTGCACCTGCGCAGCGGCGTGCGGCCGAGTCAGGTCCAGGCGATCCTCGACCAGGAGGTGGGCACGCCGAGCGCCAAATCGGTGCTGCTGGAAGAGGTCGACGGCGACGACGTCGTCGTGCGCGTCAAGGCGACCCCGGAGGACCCCGACGAGGGGACGCGCCTCGCCGACGAGATCATGAAGGTGCTCGCCGCGGTCACCGGCGAGCATCACACCGCCGACGCCCGCTGACTCAGCGCTTGTCGCGCTGACCCTCGGCCAGCTGCTCGGAGATGCGCTGAGCGCCCATCCGGGCGGTGGCACGGGCGGCCAGCCCCGGGGCCAGCGACGCGATCGCGGCCCCGACGCGCAACCCCGGGGGCGCGACCTCGATCTCGGCGCGGTCCTGATCGATCGCGCGCACGACCGCCGCCGCGACATCGGCCGGGGTGCGCGTTCCCGTCCCCGGGGGCAGCCGGGTGCCGGACTCGTGGAACATGCCGGCGTCGCGGATGAAGCCCGGGGCGATCACCGACACGCCGATGTTGTCGCGCGCCAGGTCCTGGCGCAGCGCCAGCGCGAAGCCCCGCAGGCCGAACTTCGTCGCCGAGTACATCGACGAGGCGGGGGAGGCGGCCTTGCCCGCCAGCGAGGAGACGAACACCAGCTGGCCGCGGCCCCGCTGGGCCATGCCGGGTGCAAGCGCCTTGGCGATGATGATCGGGGCGCGCAGGTTGATCTCGAGCATGCGATTGATCTCGCCGCGTGACAGGTCTGACAGCTGGCCCGACGCCGGCAGGGCCGCGTTGGCAACCACGACGTCGGCGTCGGATGCCTCCTCGATCAGCCGGTCGACGTCGCTGCGGACCGCGAGGTCGGCGACGACCGCTCGGCCACCCAGCGACTGGGCGAGCGCGACGAGCTCGGATTCCCGGCGACCACTCAGGATCAGCCGGGCGCCGCGCGCCGCCAGCGCGCCGGCGATCGCCTGACCGAGCCCGCCGGTCGCCCCGGTCAGCAGCACGGTGGCGCCGGAGAGGGAGACGCGGGCGGCGGAGCTCATCGGCGGTGAGTCTACGTCGCTGCCCCGCCGGCTCGCACGACGCGCTGCACGATACTGCGCCGATGCCAGCCCCCGAGGTGATCGCGCTGTTCGGGCCCACCGGGGTCGGCAAGACCGAGGTCGCGATCGCGCTGGCCGGGCGCCTGCGGGCGCGCGGCGAGGATCCGGTCGCGGTATCGGCCGACGCGCTGCAGGTCTACGACGGGCTGCAGATCCTCACCGGCGCCGCCAGTGCCGCGCAGCAGGCGGTCCTGGAGCACCGCCTGGTCGGCTTTCTGCCCGTCGACGCGACGTTCAGCGCCGGCCAGTTCGCGCAGCTGGCCCATGCCGAGATCGACGGGCTGCTCGCCGACGGCCGGCGACCGATCGTCGTCGGCGGCACCGGGCTGTACCTGCGTGCGGCGCTGACCGAGCTCAGCCTACGCCCGCCGCCCGTGGAGGGGGTCCGTGAGCGGTGGACAGTCGAGCTGCAGGCCCGGGGGCCCGAGGCGCTGTACGCGATCCTCGCCCGCCGGGCCCCGTGGGCGGCCGAGGGGATCGCCGCGACCGACAGCCAGCGCATCGTGCGCTGCCTCGAGCTGCTCGACAGCGGCGACCTGCAGCCGGAGGGACGTGACGGCGGCGACTCAGAGCTGTGGAGCTCGTCGACCCGCCACCCGACCCGGCTCGTCGGGCTGGTCATGGAGCGTGCGGCGCTCTATCGGCGGATCGAGGACCGCGTCGATGAGATGATCGCCGCCGGCGCGGGCGAGGAGGTCCGCCGCGCGGCGAGCACGGGGGCCGGCGCCTCGGAGAACGCGCGCAAGGCGCTGGGCTTCCAGGAGCTGCTGGCCGGCGACATCGACTCGATGAAACGCCGCACCCGCAACTACGCGCGCCGCCAGCTCACCTGGATGCGCAAGCTCGCCGACGTCACCGTCGTCGACGTGACCGATCGGGAGCCTGACGCCGTCGCGCAGGAGATCCTGGGAACGCTCTGATCGGCGCGCGACCGGCGCGCGAGCTCAGAACGCGGCCACGAACGGGTACATCAGGATCACCGCGGCGAGCACGGCGAGGCCCCACACGCCGATCAGCCCGCGCAGCCACAGCGCCCCCGCGCGCCACCCCTCGGCCACCAGGCAGGTGACCGCGACATAGATCCCCGGCATCACGACCACCATGTAGTAGAGGTAGCTGGTGCGGCTGTCCAGCGCGCTCTGCAGCTCATAGGGGCCCCACGTGCCCAGAAACCAGGCGACTCCGAGGATCGCCAGCTGAAGCTCGGCCGGCGACCGAGCGCCCGGGCCTCGCGGTCGGCGCCGGCAGCAGCGGTAGACGCAGAACCCCATCGCCGGAAGTGCCAAGGCGAGGATCGGCGGGCTGACCATCCCGAAGAACGCCGACACCGGGTGGATTGCGTAGAGGCCGTCGCCGGGCAGCGAGGGGTTGATCCGCAGGTAGGTGATCGGCTTGAGGTCAACTAGCCACTGCCACGGATAGGAGGCGATTCCCTTCGGGCCGTTGGGGCTGGTCAGCGCCTCGGCGTAGGTGATCATGTGCCACAGGTGATCAAACGGCCCGCCGGTGATCAGCTTGGCCTGACTGTCGGCATACGGGGTGGCGATCAGCCCCATGACCCACAGGCCGGCGATGAACAGGGCGAGGCTGCCGAGGACCGCGATCAGCAGCCGGATGAGCGCCGGGCGCCAGCCCCAGTCCGGCGGCAGGCCGGCGCCGAACTGGCGCCGGGCGAGCAGCACCCGGGCGAGCTCCACCAGTCCGAGCACGAGCAGCGCGTAGGGCGCCACCTCCTTCATGCAGTCGGCCACCGCGAGCAGGATCGCCGCCAGCCACGGCCGGCCGCGCATGTACAGCGCGACGCCCCAGACCATCGGCGCCAGCGCGTAGATGTCCAGGGTTCCGATCCGGCCGTGGACGAGCAGCAGGTTGTCGCAGGCCATCAGCGTGGCCGCTCCCACCGCCGACCACGCGCCGCCGCCGCTGAAGCGCACGAGCGCGTACATGCCGAGGATCGCCAGCGACCCGAAGATCAGCGACCCGATCCGCCACGCGAACGGGCCGTCGCCGAAGATCTCGATCGCCGCGGCCATGATCAGCTTGGCGCCCTGCGGGTGCTCGGCGTTGGGATCGGTGCCCAGCGGCGAGTTGGCGTAGTGCGACCCCTGTGACGGGTGAATCCCGGCGATCACCCGCGCCGCGTTGACGTAGTAGGCCTCGTCGAAGATGAGTGTGTGCTCGGCGGCCGTCGTGCACGGCGACTGGCAGGGCTCGCCGAGTCTGAAGCTGCGGGCGCCCAGGGACAGCAGCGAGACGACGGCCAGCACCAGCAGCGGGGCCGACGCCGATCGGCGGGCGCGCCGCGTCATCGCGGAGGAGACGCTCGTCATCGTTGGACCTAGACTGCCGCCGCGTGGAGTTCGAGAAGTGGCACGCCCTGAGCAACGATTACCTGATCGTGGAGCGCGATGCGCTGCCCTTCGACCTGACCCCGGCCCGGATCCGCGCCCTCTGCGCCCCGCACACCGGGGTCTTCGCCGACGGGATCCTGCTGCTCAGCGCGCCTGAGGAGCCGGGGTTCGCCGCCCGGCTGCGGATCTTCAACCCCGACGGCTCCGAGGCCGAGCTGTCGGGCAACGGCGCCCGGGAGGCGGCGCTCTACCTGCGCCGCCGCGGCTGGGCGCAGGCCGATCAGTTCTCGATTCAGACCGCCGCCGGCGAGATCCGCCCCACGATCACCTCCCCGACCACCGCCCGGCTGGACCTCGGGCGGGTGCGGCTGCGCAGCGACGACTACCCCACGGGGCCGCCCGACGGCCGCGGCACGCTGCTGGACGGCGAGCGCAGCTGGACGTTTCAGCACGTGCAGACCGGCAATCCCCAGTGCGCGATCGCGGTCGCCGACGACGCCGTCCTGGCGGCCCTGCCGCTCGCCGAGGTCGGTCCCGGGATCGAGCATCACGAGCTGTTTCCCCGGCGCACCAACGTCTCCTGGTACGCGCCGCTGGCGCCCGACCGCATCCGCGCGCGGATCTTCGAGCGCGGGGTGGGGGAGACCGCGGCCAGCGGCACCGGCGCCACCGGCGCCGCGGTCGCCCATGTGCTCGCCGGGGGCGACTCGCCGGTCACCGTCGTGCTCGACGGCGGCGAGCTCGTGGTCGAGGTGGGAGATGACCTGCACGTCACCCTCAGCGGCTGGGCGGTGCCGGTGTTCTCCGGCGTCCTGGCCGATGACTTCCTCAAGGAGCTGCATGAGACCGAGTAGGCGCCTGGAGCAGATTCCGCCGTACCTGTTCGCCGAGCTGGAGCGCAAGATCGCCGCCAAGCAGGCCGCCGGGATCGACGTGATCAGCCTCGGGATCGGCGATCCCGACACGCCGACCTACGCGCCGATCGTCGCCGCCGCCCAGCAGGCGGTCGCCGATCCGGGCACCCACCGCTACCCGTCCAACCGCGGCCGAGCGGAGTTCCGCGAGGCGGTGGCGGCGTTCTATGACCGGCGCTTCGACGTCCGCCTCGATCCCGCCACCGAGGTGATGCCGGCGATCGGCGCCAAGGAGTGCATCTTCAACCTCAGCCTGGCGTTCCTGGACCCCGGCGACGTCGCGCTGGTCTCTGACCCCGGCTACCCGGTCTACAGCAGTGGGCCGCTGATGGCCGGCGCCGACGCTCACCTGATGGGGCTCGTGCCCGACCAGGGCTTCGCCCCCGACCTCGACGCGATCCCGGCCCAGGCCCTGGAGCGAGCGCGACTGATGTTCATCAACTACCCCAACAACCCGACCGGCGCGGTCGTTCCCGACGGCCTGTTTGAGCGGGTGATCGAGCTGGCCCGCCACCACGACTTCCTCGTCGTGCACGACAACGCCTACTCCGAGACGACGTTCGACGGCTACGTCGCGCCGTCGTTTCTGGCCACCCCGGGCGCCGCGGAGGTGGGAGTCGAGGTGTTCTCGCTGTCCAAGGGCTACAACATGACCGGCTGGCGCTGCGCGGCGATCGTCGGCAACGCCGAGGCGATCGCCCAGTACTGGCGGCTGAAGTCAAACATCGACTCGGGCCTGTTCGAGGCGATCCAGCTCGCCGGGGCCGCCGCGCTGGACCCGTCGGTCGACGCGTCGGTCGCGGAGATGAACGCGGTCTACGCCCGCCGCCGCGATCTTGTCTGCGACGCCCTGACCCAGGCCGGGGTCACCGTCACTCCGCCGCGGGGCACGATCTACGTGTGGGCCCCGGTCCCGCCCGGGTTCGCCGGCGCCGCCGAGTACTGCGAGCACGTGCTGGAGCAGGCGGCGGTCGTGATCTCGCCCGGCGGCGCCTACGGGCCCCACGGCGAGGGGTTCTTCCGGATCTCGCTCACCTGCCCCGAGGACCGGCTGGTGGAGGCGGTGGCGCGGCTGAGCGCGCTGCCCGCGCGGTGAGCACCGCCGCGCCGGGGGCGGCGCGGCTACCATCTGCGGTGCTTGGCTCCGTCTGATGCCACCTCGAACGGCAGCCGGCCGTCACGCGCCGACGGCCAGCGTGCGTCCGGCCGGGCGCGCCAGCGCGCGTTCATGGTCGCGGCGCTGCCCGGAGGTGAGGAGGACCACCTGTCCGAGCTCACCGAGCTGCTGCGCACCGCGGGGGTGGCCGCCGTCGGACGCGTCGTCCAGCACCGCGATCGGCCGCACCCCAACACCTACCTGGGGCCGGGCAAGCTCGAGGAGCTCAAGGCCCAGCTGGCCGACGCCGACGCGAACCTGGTCGCCTGCGACGACGAGCTGACCCCCCGCCAGGAGCGCAACCTGGAGGCGGCGATCGGCATGCCGGTGGTCGACCGCACCGCGGTGATCCTCGACATCTTCGCCGCTCACGCGCACACCGCGGAGGGCAAGCTTCAGGTCGAGCTGGCCCAGCTGGAGTACAACCTGGCGCGCATGCGCGGCCTGTGGTCACACCTGGAGCGCCTCGGCGGCGGGATCGGCACCCGGGGCCCGGGCGAGACCCAGATCGAGACCGACCGCCGGCTGGCCCGGGATCGGATCGCCGCGCTCAAGCGGCGGCTGGCGCAGGTGCGCTCCACCCGCTCGGTGATGCGCGCCGAGCGCGAGCGAGCCCACCTGCCCCAGGTGGCGCTCGCCGGCTACACCAACGCCGGCAAGTCGACCCTGCTCAACGCGCTCACCGGCGCCGACGTCCCGGTGCGCGACCGGCTGTTTCACACCCTGGATCCGACGACCCGGGTGCTGCGCGCCGGCGGCCGCGACTATCTGCTGACCGACACCGTCGGGTTCATCCGCAAGCTGCCCCACCAGCTCGTCGACGCGTTCGGCGCCACCCTGGAGGAGACGATCCG
>CAZZYU010000088.1:12720-14671 GCA_964658375.1 uncultured Acetobacteraceae bacterium | reverse complement strand
TCGCGTTGTTCCTCGCCTCAGACGACTCGAGCTATGTCAACGGCCAGGAGCTGGTGGTCGACGGCGGCACCACGGTGACCTGAGGCTCTCTTGGCGCTCCCGGTGGAGCCTTTGACGAATCACGTCCCAACCTCAGGCCCGCGCCGGGTGAGCGGGCAGATTCGGCGCTGGGAGTGCCGAACTATCCCACCGCCCTGTCGGGCGGGGGCGAGTGGGTCGAAAATCGCGCGCATGTGGGCGTCGCGTCCGCGCTGGACGCCGGCTCCACCGTCCAGCCCGTCGCCCCCCGGAGCGCCTCGCCCGCGCGCGTCACCGACGGGTCGAGACCACCAGACCGGCGTCGACGGGGATCTCGACGCTCAGGTAGCCGCTGTCGGCTCCGGCCACGTACTCGCGGTAGCGCTGGTGGTGAGGATCGCCATGACTGAGGTCGGCTGCCACGATGGCTCGCTCGGAGAGTTGTGGTTCGAGCAACTGGAGAACCTCGACGTAGAGGTCGTTTGATCCGTCGAGAAACACCATGTCGACCTTGGCGCCGATCGATCGGAGCGTCTGACGAGCGTCGCCCTGGCGCATCTCGACGTGACCGGCGAGCCCTGCCGCGTCCAGGTTCTCGACCGCGGCCTGAGCCTTGGCTTCGATGAGCTCGGAGGTGATCAACCATCCGCAGCCGAGGTCAGCCACGGCTGCCGCAAGGTGGATCGTCGAGCTTCCAAACGAGGCCCCGAACTCGACGGCGAGCGCGGGGCGAGCCGCGATCGTCAGTCCGTAGAGGATGCGGCCCACTTCGGGCGCGACGGCCTGCGGTGCCCGGGCGCCGATCTCCGCTCGTTCTCGACCGTAGAGTCTCTCCCCGAGCTCGGTCTCGCGCGCCCGTATGCGCGCCCCGTATTCGTTGTCCTGCTGCTCTCCGAGTACACGCAGGCGATTCAGCACCCCGCGGACCCGCTCTGTGTCAAGCACGGACGACACGCCGGGATCTTCCCATCTCGCTGAGCCGGCTCGGCAGCACGACCGGTGCGCGACGGGGTCGACGATACCGTGGGGATCGTGCCCTGGATTGCGGCCGAGGACGCGCTGGTCCACCGTCCGCGCCGGTCAGCGCGAGGATCAGCGAGCCGGCGTGGGTGACCGAATGGCAGTTCGCCGACCCGGATCACATCGTGCGGTGGGCGTGGCGGACCCATCGTGAAATGCCTGCCCGCGTCCATGCGTGCGTGGCGCAACGTCCCGCGCTGAGCGCCGTCGCGTTGCGCAGTCGAGCTCAGGCGGCGTCATGGGTCACCGGGCCGCTCACCCGAAGCGCGCATCAGCACCCACGACGGGGGGCAGCAGCCGTCGTGGCACCCCGGAACGACCCCTGACAGGGTCAGCGGCCGGCCCCGCTCGCGTGCTCGGTTGGCTGGATCTGGAAGTGGGGGTTTTCGATCACGCCGAAGATGGTTCCGCCGGGCTCCAGCACGGTGGCGACTCGGATCCCGTCGCCGACCTCGCGGACGGGGCTGTGTGTCGGCGCGCCGGCGGCAGTGAGCGCATCGAGGGCCGCGTCGGCGTCGGGCACGCCCCAGTAGGTGAGTGGTCCGCGAGCGGGGTCGCCGTCGGGGTCAAGCGCGAGCTCGTAGCCGGCGACGCTGAAGCCGACGTAGAACGGCTGGTCGAAGTACGGCTCGATCCCGAGCAGGTCGCGATACCAGGCGCGTGAGGCGTCGAGCTCGGGAGCGGGATAGATGACGGTTCGTAATCCGAGCAGCAGCACGGTGACCTCCTTGAGTCAGCGGACGGTTCGCACTTCAGACTTGACAATCTGACATTACAGCTCTAGGTTCATCGCCAGGAGGAGTGAGGACCAGCGGACGCGCGAGCACGGCCGTTCGAATTCAAACGGAGCGAGCCTTCACCGGCCACGACTCGTGAGCGACCATGACCGACACTGATGCTGTGCCGCCGCAAC
>CAZZYU010000088.1:0-12710 GCA_964658375.1 uncultured Acetobacteraceae bacterium | reverse complement strand
AACTGCGCGAGCACCACCGGGCGGGTGGGATGGGCGCTGAGCTTTTGCAGCGCGGCGTTCATGCTGACGCGGGCCAGCCGCCGGGGACGGAGCGGGTCGGTCAACCGCCGCTGCCGGACGGCTTCGTGGAGTCCGGCGTTGACGTCGGGCACCGACGGATCCGGTATCTGGAGAGCGGGAGCGGCGACGCGCTGATCGTCGTCCATGGCGGCTCCGGCCTGCTGCGCAACATGTCGCCGGTGCACGCCGAGCTGGCCAAGGACCACCGAGTGCTCGCACTCGAGCTGCCCGGATTCGGCGCCGCTGACGCGACCGGGATCGAGTCGCTGCGTGACCTCGCCCGAGTCACCGCGGACTTCGCGGCCACGATCGGCGTCGAGCGCTACTCGGTGCTCGGCAGCTCGATCGGCGCGGCGGTGGCGTTATGGGTCGCGATCGACAATGCCGACCGGGTGGAGAAGCTCGTGCTCGACGCACCGGCTGCCTTTCGGGAGGGCGCGCCGCCGCCGGGGCCCCCGCCGGGCGGTGGTGCCGGACCCCCTCCGGCGCACGTCGCCTTCATGCAGAAGATCGTCGGGCCGGCCACCGATCCCGCGCTGGTCGCGGCGATGGCCACCTGTGAGGTTCCGGCGCTGATCCTGTTCGGTCAGGACGACCCGTTCTTCCCGCCGCGGTTCGCCACCGATTACAAACGACTGCCCCGCGCCAACGTGGCGATCGTCTACGCCGCGGGGCACGACATCAAGGCGAGCCGGCCGGCTGCCTATCTGACGACCGTGAGCGACTACCTCCGTCGTGGGCCGGGATTCGTCGTGGCGGACAGCTCGACCCTCATCCACGCGTGAACAGGAACCAACCGCAAATGAAATTCTCGCTCTTCAATCCCTCGCCGGTCTACGGAGTACCCAGGATCGGCGAGTGGCCGGTGCCGCCTGAGCTCTCCGCGCCCGAGTCGACCGCCGAGGCGATTCGACGTTCGATCACGATCTCCAAGCTGGCCGACGACGCGGGCTTTGACTACATCACCGTGGCCGAGCACCATTACCACCCGCGTCAGCTGTCGCCCAATCCGATGGTTCTCGCCGCGGCGCTGGCTCAGCACCTGCACCATGCGGGGATCGCGGTGCTCGGCGCGACCCTGCCGATGTCCAACCCGCTGCGCTCCGCGGAGGAGCTCGCCCTCCTCGACGCCCTGACGGGCGGGAAGCTGTTGGTCGGCCTGTTCCGGGGAACGCCGACCGAGTACCTCACGTATGGAACCAACCCGGCTGAGACGCGTGAGGTGTTCGAGGAGGCCGTGAGCCTCCTCCTGGAGGCGTGGACGCAACCCGAGCCGTTCTCGTGGGTCGGCCGCCATTACGACTACCGCGTGGTGTCGGTGTGGCCACGCCCGGTGACGGCACCGTACCCGCCGATCCTCGTCTCGGCGCACTCCGAAGCGTCGGCGACGCACGCCGCCAAGCACGGGTTCAAGGCCGGCTTCGCGTTTCAGCCGCCCGCCAGCGTCGCCAGATCGGCCGCCTTCTTCCGCGACGCGGCCGAGGAGCATGGCTGGACGCCTGAGCCCGACGACATGCTCTACCGCAGTTTCTGTCTCGTCGCCGACACCGACGACGAGGCCGAGGAGCTTGCGGCCAGGTACGGCTTCGGCGACATGAGCAAGGTCTTCCAGAGCCACGACAAGGACGTGACGGTCGCGATTCGCCACGCGATGATGGGCAACGCCCCGCCGGGCAAGCCTCGTGATGGCGTGGCCCCGTCAGGCGGGCGTCCCACGTTCATCGGATCGCCGGCCACCGTCGCACGCCAGATCGGTGAGGTCGCGGAGCTGACCGGCGTCGGCCATTTCGATCTGCTGTTCAGCGACGTGGTGCTTCCGTTCGAGCATGCCTGCCGCGGCGTCGAGATGTTCGGGTCAGACGTGATGCCGCGGCTGGCCGACGCGATGGCGCATGCCTGACCGGAGCGCCGCGCTACCGAGGGAGGGGAGCCGGCGCGATGAGACTCGGATGTGACCTGCCGTACTTCTCAGACCCCGGAGAGATTCGGGAGTTCGTCCAGGCCGCGGAGGAGCTGGGCTATGACCACATCGCGTTCTCCGAGCACGTCGCGAGTGCCCAGGACAGCCCGTTTCCCAAGACCGGCGGCCGCGGACCCGCGTTCGGCTTTGAGGATCCGTGGCACGAGTCCTTCACCCTGCTTGGATTCCTGGCCGCGGCCACGTCCCGCATCGAGCTGTCCACCTCGATGATGCTGTTGGGCCTGCGGCCGACGGTGCTCGCGGCCAAGCAGGCGGCGGAGATCGACCTTCTGAGCCGGGGCCGTCTGCGTCTCGGCGTGGCCGTCGGCTGGAACCCGCGGGAGTACGAGGCCCTCGGCGTGGACCCGCTCGGGCGCGGGGATCGGGTCGCCGAACAGGTCGAGGTCATGCGGCGACTCTGGAGTGAGGCGGCCGTGACCCATGATGGCCGTCACCTCCAACTGCGCCAGGTGGGGATCAGTCCTCGACCGGGGCGTCAGATCCCGATCTGGATGGGGGCTGGCTCATTTGACTCCGGCGGCCGGCCGCCGGAACGGGCGCTGCGCCGGATGGCGCGTCTCGCCGACGGCTACAAGATGTTCGCGGTGCTGGGCGGCGACCGCGAGACGGCGTTCGACGTGGTCCAGACACTCCGGCGCTACACCATGGAGGCGGGCCGAGCCCCGGACCAGATGGGCGTCGAGGCGCGACTGATCACGCACCGCGAGCCGCGGGAGGCATGGCCTGAGACGGCCCGCTTCTGGTCAGACGTGGGTGCAACGCATCTCGGACTGGCAAATCGTGCGGCCGGTGGAGCTGTGGAGGGGCAGATCGAGTTGATCGCGGAGGCGATGGCGCGGATCGGTCCGGTCCTGAGCCCCGCTGGACAGGAGCCGCGCCCGGTGGGGTCAAAACGTTTCACCGCCGGGAACAACCAGCGCCTGGCGGCCGGCGTGGACCATGTGGAGGGAGCCCCATGAGCGACGTTCGCGCGCCCGCAGCGGCGGTGCCAGACTCCGCCACCGTGTTCGAAGCGCCGCACACGATCCGCTCCATGCTCGGCAACGCGGGTGCCCTGCTGTCCAGTCTGAGCGCCGACCAGCAGGCGCGGATCGGCTTTGCGATGGACGATCCGCGCCGCCTCGATTGGGACTTCGTCCCCAAGCCCGATCGCAACGGTGTCCCGTTGTGGGAGCTTGACAAGCACCAACGGACGTTGGCGCATGTGCTCCTGAAGTCCGGGCTCTCGATGCGCGGCTACACCCAGGCTCTTCAGATCATGGCGATGGAGAACATCCTGCGTGAGCTCGAAGTCGGTCGGATGGGCATCGGGGTCGGCGACTTCCGTCACGCCGACGGCTTCTTTCTCTCCTTCTACGGGCGCCCCGCGCTCGAGGACACGTGGGGGTGGCGGCTGCTCGGCCATCATCTGTCGATCTCCTACACCATCATCGGTCAGCGCTACCTGTGCGTGACCCCGTCGAACATGGGCTCCCAGCCCGCCGAAGCCGGCGTCCTGCGCCCGCTGCATCACGAGGAGGAGCTGGCGTTTGAGCTGCTGCATTCCCTCGGTCCCGAGCAGCGGGAGATGGCCGTCATCCACGACGTCGCCCCCGCTGACTTCGCCACGCGCCAGGTTCCCCACCTGGGTCAGGTCGAGTATCCCGATCACTATGACCTCGGCCTGCCCTTCTACCGGATCAGCGACGCCGACCGGGAAGCACTGAAATTCGTGCGCGACGAGCCGGCGGGGATCGCCGCATCGATGCTCGATGAGAACCAGGCGAAGCTGTTGCTCGCCGTCGTGGGGTGCTACATCGGGCGCGTGCCGGAGGAGCTCGCCCAGGGTTACACCGACCGACTCACCGGCCACGGGCTGCACAACCTGCACTTCGCCTGGGCCGGGGGCGACCGAGTCCGAACGCCGCACTACTACCGCATTCAGGGTCCCGACACCCTGATCGAGTTCAACAACGCGCTCGACAACGGGAACCACATCCACTCCGTGTGGCGCGACCTCGACGATGACTTCGGCCGTACGCAGTTGTCAGTCCAGCGCGAGTTCGAACGCGTGCATGGCCATCATCTGACGACGCGGCTGCAGTCCTCGGTGCCCTACGACGATCCGAGCTGACGCCCGAGCCGGGTGAGCGGCCCGACTCAGACCCGCAGCGACGATGCGTCACGCGAGCCTCGTGGCCGCCGAGCGCCGGTCGGTGAGTGCGCAGGAGACCCCGCCGGCGCCGCTAGCTGTTGAACCATGGATCAGCCGACTCTCCGGCGAGGCCTCGTCACCCGTTACCCCGCGCGCGGGGCCCCGCAAGCGCGGCGTGCAGGTCTTCTGATCCAGGGGCTCAAGCACGACCCGATCGCCGCCGATACCCCTCAGAGGTGGACACCGTTCTCGATCCCCATCGGCTGGCGGTCCTGCACGATCTGGAGATCCTGGACACGCCGCCCGAGCTGGCCTACGACGACATCGCGACGCTCGCGGCGACCAGCACGGGCAGCGCGATCGCCGCGGTGAACTTCATCGACGGCGACCGGCAATGGACCAAGGCGGCGGTGGGCCTGGAGCCCGGCCACGGCGCCCAGATCTCGGCCGACACGGCGTTCTGCGCGGCCACGGTGCGGGCGGGCCGTGACCTGATGTGCATCCCCGACACGCTGGAGAGCGACGAGTGGCGCGACCATCCGCTGGTCACCGGGCCTCCCTACATACGGTTCTACGCCGGAGCCACGATCGTCGTCGCCCACCAACCCGTGGGCGTGGTGTGCGTCCACGGCGATCGACCGCGCCCGATCACCCGCCAGGACGAGCGGTCGTTACTCGGTCTCGCGCGCCAGGTGGCCAATCAGCTTGAGCTCCGTCGTCGCGACGGCCGGATGCTGGAGCCCGGGCTGACCGATCCGCTCACCGGCGTGGCCAATCGCCGGCTGCTGCTCGACCGTCTGGAGATGGCGATCGCCCAGCGCCGCCGTCGCGGCGGCGAGGTCGGCGTCGTCGTCTGCACGTCGGTCGACGCCGGTCAGGAGCGACCCGAACTGGCCGACCGGTACCTGACCCGGATCGCCGAGCGGTTGCGTGAGGCCAGCGATGGCGCCGACACGACCGTCAGCCGCTCCGCGGCGCACGAGTTCACCCTCGTCCTTCCCGGCCTGGCCCACGCTGGGGAGCTCGATACGGCAGTGGCCCGAATCCGGACAGCGCTGCAGAGTCCCGAGCCGAGCGCCGGCTCAGCGAACGCCGTCGCGGTGAACATCAGCGCGCGGCTGGTCCGCGACGGCGAAACGGCGTCCACCGTTCTGCTTCGCGACTGAAAACAACCCGCTCCGGTGGTGCTGTGGCCACCACGCGGGGGGCTCACGGCTGAGTCGCCCCCGGCCGACCTGACCCGCCGTCACGCGTCTCCCGCGGTCGGGGCGGCGGCGAACTGGCTGGCCTCGACGCGGGCGACCTCGTCGGCGTCATGGTGCGCGTCGGCACGGAGCACGACCAGCACGAGCAGGGCGGCAACGCCGGCCGCGCACCCGCAGACCACGTAGCTGAACTGATACGCGCTGCCCAGGGCATGGAAGGCGACGTCCTTCAGCGGGTTCAGCGCCACCGTTGTGCCGTTGGGCAGCTTGGTGGTCGCCGGCACCGCGTTGGCCCCCAGCGGACCGGACTTGACCGCCGCGACCGCCGCCTCGGCCTGGGCGTGCTGGGCCGCGGGAGCGTGGGCAACCGATCCGTAGAAGGCGGCGAGCTTGTGCTGCAGGGACGGACTGGCGGCGATCGCGTTGTGGATCGAGGTTGCGGCGCGGCTGAGCGCGACCGCGGCGACGATCGCAGGCCCGAGCGTGAAGCCGAAGTCGCGCAGCAGGCTGGTCGTCGCGCTCGCCATTCCGGCGAGCTGGACGCGGACGGTGTTGACCGCCACCGCGGTCACCGATGAGATCGCGAACGCGAAGCCGATCCCGACGAGCGCCAATGGTCCGACCAGCGGACCGACGGCGACGTGGGCGATCGTCACCGTCGAGGCCCAGAAGTCGCCGATCGCGATCAGGGCCAGGCCGCCGCCGAGCATCCACCGGGGGTTGACCCGCGGAAGCATGAACGAGACCAGCGGGAGCAGCACGAGCGCAAAGCCCTGCAGCACCACGAACGCGATCGAGCTGTGCAGCGGACTGAACCCCTGGACCGACGACAACCGGATGCTCGATGTCGCCGCCGTCCCCAGGAAGGCGAACATGCCGACGAGCGTGACGAACGCGGTGATCGCAAACGCGCGGTTGGCGAACAGGTCAAGGCGCAGCAGCGGCGCGCGCCGGCCACGCTCGACGACGACGAACGCCGCCATGAACACGATGCCGACCACGAAGCCGCCGATCACCTGCGCCGAGGACCACCCCGCCGACGGGCCCTGGATGACCGCGAACAGGAGCGCGAACAGGCCGATCGCGATCGTGATCTGCCCGGGCCAGTCCAGGGTGCGTCCCTGCGGGGAGGACGAGTTGCGAGCGAGCGCCGCCGAGACGCCGGCGCTGATGAGCGCCAGGACCATCACGGCAAGCAGCGCCCAGCGCCAGCTCGCCGACGGGTCCGAGCCCCACTTGACCTTCGCCAGCAGGCCGCCGAGCACGGGCGAGATGAACCCACCGGTCGACAGCGCGGCGGCGTAGATCGAGATCATGCGTCCACGCTCACGTGCGGTGTGGGTGGAGGCGGCGATCATCGCCAGCGACGTGGGAAAGAGCGCCGCGCATCCGATCCCGGAGATCGCCTGGCCGATCCACAGGACCATCACCCGGCTGTCGGTCGAGGAGCCGGCGCCCGGAGTGAGCACCGCGATCAGCTCGCCGAGCGCCAGCAGCGACGCACCGCCGACGAGCAGGCGCTTGCGCCCGAACAGGTCGCCCAGGACGCCGAAGCTGAGCTCGAGCAGCGTCACCGGGACGAGGAACGCATCTGAGATCCAGGTCAGCTGCGAGGCGCTGGTGCCCAGGTCCTGCTGAAGCAGGCCGTTGAGGACGGCGGGGATCGCCAACGCGACCTGACCGACGCAGACGGCGACCACGACCGAGGCGAGCGTCCCCCGCGTGAGCTGGCCCGCCGCGGACCCGGCGGGCGGGCTCGCGCCCACCTCGTCGTGACCGCCCGATGAAGCCCGTGGCGCTCGGGATCGACTGGCTGACATCCTGACCTCTCCTCCCTCAAATGCCCGGCAACGCGCCCTGCGCGGGGCGCAATCCTATCTGGCGGTGATCACCGCGTGCAGGTCCTGACCTGCGTCAGGCGCTGGCCAACCCCCGCTCGACGGCCTTCAGGACGCCGGCGCGGTTCTTGTGGGAACGCTCGTAGGTTCGCACCCGGCCGAGCTGATCGCTGTCATCGGAGGAGATCTCTGACAGCACCTCCGGAGCCGTCAGCTCGTCGTAGCCGGGCCAGGGCTCGTCGCCGCGCAGCGACTCGACGCGTCCGAGGATCGTGGTCCGGTTCTCGTTCGCGCGCTCGTAGGAGTCGATCGTCGCCAGCTCAGACTGAGAGAGCTGGGGCAGCTTGGCCACGATCTGCTCGGCGGTCAACTGGTCATAGCGAGCGATGGCGGGCGCCGGGGGTTCGGTCACCGCGACCGCCGCCTCACGCACCGTGTCGGCGGCCTCGCGCACCGTATCGGCGGCACCGGTGCGGCGCACGTCGTAGGAGGGAAGGCCGCGCAGGTCGGCGCGCACGACCGCCTCGGTCAACTGCGGGATCTCTCCCAGCACCCGCTCCAGCATGCGCTCCTCGTCGGCGCGAATGGCGGCCGCGAGATCTGCCGTCTCATCATCGCCCACCGCCCGGGCGAGGCTCTCCAGGGCGGTGTAGGTGGCGATCTCCAGCGCCTCGGTGGCACACGCATCCTTGGCGTTCTTCAGCACCTTCTCCTCGCCGCCGCTGCCGCGCAGCAGATCCAGCGGCGTCTTGCCCAGCGCGAGCGCCTGGCCGGCCAGGTCCTCGACGACGCCGACGACGGCACCGAGCGCGGATCCCCCTCCGCCCACGGCCGAGAGGCGGTCTCCGACCTGCGCGGAGTGGCGCCGGGTCTCCTCCAGGTGGGTCTCCAGACCCGAGCGGTAGGTGCCGCGCGGGGTCATCGCGATCTGCGACTGCAGGACCCGGATGAGGGCATCCTCGGTGGCTCGCGCCTCGGCCAGGTATTGAGCGATCTTCTGTGAGGCCTTCATGTGCATCCAATCGTTGGGGCGGACGAAACGGGGAACGCGCGCTGCGAGGCCACGCTCCGACGGTTCAGTGACTACCCGTTCACGACGCTCGCAGTCCGATCTTCGGTTCCCACCAGATCCTGGATGCGGGCGACCCCCAGGTCACGCGCCCGCTGCGCGAGCCCGCGGTTGATCTCGCTCGGCCAGCGCGGGCCTCCGTAGACGAATCCGGTGTAGGCCTGCACGAGCGTCGCGCCGGCCCGGATCCGCGCCAGCGCGTCGTCGGCGGTCTCGATCCCGCCGACCGAGACGAGCACGAGACGGTCGCCGACGATCGCCCGGACCCGGCGCAGGACCTCGAGCGAGCGGGCCTTGAGCGGTGCGCCCGAGACGCCCCCGGGGCGCTCGGTCAGCGCAGCGGGCGACGCGAGCCCGGCGCGCGAGACCGTCGTGTTCGTGCACACGATGCCGTCGAGCCCGAGCGACCGGGCGGCGGTGGCGACGGCGTCGACCTCGGCGTCATCGAGGTCGGGTGCGATCTTGACCAGCAACGGCACCGCGACGCCGAGCTCGGAGAGCTCCTCCCGGACGGCGCCGATCAACCCGGTGAGCACGTCGGCGGCTTGCAGGTCGCGCAGCCCCGGGGTGTTGGGTGAGCTGACGTTGAGCACGAGCAGGTCGGCGAGACCCGCCAACCGCCTCACCGCAGCGCGGTAGTCGGCCGCGGCGTCCTGCGCGGCCTTCGAACGGCCGATGTTGACGGCGACGATCGTGTGGTCGCTGCGGTGGCTCAGCGTCGCGGCGGCGGCCGCCGCTCCGCCGTTGGGAAACCCCATGCTGTTGATCAGCGCCCGGTCGGCGGGCAGCCGGTGGATCCGCGGCCGGGGGTTGCCCGGCTGGGGCTCGGCGGTCAGCGTGCCGACCTCGACGTAGCCAAAGCCCAGCGCGCCCAGCTCCGTCACCCACTCCAGGTCCTTGTCGAGGCCGGCGGCGGCGCCGAGTGGGCTCGGGAAGCTGAGCCCGAACGCGCGGATCTCGAGGCTGGGATCCGGGCGCCCGACGAGCTCGGCCAGCAGCCTGCGGGCGCCGGGGATCGCGCCCAGGCCGCCGAGCGCGCGCACCGTGAACCGGTGCACGGTCTCGGGATCCCAGCGCGAGAGCACGCCGCGCAAGAGCAGTCGGTAGAGCATTGGCCGCTTTGAGTTCTACTCACCGGACAGGCGCGCCGTCGCGCAACGACGGCCTGGCACCATGCCCTCATGTCCCTCGTGACCCGCGCGCGGATACCGATCGCGCTCGTCGTGCTCAGCGCCGCGACGATCTCCGGCTGCGGCTCGACTGTCCACGTGACGCGGACGATCACGCGCGCGGCGTCTGCGCCGAGCACGCCGGGCGCGTCGAGCACGACGAGTGCGACGAGTGCGACAAGTACGACGACCCGATCGAGTGGCACGACCACGACCGCGCCCGCCAGCGACTCGGAGGTCACCGGCCGATCCCCTCGATCGATCCTGGCGGCGGCGGCACGCGCGCTGCGGGCGGCCAACGGCTACGCGATGCACGCCGACCTGCGACAGAGCGGCCAGCGCACGCTGATCGCGCTGACCTCGAGCGGCGGCCGGACGGTTGACGCGACGCTGGCCACCGCGGGCACGGTCACCGAGGTGATCAACCTGCCCGGCGCCTCCTACCTGCGCGGCAACGACGCCTTCTGGCGGGCCCAGGCCGGAAAGTCACAGGCCGCGCGAGCACGCGCGGCCAAGCTCGCCAATCACTGGCTCCAGGTTCCGACCTCCGGGGCGCATTCGGTCACCCGCTCGCTGGGATCGCTGGCTCCCGGCACGCTCGCGCGCTGCCTGACCGAGGACCACGGCACGCTGTCGATCACCGGCCACACGATGATCGGCCGCACGCCCGCGGTGATCGTCAGCGACGCGGGCAACGCACCGGGCGCGACCCCGAGCACGATCGCGGTCGCCGCGACCGGCACCCCCTACCCGCTGCGCTATGAGGCGACCGGGCCGACGCGGCCCGGGGGCCCGATCGACGTCTGCAACGACGGCAAGGGCGGCGACGCCGAGGGGACGATCACGTTTGACCAGTTCGGGGAGATCCCGCCGATTCAGCCACCGGTCGGCGCCGAGCAGGCTCCCGGCGGGCCGACCGTCTGAGCCGCCGGTCCCCGGCCGCCGGGCCACCGCCCGCCACGCGCCCCGCTCAGTCGATCAGCCGCTTCTCCATCCGCCAGATCGCCAACCGCCACGTCAGCAGTGCCCACGCGAGCAGCACCGCGAGGTGCAGCAGATCGTCGGCGACGATCGTGTTCAGCGAGACGTCGCGGACGAGCGCCACGCAGTGATAGAGCGGGTTGAACAGCGCGATCGTGCGCAGCGCTCCGGGCAGCGTCGTGATCGGGAAGAACGTGCCGGCGACGAGGAACATCGGCGTGAGCACCGCGCTCGTCACGTAGTTGAAGTTGTCGATCGTCTTGGCCACCGCGGCGATCAGCACGCCGAATCCGGCGAAACCGAAGCCGGTGACGATGCCGATCAGCGGCACCAGCAGCATTCCCCACTGCGGCGTGAGGCCGAAGAAGAAGCCGACGATCAGAGGCGCCACGCCGTAGACGCCCGCGCGCACCGCGATCCACAGCATCTCGGCCGTGATCAGCTCCTCGACGTCGACGGGCGCGGCGAGCAGCGCGTCGTAGGTGCGCTGGAACTGCCAGCGGATGAAGGTGTTGAACATCCCCGGGAACGCCGAGGAGAACAGCACCGCGGTGGCGACGACGCCGGTGGCCACGTACTCGACGTAGCGCACGTGGCCGACACGGGAGATGAGCGAGCCGAAGCCCAGGCCGAACGCGAGCAGGTAGATCGTCGGCTGCACGATCGAGGAGAACGTCGTCGCCTTCCAGTAACGGCGAAACAGCACGATGTCGCGCGTCATCACCCCGGCCAGCGCGGCCGGCTCCAGGCGGCGCATCCGCCGCGCGCCCGGTTCTGTGCTCACTCGATCGTCTCTCCGGTCAGGGCCACGAACGCGTCCTCCAGGTTGGCCGGGCGCCGCACGCCCTCCGGCGCGTCACCGTCGAGCCGCTCGGCGGCCAGCAGTGCGACCGCCGCCCCGCTGCGACGGTGCGTCCAGCCGCGCTGCGCGGCCTGCTGCTCGACCTCGGCCAACCGCGCGGCCGGGCCGTAGACCTCGATCACCTCACGGCCGGCGTGGATGCCGACCAGCTCGGCCGGGGTGCCTCGGGCGATGATCCGGCCGCCTGACATGACCGCCACCGTGTCGGCCAGCCGCTCGGCCTCCTCGATGTAGTGCGTCGACATGAGGACCGTCGTCCCCTCGCGTCGCAGGTTGTCGATCAGCGACCACAGCTCCTGGCGCACCTGGGGGTCCAAGCCGACGGTCGGCTCGTCGAGCAGGACCAGCGCGGGACGGTGGATGAGCCCCCGGGCGACGAGCAGTCGGCGGCGCATACCGCCCGACAGCTCTTTGACGATCGTGTCCGCCCGCGATTCGAGGTTGGCGATCGTCAGCGCTCTGTCGACGGCGCCGATGCGCTCCGCGCGGGCCACTCGGTACAGCCGCGCGAACACGCTCAGGACCTGCCGGCAGGTCAGCTCGGTGTCGAGGTTGTCGAGCTGGGGCACGACGCCCATCGCCATCCGGGCCTGCTTGGACTCTCGCGGGAGCTCGAAACCGAGCACCCGGATCGTGCCTTCGGTCGCCAGCGTCTGCGCTGTGAGCATCCGCATCGTCGTCGACTTGCCGGCGCCGTTGGGTCCCAGCAGCCCGAGGCAGACGCCCGTGGGCACCGTCAGGTCCAGGCCGTCGACGGCGGTCAGCTCCCCGAAGCGCTTGATGACGCCGCGCAGCTCGATGGCGATCGAGGTGTCGCCGAGAGACCCGTCCACGATCGTCTGAGCCGTCAGCCTGGTGGCGGGGTGCCGTCGCCGGCGCCACCGTTGCCGCCGTCGGCGCCCGGAGCGCCCGGCATGCGGAAGATCTGGGCCATCTTGGCGGCCACCATGATGTCGCCGGTGAGCTGGATGCGGCCTTTGAAGTAGGCCTGCATCGGGTCTGAGTTGCCGCTGGCCAGCTTGAGGAACTCGACGCCGTCGAGCGTCACCGTCAGCCGTGCGTCGGCGCCGTCACCGTGCTGGGTTCGCGCCTTGCCGTCCTCGAGCAGCAGCTGGTAGACGTCGCTGCCCCCGTCGCCGCGGCCGGTGATCACCCACTGGATCGTCGTCGTCGTCCCGGCGGCGGCGCGCGAGTCGATCTGCTTGGGCATCTGCCAGAACATCCCGTCGAGCACCGGCTTGCGCGCCGGCGAGCGCATGAACTGCTCCAGCCGCTCCGGCGACGTCTCACGGACCAGCCGCTCAAAGCCGCCCGCCAGCTGCGCCGGCGCGTCGGCGGCAAGTCGCCGGACCTGATCCAGCGCGCGCTGGGGGTCAAACCCGAAGCTGCTCATGGCTACCAAGGTACTAGG
>CAZZYU010000087.1:1484-14681 GCA_964658375.1 uncultured Acetobacteraceae bacterium | reverse complement strand
GAGGTCGCCAACCTGTTCAACACGCTCACCGGCTACGGCCATCCGGCCCCGCAACGCAAGACGCTGGTCGCCCCCACCTGGATGCGCGAGCCGCTGCTGACCGAGATCGAGCGCACCGCCCGGGCCTACGCCGACGGCGACCACGACGCGCGGATCGTGATGAAGATGAACTCGCTCGTCGATCGCGAGATCATCGAGGGCCTGTACCGCGCCTCGCAGCTCGGGGTCCCGATCGCGCTCAACGTGCGCGGGATCTGCTGCCTGATCCCGGGGGTGCCGGGGGTGTCGGAGACGATCGAGGTCGTGTCGGTCGTCGGGCGCTTCCTGGAGCACTCCCGCGTCTACTCCTTCCACCGCGGCGGCGAGCACATCTACTACATCGGCTCAGCCGACCTGATGCCGCGCAACCTCGACACGCGTGTCGAGCTGCTCGCGCCGATCGACGCGCCTGAGCTGCAGGCCGAGCTCGCCGACACGCTGGAGCGCTGCCTGGCCGACGACACCTACGCGTGGACGATGGGCGCCGACGCCAGCTGGACCCGCAAACAGGGTCGCAGCCGCGCCGTTCACACCGAGCTGATGGAACGCACGCTGGCGCTGGCCGCCCAGAGCGCGACGGGGTAGCCAGCCGTACGCTGGCGCTGGCCGACGTGCCTCCTGCCGCGCGGCGTTCGCGGCCACCGCCTGGTCCGGCCACGCCCGATCATCGTCCCACTCGCCCCGCCCACGCCGGCACCCGCCGGCACCCGCGCCGCTCCGCGCCCGGCTGACGACAGCGCCGCCGGCCAACCTCGAGGTCGACCGGCGGCGCGCGCTGCGACTGCGGGCGGCGTCAGCCCGCGGTCGGCGCCTTCGGCGGGCGATTGACGAGCGTCACCTGGAACTGCTTGGTCTGACCGCTGCGGTCGACGGTGATCGTGACCTTCTGGCCCGGGCTGTAGCGGGCGAGCGCGGAGACGAGCTGATCAAAGGAGGTGATCGTCGTCGAACCGAACTTCTCGATCACGTCGTTGACCTGCAGACCCGCCTTGGCGGCCGGACCCCCTGGAGTCACCTGTCCGATCGCGAAGCCCTTGACATTGTGTGTAGACAACTGGTCCTGAGACAGCTGCGCCTGGGTTTCGGCGACGCCGAGGTAGGCGTGCTCGACGGTCTTGCCGCCGATGATCTCGTTGGCGATCTTCACGTCCTCGTTGGCCGGCGTGGCGAAGCCGATGCCGGCGTTCTGGCCCTGGCCGGTGGCGCTGTTGGTGCTGTCGGTCTCGATCTGGTCGTTGAGGCCCAGCACCTGTCCGTCGGCGTTGAGCAGCGGACCGCCGGAGTTACCGGGGTTGATCGCCGCGTCGGTCTGGATCGCGTCGGGGATCTGGTACGAGTTCGGCGCATTGATCGCGCGGCCGGTCTGGCTCACGATGCCCGACGTCACGGTCTCGGGCAGGCTGAACGGGCTGCCGATCGCCACCACCGGGTCGCCGACCTGGGCATCGTCGGAGTTGGCGAACTTGATCGGATGCAGCTCGGAGCTCGGCACGTCGACCTTGATCACGCCGATGTCGCTGGAGGCGTCGGACCCGACCACCTTGGCCGCGACCTTCGTCCCGTCGGAGAAGGTGACGATGACCTTGGTGGCCCCGGCGACGACGTGCTCGTCGGTGAGGATGTATCCCTGGGAGTTGTAGACGACCCCGGCGCCCTCGCCCTCCTCCTCCTGAGAGCCGCCGCCGAACAGCCCACCGGTTCCGCTCGAGCTCTTGGACTGGACGAGGATGTCGACGACCCCGGCGCTGTCGGCCCGGTAGATCTGGTTGATCGACATCCCGCTGCTCGCACTCTTTGAGAACGCGGTCGGCTCGGTGGTGGTGGTCGACGGCGACACCACCGTCGTGGTCACCGAACGGGTCGAATGGCTGCTGCTGGCGATGACCAGCGCGATGATTCCCCCCGCGATAGCGCCACCGATGATGGGGATCCATCGGCTCATTTTCCGCATGGCTGTTGGTCTGTCTCCTGATTGAAAAGTTGAACGGGTGTGGCGATCTATCGCACCACGAACCCATGAGGAACCTCGCAGAGTTCGCCAAGAAGTCCGTAAGAGCAGGGTAGGACGCGGCGACACGCGGCCGTTAGGATGCAGCGCGTGAGCACGGTCAACCCGCCCCAGGCTGATCCGCGGCCTCACTCCAAGGTCGTGGCCTCCGCGGCACAGGCGCTCGCCGACATCGGCAACGGCGCGACGATCGTCGTCGGCGGGTTCGGCCTCTCGGGCATCCCCGAGCAGGCGATCCTCGCCCTGCGCGACAACGGCGCCTCAGACCTGACGGTCGTCTCCAACAACTGCGGCGTCGATGACTACGGGCTCGGAATCCTGCTCCAGAGCCGCCAGATCGCCAAGATGATCAGCTCCTACGTCGGTGAGAACAAGGTGTTCGAGCGCCAGTTCCTCTCCGGCGAGCTTGACGTCCAGCTCGTCCCCCAGGGCACGCTGGCCGAGCGGATGCGCGCCGGCGGCGTCGGGATCCCCGCCTTCTACACCCCCGCCGGCGTCGGGACGCCGATCGCCGAGGGCAAGGAGACGCGGACCTTCGGTGGTCAGGAGTACCTGCTCGAGGAGGCGATCGTCGCCGACTTCGCGCTCGTCAAGGCGTGGAAGTCTGACCCGCTGGGCAACCTCGTCTACCGGCGCACCGCCCGCAACTTCAACCCGCTGGCCGCAGCCGCGGGGCGGATCACGATCGCCGAGGTCGAGGAGCTCGTCGAGGTCGGGGAGCTCGATCCCGACCACATCCACACCCCCGGCCTGTACGTCCAGCGCGTCATCGTCACCGGCCCCGGCGAGAAGCGCATCGAGCGTCTGGTGGAGCGCTGAGCGTGGCCGCCACGGCAACCGACGCCCGCTCGCGCATCATCGCCCGGGCCGTCCAGGAAATCGGAGACGGGATGAACGTCAACCTCGGCATCGGGCTGCCGACGCTGCTGGCCGGCGACGCCTTCCATAAGCACAACGTGATGCTGCAGTCCGAGAACGGGCTGCTCGGGATCGGCCCCTACCCGCTGGCCGGCGAAGCCGACCCCGACCTGATCAACGCCGGCAAGGAGACCGTGACCGCGGTGCCCGGCGCCTCCTACTTCGACAGCGCCGAGTCGTTCGGGATGATCCGCGGCGGCCATATCGACCTGGCCGTCCTGGGCGGCATGGAGGTCTCCGAGCAGGGCGACCTCGCCAACTGGATGGTCCCGGGCAAGATGGTCAAGGGGATGGGCGGCGCGATGGATCTCGTGCAGGGCGCCAAACGGGTCGTGGTGATCATGGAGCACCTCACGCGCGACGGGAGCTCGAAGGTCAAGCCACGCTGCACCCTGCCGCTGACCGGGCGAGGCGTCGTCAACCGGCTGATCACCGACCTGGCGGTGTTCGAGTTCGCCGACGGCGCGATGGAGCTGATCGAGCTGCAGCCGGGCGTCACGCTTGATCAGGTGAGGGCTGCCACCGAGGCGGCCTTCTCGGTCTCCCCGTCAGTTCGCGCCTGAGGCTGCCGGCTGGGCCGGCCGGGCGCGCGGCAGCTCGTCAGCGCCCGAGCGCCGGACCGGCAGCTCGACGCGCACCTCCAGGCCACCTGCCAGCGGAGCACGGAGCGTCGCCGTGCCGTGGTGGGCCTCGGCGATCGCGCGCACGATCGACAGCCCCAGCCCGAACCCCGGCGCCGAGCGATTCAATCGGCGAAACGGCTGGGTCAGCTGCACCACGTCGGCGGGGTCGATCCGTTCACCGCCGTTGCTCACGGTGAGCACGATCCGCCCGTCGATCTGCTCGGTGCTGACGTCGAGATGGCCGCCGAGCTCGTTGTGGCGGATCCCGTTGTCCAGCAGGTTGGCGATCAACCGCTCCAGCAGGCCGGGATCGCCGTCGACCCATCCAGCGGCCAGCCGCGCGCGCACGTCGACCTGGGCCTCGTGAGCGCGGGCGCGCAGGTCGGTGATGCAGTCCCCGACGAGCACCGCGATGTCCAGCGGCTCCTCGTGGCCGGTCGTGGCCTCACTGCGCGCCAGCAGCAACAGGCTGGCGATCAGGCCCTCGCAGCGGTCGACGGTCTCCCGGATCGCCTCTCCCATCGCCCGCAGCTCCGGCCCCCCGGCGTCTGGATCGGCGAGCGTGACGTCGACCTCGGTGCGCATGATCGCCAGCGGGGTGCGCAGCTCGTGCGAGGCGCTGGCGACGAAGTGACGCTGGCTCGCAAACGCGCCATCAAGGCGGGCGAGCATCCCGTCGAAGGTGTCGGCGAGCTCCTTGAGCTCGTCGTCGGGGCCCTGCAGGGCGATCCGCTCGCCGAGGTTCTCGCCCGACACCCGCCGCGCGGTGGCGGTGATCCGCCGCAGCGGAGCGAGCGCCCGACCGGCCAGCAGCCAGCCCGAGATCGCCGAGACGGCGGTCATGAGCACGAGCGCGACGACGTACTCGGCGAGCAGCCGGTGCAGCGTGTTGCCGATGATCTGCTGGGAGATGACGTGAACGAGCCGGGCGTCAGTCGAACCCGCGCGGAACGCGTCGGCGGGGGCATGCAGTCCCAGACGCAGCAGCGCGTCACGATAGGGATGGTGACTCTGCAGGGTGTGGCGAACGAGCAGGTAGGCGATCGTCAGCAGCGCCGCGCTGGAGACGAGAAACACCGTCCCGTACAGGACGGTGAGACGCAGGCGGACCGTCCGGGTCGGGCGAGCGTCCATCCGCGCGCGCCAACCAGCCGGGATCGGCAGCCGCCACTCACCCGAGTCCGGCAGCGACCAGCGGGAAGCGATCGGTCGCCGCGGCCTGCGAGACGTCATCACGCCATCCGGTAGCCGACCCCGATCACCGTCTGCACGACCGCGGGCTCGCCGAGCTTGCGCCGCAGCGTCATGATCGTCATCCGCACGACGTTGGTGAACGGGTCGGTGTGCTCGTCCCAGACGCGCTCCAGCAGCTGCTCGGCCGAGACCGTCGCGCCCTGAGCGGCCATCAGCGTCTCGAGCACCGCGAACTCCTTACGCGCGAGCTCGAGCTCGGTGCCGCCGCGCGTCAGCCGGCGCCGGGCCGGGTCCAGCTCCAGATCGCCGTGGCGCAGGACCGGCGGGCGACTCGGCAGCGCGCGGCGGGCCAACGCGTGGATCCGGGCGACGAGCTCGGCGAAGCGAAACGGCTTGGGCAGGTAGTCGTCGGCCCCGAGCGACAGACCCTCGACCATGTCCTGCAGCGTCCCGGCGGCGGTGAGCATGAGGATCCCGGTCTCGGGCCGCTCGCCGCGCACGGTGCGGCAGACGTCGTCGCCGTGGATGCCGGGCAGGTCACGGTCGAGCACGAGCACGTCGTAGCGCACGACGCGCGCCTTCGCGAGCGCCTGCTCGCCGTCCGGGGCCACATCGACCGCCATTCCCTGCCGGCGCAGGCCGCGCGCGATGGCGGCGGCGAGCTGCAGCTCGTCTTCAGCGATCAGGACACGCACGTCACGAGATCGGCTACCCGATTCTCAGAACTCCATTCGTGACCGGCATCCGGCCATCATGAGATCGCTTGACGTCACCACGCTCGTGGTACCCCGTGGTACCGTTCCCCGACTCGATGACGCCTCCGTCCACCCTCGCCGAGCGCTCGATGGCGATCAGCCTGCGCGCGCTCAACCGCGTCGCATCATCGGAGACGATCGACCGACTCGGATTGCGCGACTCGACGGTGCGCCTGCTGCACAACGCGTCGCGCGGCGGCGCTCGCACCGCGACCAGAGCCGGACGCACCGCAACCAAGGCCGGACGCACGTTCGCGGCCGGGCGGGCGGGCCTGCGCCTGAGCACACCCGCTCGCCAGCCGCGCGCCTCGGGCACGCGCCGACCGGATCTGTTTGACCTCACCCCCTCCGATGAGCAGCAGCTGCTGCGCGACTCGGTGGGCAGCTTTGCGATGGAGCGGCTGCGACCGGTCGCCGCCGACGCCGACGCCGCCTGCGCGGTTCCGGCCGAGCTGCTGGCCCAGGCCGACGAGCTCGGGCTGACGATGGTCGGCGTGCCGGAGGAGCTCGGGGGCGCCGTGGCCCAGCGGTCGGCGACGACGACCGTGCTCATGGCCGAGGCGCTGGCCCGCGGCGACATGGGGATCGCCGTCGCCTGCCTGGCGCCGGCCGCCGTGTCGACCGCGATCTCGCTGTGGGGCGACGCCGAGCAGCAGTCGACCTACCTGCCGGCGTTCGTCTCCGAGGACGTTCCGGCGGCGGCGCTGGCGCTGATGGAGCCCCATCCCCTGTCTGATCCCTTCGCACCGCGCACGACGGCCCACCCGTCGGGCGACGGCTACGTGCTCAACGGCGTCAAGGCGCTCGTCCCCCGGGGCGCCGATGCCGAGCTGTTCGTGATCGCCGCCCAGCTCGAGGGCGGCGCCCACCCCGGACCGGCGCTGTTCATCGTCGAGTCGGGCACCGAGGGCCTGTCGGTGCAGAGCGATCCCGCGATGGGCGTGCGCGCCGCCGCGACGGCTCGGCTCACCCTGCAGGACGTCGCGCTGCCCGGCGGGGCGTTGCTGGGAGCAGCGACGCGCGAGACCTACGCCGAGTGCGTCGCCCTGGCGCGACTGGCGTGGTGCGGGCTGGCGGTCGGGACCGGCCAGGCGGTGCTCGAGTACGTCAGCGACTACGTGCGCACCCGGCAGGCGTTCGGGGAGCCGATCTCCAACCGCCAGGCGGTGGCCTTCACGGTGGCCAACATCGCGATCGAGCTTGACGGCCTGCGCCTGGCCACCTACCGCGCCGCCAGCCGGGTCGACCAGGGGCTGTCGTTCACGCGTGAGGTCGCGCTCGCGCGCCGGCTCGTCGTCGATCGCGCGATGACGATCGGCTCCGAGGGCGTGCAGATGCTCGGCGGACACGGCTTCACCAAGGAGCATCCGGTCGAGCGCTGGTACCGGGACCTGCGCGCCGCCGGCCTGATGGAGGGGGCTCTGCTCGTCTGATGCGCCGATGATCAACCTCGAGCTCCCCAGGAAGTTCGACGTCCTCGTCACTCAGGCCCACCAGGCCGCCGCCGAGGTCTTTCGTCCCAACTCGCGCAAGTACGACAGCGCCGAGCACGCCTACCCCAAGGAGCTCGACATGCTCGCCGCGGTGATCGACGGCATGTCCGAGAGCGGCGCGATGGGTGGTGCGGGCGCGGGCACCGTCGGCGGCGGCTCCGCCAACGGTGGCTGCTCTAATGGCGACTCCGGTAGCGGCCGCTCTGCCAATGGCGGGTCCCACGCTGACGGCGACCGCACCCGCAACGGCTCCAACATGGCCTCGCTGCTGGGCCTGATCGAACTGTGCTGGGGTGACGTCGGGCTGCTGCTCTCGATGCCCCGCCAGGGCCTCGGCCAGGCCGCGATCGCCGCCGTCGCCGACGCGGAGCAGCTCAAGCGCTTCGGCGGCAAGTGGGCGGCGATGGCGATCACCGAGCCCGAGGCCGGCTCCGACTCGGCCGCGATCCGCACGACCGCCGTCTACGACGAGGCGACCGGCGAATACGTCCTCAACGGCGAGAAGATCTATGTCACCTCCGGGGACCGCGCCGAGCTGATCGTGGTCTGGGCGACGCTTGACCGCTCCGCGGGCCGGGGGGCGATCAAGTCGTTCGTCGTCGAGCGCAGCAACCCGGGCCTCACGCTCGACCGCCTTGAGCACAAGCTCGGCATCCGCGCCTCGGACACCGCCAACTTCTTCCTGCGCGACTGCCGGGTGCCCAAGGAGAACCTGCTCGGCGACTCCGCGGTCCAGCAGTCCGAGCAGGGCTTCGCGGGCGTGATGAAGACCTTCGACAACACCCGACCGCTCGTCGCCGGGATGGCGGTCGGTGTCGCCCGGGCCTGCCTGGAGCGCACCCGCGAGCTGCTCGCCGAGGGCGGCGTCGAGATCGACTACGAGCGGGCGCCCGCGCTGCAGTCCGCGGCCGCCGCCGAGTTCATCGCGCTGGAGGCCGACTGGGAGTCGGCTCGGCTGCTCACTCTGCAGGCGGCGTGGATGGCCGACAACGGCAGGCCCAACTCGCTGCAGGCGTCGATGGCCAAGGCCAAGGCGGGCCGGATGGGCACCGACGTGGCGCTGCGCTGCGTGGCCCTGTGCGGCGCGGCCGGCTACGCCGAGACCGAGCTGCTGGAGAAGTGGTCACGGGATGCGAAGATCCTCGACCTGTTCGAGGGCACCCAACAGATCCAGCTGCTGATCATCGCCCGACAGCTGCTGGGCAAGAGCTCGGCCGAGCTCAAATAGCCGCCGCCTCGCGCTGGAGCGCCGCCCAGGCGCGGTCGATGTCGGCCTCGGTGCTCAGCATCCCGCCGACGGCCAGCCTCAGCACATAGCGCCCGTGCAGGACGGCGTGGGAGATGAAGATCTCGCCGCTCGCATTGACGCGCTCCAGCAGCTCCTGGTTGGGTCCGTCCTCCCCGGTCAGGCGAAAGCACACCACCGAGAACCCCCGCGGCGCGCACAGCTCAAAGCCCGGCGCCTCGGCGACGAGCCGTTCGAAGCGCTGCGCGAGCGCGATCCCGCAGCGCACGTGGTCCTGCAGCCCGCGGCGCCCGTAGCAGCGCAGGACCGCCCACAGCTTCAGCGAGCGAAACCGGCGCCCGAGCGCCGGCCCGTACTCGCTGAGCGACAGCGCATCCTCGGCGTCGGGGGTGCGCAGGTACTCCGGGACGAGGCTGAACGCCGCGCGCAGGTCGTCGGGGCGTGCGCTCCACAGCAGCGAGCAGTCGGTGGGCACGAGCATCCACTTGTGCGCGTTGACGACCAGCGAGTCGGCGCGCTGCACCCCGGCAAACGCCCAGCGCAGCTCCGGACAGACCATCGCGGTCCCCGCGTAGGCGGCGTCGACGTGCAGCCAGGCGCCGGCGTCCGCGCAGGCGTCGGCGATCGCCGGCACCGGGTCCACCGCGCCCGACGCGGTCGTGCCGACGGTGGCCACGACCATCGCCGCGTCACTCAGATCGCCCAGCGCGCCGGGGTCCATCCGCAGCTGCGCATCGGTGGCGATCGTGCGACACCCCATCCCGAGCATCCGCGCCGCCTTGACCACCGACGAGTGCGCCTGCTCGGAGCAGACGATCTCGCTGCGTCCGGTCGCACCGCGTGCCGCGATCGCGGCGGCCAGCGTCGAGATCGAGGCGGTGTCCTCGATGTGGCCGTGCCAGCCGGCGGGCAGGCCGAGCAGCTCGGCGACCCAATCGAGGACGACTCCCTCCAGCTCGGTCGACGCCGGCGCGGTGCGCCACAGGATCGCCACCGAGTTCAGCGTCGCCGCCAGGAGCTCGGCGAGGATCGCCGGCGGCGAGCTGGCGGCCGCGAAGTAGGCGAAGTAGCGCGGGTGCTGCCAGTGGGTGACGCCGGGCATGAGGATCTCGTCGAGATCGCGCAGCACCGCGGCGAACGGCTCGGGCTCCTCCGGCGGATGGGCCGGCAGCGCGGCACGGATGTCCCCCGGCGCGACCCGGGCGAGCACCGGCAGCTCACCGACGCGGTCCAGGTAGTCCGCGGCCCAGTCGATCGCCGCGTGGCCGTCGGCGCGCAGGTCGATGAGATCCGCGTCCGGCTTGGTCACTCCGGCGGTCCGGAGACGACCGAGAAACCGATCCCGGCCCGCTGCAGCCGGTCGATCAGCGCCTGACCCATCGCCACCGCGGGGGTCAGCTGGCCGGCGGTCTCGGGCAGCTCGTCGTGGGCCAGGCACAGCGCCGACTCGGCGAGCATCTTGGCCGTCTCCCCGTAGCCGGGGTCACCGCCGGTGACCTCGCACACGACCCGGGGCGGCCCCGAGCCGTCGCCGACCCGGCCGGCGAAGCGAGCCTGAAACCAGGCGCGCTCGCGCTGCTCGGCGGTCGGACCGTCGCCGGGATCCTTGAACTTGAGCAGCAGGTCGCGGGCGGGCGGGACCTGGGACAGGAGCGCGAGCGTGCCGAAGCCCGCGGCCATCGCCGCGATCGTCGTCGCGCGCTTGGTGACGATGTAGTACCCGTAGTGGAAATCCGGGCCGTAGCGGTCCAGCGCCCGCGCCGAGCGCAGGACGATCTGCGGGTCGATCGTCGGCGCCGGGACCGCCCAGCCGCCCGCGGTCTCGTCGCGGTGGGGGCGGCCGGCCGCGCCCCCGATCGCGCCGACGAGCCGGTGCTGGGGCCGCGGCTCCCGGCGGCGGCGCTCGGCGGTGAGCTTCAGGCTGCCCCGGATCCGGCTCAGACCATGGATGAGCGAGTGGTAGGTGCCTCCCGACACCGTGCCGCCCGCCCGCAGGAACTCCTGCACGGTCAGCGGGACGCCCTCCGGCAGCTGCTGCACGCAGAACAGCGTCCCCAGATCGTGGGGGATCGAGTCAAACCCGCAGGCGTGCACCAACCGCGCCCCGGTGCGCTGCGCCTGATCGTGGTAGCGCAACCACATGAGGTCGACGAACTCCGGTTCGCCGGTGAGATCGACGTAGTCGGTGCCCGCCGCCGCGCACGCCGCGACGAGCGGCTCGCCGTAGTTGATGTAGGGACCGACGGTCGAGATCACCACCCGTGCGGACTCCGCGACGCGCCGCAGCGACTCCGGATCGGTGACGTCGGCATGCAGCAGCGCCAGCTCCCCGACGGCGTCACCGCTGCCCTCGATCGCGGTCAGCCGCTCACGGACGGCCTCCAGCTTGGCCGGGTTGCGCCCGGCCAGCGCCCAGCGCAGCCCGGGCGTCGCGCCGGCGTGGCCGGCGAGGTACTCGGCGGTCAGCCCGCCGGTGAAGCCGGTGGCCCCGAACAGGACGATGTCGTATTCGGGCTCACTCATCGCCACTGCACTCCTGCGCCATCCGCAGCGCCTTGGGCAGCTCCACGCCCGCACGGGCGGCCATCCAGCAGGCCACCGGTGCGGCGATCCGCTCCGAGCCATGCGCGGCCACGCCGGCGAGGGCGAGCACGTCGTCGACCTCCGCCTGCGTGGGGGCCGGCGCACCCAGATGCTGCGCGTAGGCGGCCAGCCACTCGCTCGCGTTCATCGCGCCAGCCTATCCGCCCGGGTCACTCGACGCGCGCGCCACCGGGCCGCGCTGACAAGATCTGCGCGCGCACCCCCGACCCACCCGAGGAAAGGCATCGAGATGGCACTACTGGACGAGCAGGTCGCGATCGTCACCGGCTCGGCGCAGGGCATCGGCCGCGCCACCGCCGAGCTCCTTGTCGCGCAGGGGGCCAAGGTGCTCATCAACGACCTCGACGTCGATCTGGCCCGGCAGACCGCGCGGGAGATCGGCGGCGACACGCTCGTGTTCGGCGGCGACCTCACCAAGCCGGGAATCTGCGATGAGCTGGTGGCGAGCGTGGTCGACGCGTGGGGCCGGGTCGACATCCTCATCAACAACGCCGGCTACACGATCGACGGCGCGATCCACAAGATGAGTGACACGACCTTTCAGCGGATGCTCGACATCCACACCGTCGTCCCCTTCCGGATGTGCCGCGCGGTCGCGCCTCACATGCGCGAGCCGGCCAAGCGCGAGCGCGAGCAGGGGCTTGAGGTGTTCCGCCGGATCGTCAACATCACGTCGATCTCCGGCACGATGGGCAACGCCGGACAGGTCAACTACGCCTCGGGCAAGTCCGGCGTGGTCGGACTGACCAAGACGCTGGCCAAGGAGTGGGGCCAGTTCAAGATCACCGTCAACGCGGTCGCCTTCGGCTACATCGAGACCCGGCTGACCGCGTCGAACGCAACCGACCACCCGATCGAGATCGACGGCGAGACGCTGCAACTGGGGATGCCCGACCAGATCCGTGAGATGGCCACCGCGCTGATCCCGCTCGGACGGCCCGGCACCCCCCAGGAGGCCGCCGGCGGCGTGTTCCTGCTCTGCACGCCGTGGGCCAACTACATCACCGGCCAGGTGCTCGGGGTCACCGGCGGGCAGTTCGGCGGCATGATCTCCTGACCACGTCGGTCTCAGGCGTGCGGGGCCTGACCACGTCGGTCCCGTGCGCGCGGGGGACCCTCGGTCCCGTCCGGCGCGGGGAGGAGACTCCGGCGCCATGCCAGGCCGCCCGGACCCCGCCGGCGCCGTGGCGCACGCCTCCGCCCGACCTGGCGTGGCCCCCGGCCAGGTCGGTCTCGCAGTGGTGGGCACCGCGGCGGCGCTCGCCGTCCTGGTCGCGATGTCGGGCAGCGGTCAGGACTACTGGCTGTGCGTGCCCGCCGCCGTGGCCGGAGCGGCGTGGTGCCGGACCCGGCGCACGCGCGCACTGGCGACGGCAGCCATGCTCGCCGGCGCCGGGGTCCCCGCCCTGGCCGTGACCCGGGACCCGCCGACGCTGTGGGTTGCGCTGCTGGCGCCGATCGTCTCGGTGGTGATCCTCGACGTCACCCGGACCCGGGTCGAGCGAGAACGCGATGACCTGCGTGACTTCGCGCTTGCCGACCCCCTGACCGGCGTCGCCAATCGACGCGCGCTGCTCACCCACGCCGCGCACGAGGTCGCTCGCCACCGCCGTGCGCAGCGGCGCTTCGCGGTCGTGATGCTCGACCTCGACGGCTTCAAGGCGATCAACGACCGCTTCGGCCACGCCGCCGGCGACGATCTGCTGCGCGAGGTGGGCGCCGCGCTGACGCGGGCGATGCGCGCCCAGGACATGGTCGCGCGGATCGGCGGCGATGAGTTCTGCGTGCTCGCCCCCGAGACCGACGGCCCGGGCGCCGACCAGCTGGCCGAGCGGGTCGCCGACGCGGTCGCCGGGGCGACCGGCGCGACCGCGGGCGCGCATCGGGTCGGCGGCAGCGTCGGGGCCGCCGTCTACCCCGACGACGCGCAGGATCCCGCGGCGCTGATCGCGATCGCCGACGAGCGGCTGCTGGAGGCCAAGCGGACCCTGTACCGAAGCCGCCCCCGCCGGCGGGCGGCGTGAGCGGCGGCCCGGCAAGTGCGGCGACAGTTCCCCGGGTTGCCCGCGGGTACTAACGTCGCCCCCATGCGCGAAGTCACGATCCGTGGCGAGATGATCCGCCTCGGCCAGCTGCTCAAACTGGCCGGCGTGACCGACTCCGGCGCCGAGGTCAAGGCCCTGCTGGGCGGCGGAGCGGTGCCCGCCCGGGTCAACGGCGAGCCCGAGACCCGCCGTGGGCGCCAGCTGCATCCCGGCGACGTCGTGAGCGTCGCCGGTGAGTCGCTGCGCCTGGTCAGCGCGGACGGCGACTCAGC
>CAZZYU010000087.1:0-1384 GCA_964658375.1 uncultured Acetobacteraceae bacterium | reverse complement strand
TCGTGAGCGTCGCCGGTGAGTCGCTGCGCCTGGTCAGCGCGGACGGCGACTCAGCCTGATGCCCGCGCTGGTGGTCGCGCACCGGGGCGCCTGGGGCCCGGCGCCCCAGAACTCGCCGGCCGCCTTCGAGCAGGCGATCACCGACGGCGCCGACGCGGTCGAGCTCGACGTCCGGCGGACAGCCGACGGCCGCCTGGTGGTCGTCCACGACCCCCGCGTCGGGGTCCACCCGGTGGCCAAGCTTGATCTCGCAACGCTGCGCGGCCGGCTCCAGGCCGGCCAGGCGCCCGAGCTGCACGAGGTGCTGGCGGCGCTGAGCGGACGGATCATGGTCGACATCGAGCTCAAGGAGGATGGCTACGTGCCGGAGGTGATGGCGGTGATCGCCCGTCACCTGACCCCCGACCGCTACGTCGTGACCTCGTTTCTGGGATCGGTTCTGCCCCAGGTGCGCGGCGCCGTCCCCGAGGCGCGGACGGGGCTGCTGCTCGGCGCGCGTCAGCGCGGTCGCCAACTCGAGCGCCGCCTGGCGGAGACGCAGGCCGACTTCCTCGCCCCCCACGTCACGCTGGCGCGCACCGGGCTGCTCGCCTGGGCGGCGGCCCACGGCGTCAGCGCGTGGGTCTGGACGGTCAACGAGCCGCGCCTGATCCGCACCCTGCTCGCCGACCCGCGGGTCAGCGCGGTGATCACCGACCGCGCCCACGAGGCCGCACTGGCCGCCGCCCGGATCCGAGCCGGCGCCGAGGACGCCGCCGCCTGACCCATCGTCAGCGCGGGGGCGCCCGGGGCCGGGATCTTCGTCATCCGCTCTCCCAGATCAGGTCGTCGGCGAGGGCGGCTCGGAGGACGTCCGCGGCGTCCTCCCAGGGCGCCGGCCGGCCACCGAGCTCCCATCGTCGGTGGACGAGCTGGATTCCTGCGACGGTGGTCCACCACCGCGACTCCTCTCGGGAAGGGCGCCAGTCCGCAGTCAGGGCGCTGAGGTACCCGCGAATCGCGGCCTGCGCGCGTTGCCGGTGGTCGCGGGCGAGATAGCCACTCGGTCCGGCTCCGAGCAGGGCGATGAACACCAGTCGGGCGAGATCCACTCCCCGGGGAGCGACGTGCGCCTGCTCCCAGTCGATCAGCGTTCCGTCACCCCCGTCGTCGAGAAAGTTCCCAGGTCCGGGGTCCCCATGGGTGAGGACAAGCCGAGGGGATCCGGGCACCACCGGAGACACCAGACGCTCCCGGCGCGCACCCACGCGATCATCCATCAGGCCTGGCCCGCGACACAATTCGCTGCGATGAGCGACCGGCCGAGGCAACCAGGCGCTGCTCCTCTTGCTTCTGGGCACCGCTGGTCTGACCCTGATGATCGTTGCCATCTTCACCGCTGGAT
>CAZZYU010000086.1:0-14836 GCA_964658375.1 uncultured Acetobacteraceae bacterium | reverse complement strand
CGCTCGGACACCTACCCGACGATCCGCATCTCCGAGGACGACGTCAACGTCGGCCACGAGGCGACGGTCTCCAAGGTCGGCGAGGACCAGCTGTTCTACCTGACCAGCCACGGCATCTCCGAGGAGGAGGCGTCCAAGCTGATCGTCAACGGCTTCATCGAGCCGATCACCAAGGAGCTGCCGATGGAGTACGCGGTGGAGATGAACCGCCTGATCGAGCTGCAGATGGAGGGCTCCATTGGCTAGCGCCGCGCTCGAGCTCCCGCAGTTCAAGGGCCGCCCGGGCTGGGAGTTCACCGACATCTCCACGCTGGACCTGGCCGCATATGAGCGCGTGCTCGCCGACGACGGGGGCGACGTCGAGTCGCTGTTCGCCGGTCTGGAGCCGCCCGCGGCGCTCCCGGACGGGGTGCTCGTCACCACGCTGGAGCAGGCGCCCGTCGAGCTCGTGGAGCGCCACCTCGGGTCGCTGCTGGCCGCCGACGCCGACCCGTTCGTCGCCCTCAACGACGCGGGCGCGCGCAACAGCAGCTTCGTCTACGTGCCGCGCGGCGTCATCGTCGCGGCGCCGATCTCGTTGCGCACCGTGCAGTCCGGTGCCGGGACGCTGGTCAACCAGCGCACGCTGATCGTGCTCGAGGAGGGCGCCGAGGCCGAGGTGTGGGAGCAGTACCTGTCGGGCTCGCCCGAGCTCGACGGCGTCTGCAACGTCGTCTCGGAGCTGATCGTCGGCGACAACGCGCGCCTGCGCTACGTGTGCGGACAGGACCTCGCCGAGTCGTCGTGGATCTTCGGCGCCCAGCGCGCCGAGGTCGGGCGCGACGGCCGGCTGGACTGGGTCGCGCTCGGGTTCGGCTCGGCGCGCGGTCACGTGCGGATGGAGACGCGGCTGAGCGGCGATGGCGCCGACGCCCGGGTCACCGGCGCCTACGCCACCCACGGCCGTCAGCACATCGACTTCGACACCACCCAGGAGCACGCGGCCCCCAACACCACGTCTGACCTGGCGTTCCGCGGCGTGCTGCAGGGCCGCTCGACCGCGGTCTGGAAGGGCAACATCATCGTCGACCCCGGCGCTCAGAAGACCGACGCCTTCCAGGAGTCGCGCAACCTGTTGGTCTCCAAGCGCGCGCACGCCGATGCGATCCCGGGCCTGGAGATCCAGGCCAACGACGTCCGTTGCACCCATGCCGCCGCCATCGCCCAGGTCGATCCCGAGCAGCTGTTCTACCTGCGCTCGCGCGGCCTGCGCGAGGAGGTGGCCAAGCAGCTGGTGATCGAGGGCTTCCTGGCCGCGCTGGTCGAGCGCTTCGAGGCCGGGCCGGTGCGCGAGGTGCTGGGCGACGCGCTCGAGCGCCGGCTCGCGCTCGTGCTCGCCGGCTGAGTTCCCGGCGGTTCGGCGGGCCGCGTAGGATCAGCCGCCATGCCGCGCAGCATCACGGCGCTGGTTCCGCTGGGCTACGGCGTGTTCGTCCGCGCCGACCGGGTCTACGCGCTGGTGCCGCTGCAGGGCGAGGCGCGCGGGGACGGCCGCCGGACGCTCGTCCACGTCGAGGGCATCGACGAGCCGCTGGTGGCGTCGCGCTCGGAGGTGGCGATCGCCGCCGACCTCGCGGAGGCGCTCGGGCAGGTGCCGCCGGGGGGCGCGCGCGAGCGCCGTCGCGGTCAGGAGCGCCTCTTTTAGATGGCCCGCCACGCGCTGATGCTGCGCGGCATCAACCTCGGGGCTTCACGCCGGGTCCCGATGGCGCAGCTGCGCGCGCTGCTGTCGCGGTCCGGCTACCCGGATGTCGCCACCCACCTCCAGAGCGGCAACGTGGTGCTGACCAGCGAGCGGGAGCCGGCGGCGGTGGCAGACGAGGTCGGCGCGCTGATCTCGCAGCGCTTCGGCTTCGACGTGCCGGTGATCGCCCGCTCCCACGCCGAGCTGGCGGCGGTGGTCGCGCTCAACCCCCTGCGCGACGTCGCCGTGGACCCCAAGCGCCACCAGGTGAGCTTCCTCGCCGACGCGCTTCCCGACGAGCGCCGCCACGCCCTGGAGGCGGCCGCCGTCGCCCCGGAGCGCGTCGCCGTTCACGGCCGCGAGGTCTACGCCTGGCACCCCGACGGCGTCGCTCGCTCCACGCTGTGGAACGCGCTCGCCGGGCGGGACCTGGGGGTGGCGGCGACTGCCCGTAACTGGACGACCGTGCTGAAGCTGGCCGAGATGACCGCCGGATGAGCTGGCACCCGTACTCGGTCGCCGACGTGTTCTGCGACGTCGCGCTCCAGGGCAATCCGGTCGCCGTGTTCACCGAGGCGACCGACGACCTGGGCACCGAGCTCATGCAGCGCACCGCGCGGGAGCTGAACCTGTCAGAGACGGTGTTCGTATTCGCGCCCGCCACCGACGCCGCCGACATCGACGTGCGGATCTTCACCCCGGCGGCCGAGCTGCCGTTCGCCGGGCATCCGGTGCTGGGAACGGCGTTCATCGTCGGCGCGCGCTCCGGGGCCGGGGTGGTGCGGATCGGCACCCGCGCGGGCGTCGTGCCGGTGGCGCTGACCCGCCGCGAAGGTGAGGTCGTGTCCGGGGAGATGGAGCAGCCGATCCCCACCTGGGAGCCCCTGGGGCCCGCCCCGCGGCTGCTCGCCGCGCTGGGCGTCCCGGAGTCGCTGCTGCCGATCGAGCTCTATGACAACGGACCGCGCCACGCCTACGTCGTCCTGCGCTCGGCGGCCGAGGTGGCGGCCGTGACTCCGGACATGACCGCGCTGGAGCGGCTGGGCGCGATCGGCGGGCTGGGCGCGATCGGCGTCAGCTGCCTCGCGGTGCACGGCACGAGCGTGCGCACGCGCGTGTTCGCCCCCGCCCTCGGCGTCGCCGAGGATCCGGCGACCGGCTCGGCCGCCGGCCCCCTGGCCGTTCATCTCGCGCGTCATGGGATGACCGCGTTCGGCCAGCGGCTGGAGATCTCCCAGGGTCAGGAGATCGGCCGCCCGTCGCGGCTGAGCGCGCTGGCCGAGGGATCGGCCGACGTCGTCACGCGGGTGGCCGTCGCGGGAAGCGCGGTGATCGTGGGCGAGGGGCGCTACCGGCTGCGATAGGTATAGGCTGCCCAGCGCGATGAAGCTCGCCACCTTCCAGGTCTCCGGAGAGCCCGAGCCGCGCTCGGGCGTGGTCGACGGCGATCGGGTGACCGCGTTCGGCGGGCCCGACGGCGTCGCCGAGCTGCTTGCCCGGGGCGACGCGACCGTGCCGGTCACCGGCGACTCGTGGGCGCTGTCGGAGGTGACGCTGCTGCAGCCCGTCCGCGAGCCGGGCACGGTCTACGCGATCGGGCTCAACTACGCGCGTCACATCGAGGAAAGCGGCCGCACCCCGCCCGAGAAGCCGATCGTGTTCGTCAAGGTGGCCGGCTCGGTGACCGCGCCGGGCGGCCCGATTCGCTGTCCCGCGGTCAGCGAGAAGCTCGATTACGAGGGCGAGCTGGTGATCGTGATCGGCGCCGGCGGTGCGATCGGCGGCTTCTGCGTCGCCGACGACGTCACCGCCCGTGACCTGCAGCGCTCAGAGCCGCAGTGGACCCGGGCCAAGGGCGCCGACACGTTCTGCCCGTTCGGTCCCTGGGTGACGACCGCCGACGAGATCGCCGATCCGGGCGATCTGCGGCTGCAGACCTGGGTCAACGGCGAGCTGCGCCAGGATTCGAGCACCGCAGACCTGATCTTCAACTGCGACACGCTCGTGGAGTTCATCGGGCAGACCTGCACGCTGCAGCCGGGCGACCTCGTGCTCACCGGGACTCCCGACGGCGTCGGAAACGCGATGGACCCGCCGGTGTTTCTGCGCTCTGGCGACCGGGTACGGGTCGCCATCGAGGGTCTGGGAGAGATCGAGCACCCCGTCGCGTAGCTCGCTCGCCGCCCCTCGGCCGGTGAGATCAAGCGGGAGGAGTGGGGATGCTGAGGCTGCACCCAGGCACGGTCGACTACGTGATCCTGGCGATCTACTTCGCCGTCGTGCTCGGCATCGGGTTCGTCGCCCGGCTGTCGATCAAGACCGACCTGGACTTCTTTCTGTCGGGACGTTCGCTGCCGGCGTGGATCACCGGCCTGGCGTTCATGGCCGCCAACCTCGGGGCGCTGGAGATCCTCGGCCAGGCGGCCAACGGCGCCGAGTACGGGGTGCCGGCGGTGCACTACTACTGGATCGGCGCGGTCCCGGCGATGGTCTTCCTGGGCCTGGTGATGATGCCGTTCTACTACGGCTCCAAGGTCCGCTCGGTCCCCGAGTATCTGCGGCTGCGCTTCAACGACGCCACCCACGTCTTCAACGCCGCCACCTTCGCGGTGGCCACGGTCCTGATCTCCGGGGTCAACCTGTTCGCGCTCGCGCTGATCATCCATCTGATGCTCGGGTGGTCGATCACGTTCGCGATCCTCATCGCCGCGGCGCTCGTGCTCGTCTACATCACGCTCGGCGGCCTCACCTCCGCGATCTACAACGAGGTGCTCCAGTTCTTCGTGATCGTCGCCGCGCTGCTGCCGCTCACGCTCGTCGCCCTGCACTCGATCGGCGGCATCAGCGGTCTGCGGCACAAGGTCACGCACTTCAAGGCGCTCGGGACGCCCGGACTGCACGCGTGGCGGGGGCTGGCGATCGGTCACCACACCAACCCCCTGGGCTCTGACTGGGTCGGGATCGTGTTCGGGCTGGGCTTCGTGCTCGGCTTCGGCTACTGGACGACGAACTTCGCCGAGGTCCAGCGGGCGCTGTCGGCCTCCAACCTCAGCGCCTCGCGCCGGACGCCGCTGATCGGGGCGATCCCCAAGACGTTTCTGCCCGCGATCATCATCCTGCCGGGCATCATCGCCGTGCTCACCGTGCACGGCCTCGGCGTGAGCAAGGCGATCGGCCTGCAGTACAACACCGCGATCCCGCACCTGGTCGCCAACTACCTGCCCGAGGGGATGCTCGGGATCGCGATCACCGGCCTGCTCGCGGCGTTCATGGCCGGGGTCGCGGCCAACGTCACCGCCTTCAACACCGTCGTCACCTACGACATCGTCCAGGCCTACCTGGCCAAGGACCGTGACCCCGCCTTCTATCTGCGGGCCGGGCGCTGGATCACGGTCGGGGGGATCCTGGTGTCGGTGCTCACGGCGTTCATCGCCAAGGGCTACTCGAACATCATGAACTACATCCAGACGCTGTTCTCGATCTTCAACGCGCCGCTGTTCGCGACCTTCATCATCGCGATGTTCTGGAAGCGGGCGACGGCGTGGGGTGGGTTCTGCAGCCTGGTCGCGGGGACGGCGGCGGCCTACGCGACCAACCGCCTGGCCGCCTACCACCTGATCTTTCACTTCGGCTCGGCGCTGTCGGCGAGCTTCTGGCAGGCGATCATGGCCTTCTGCGTCGACGGGGTGGTGATGATCCTCGTCTCGCTGGTCACCAAGCCCAAGCCGGTGGAGGATCTGCGTGGCCTGGTGTGGGGCATGACGCGCGACGAGCCCGCAGACAAGCAGGACCCCCGCGACCGGCTGTGGTGGCGCTCGCCGTGGCTGCTGGGCGGGGTCACGATCGCCGTCATCATCGCCCTGAACATCCTCTTCATCTGACGACCGGGAGCTCGAAATGACCGAACACCATCACCGTCCGTTCACCTCCTCGGCCGGCGCCGAGCCCGTCGCCTCGACGGGCGCCAGCGACGAGGAGGAGGCGCGGGCCGCCCGGGCCGCCAACCGCTTTGACATCCGCCGACTGATCGGCGGGCTGTTCGTCGTCTACGGGCTGATCCTCGTCGCGCTCGGGGTGTTCGGCTCCCACACGATCAAGCACAAGGCCGACAACATCAACATCGACCTGTGGAGCGGGCTCGGGATGCTCGTGTTCGCCGCCTTCATGCTGACCTGGGCGTTCACCCGCCCGACGTTGCCCGAGCCGCCCGAGACCCGGGGCCAGGGCTCGGGGCGGATCCGGCGGGCCCCGGCGACGTAGGGGCACACCACCCACCAGATCACGGGGCCCGCGCCAGCGGGCCCTCCCAAAAAACTAGTGGGTGTAGATGACCTTGTCGATGAGCCCGTACGCGACGGCCTCATCGGGCTTGAAGAAGCGGTCGCGCTCCATGTCTGAGTGGACCTGCTCCTCGGTCTGCCCGGTGTGGTGGGCGTAGATCTCGTCGGTGCGCTTGCGGATGCTGAGGATCTCACGCGCATGGATCTCGATGTCGGTCGACTGACCCTCGAAGCCCGCCGAGGGCTGGTGGATCAGGATCCGGCTGTTGGGCAGCGAGAAACGCTTGCCCTTGGCCCCGCCGGCGAGCAGCAGCGAACCCATCGACATCGCGATCCCGACGCAGATCGTCTGACACTGCGGCTTGATGAACTGCATCGTGTCGTAGATCGCCAGCCCGGAGTAGATCGATCCGCCCGGGGAGTTGATGTAGATCGAGATGTCCTTGTCTGGGTCTGAGGACTCCAGGTGCAGCAGCTGGGCGACGACGAGGTTGGCGATCATGTCGTCGATCGGGCTGCCGATGAAGATGATGCGCTCGTTGAGCAGCCGGCTGTAGATGTCGAACTCGCGCTCGCCGCGGGCGGTGCGCTCGATGACCATGGGGACGAGAGGCATTGCGCTGACGTTAGCGGGCGCGGCTCCTGGCTGGCGCGCCGGGCGCCCCGGTGCCTCCCGCCCGCGCATTTCGTCCCACTCGTGGCCCGCGGGGGGACGAGCGGGACGGTTCGGCACTCGGAGTTCCCTTTTCACCCAACGCACGCCAGGCCGCCGACGAGTGGGTCGATATGCACGTCGTTCCTTCGCCACCAAGCGGAGCTACCCTCCGGTTACGCACGCGATCGGCCCCCTGTGATGGCCGGAGAGGAGCAATGGCATGTCATCGACGCAGACCTCGCCGCCGGGTGGCACCTATGAGCTGGGTGAGCGAACGGTGGCCCGGATCGGCTTCGGAGCGATGCAGCTCAGCGGTCCCGGGGGCCGCGCGGCACCGAGCCGGCCGGACGCGATCGCCGTGCTCCGGCGGGCGGTGGGGCTCGGGGTCAACCACTTCGACACCGCCGATTTCTACGGTGCGGGGAAGGTCAACGAGCTGATCCGATCCGCCCTGGCGCCCTACGCCGCCGACCTTGTCCTGTCCACCAAGGTCGGCGCGCGGGAGGACGAGGCGGGCCGGCTGACCGCCGCCCAGCGCCCCGAGCAGTTGCGCGCCGGGGTGGAGGCCAATCTGCGCAGCCTCGGGGTCGAGCGTCTGGACGTGGTCAACCTGCGCCGGCTCGACCGACCCCCCGGGATCCTCGCCGAGGGCGATCAGCTGGTCGACCTCGACAGCCAGCTGGCCGAGCTGAGGACGTTGTGCGACGAGGGCAAGATCGACGCAATCGGCCTCAGCAACGTCACCGTCGGGCAGCTGCGCCAGGCGCTGCCCGTCGGGATCGCCTGTGTGCAGAACGCCTACAGCCTGCTCGACCGTGGCGGCGAGCCGCTGCTGGCGCTGTGCGCGGCCGAGGGCATCGCCTGGGTGCCGTTCTTCCCCCTCGGATCGGCGTTCGCTCAGATCGCCAGCGTCACCGACCACCCGGCGGTGATCGCCGCCGCCCGGACCCACGAGGCCACCCCGTCCCAGGTCGCACTGGCCTGGCTGCTCGCCCACGCTCGGAACGTCCTGCTCATCCCGGGGACCGCGAACGTCAACCACCTCGAGGAGAACGTCGCCGCCGGAGCGCTGCGGCTGGAGGCGGGCGCGGTGCACGCGCTCGATGCGGCCGCCAAGCGGGCGGCCGGCGCATCGTTCACACCGTGAGCACCGCGGAGCCGCTGAACGCACCCCTGCGCAGATCACCGAGCGCTCGCTCGGCCTCGGCGAGCGGGTAGGTGGTCACCGTCGTGCGGACGGGGACCTGCGGCGCGAGCGCCAGGAACGCGCGGCCGTCCTCGCGGGTCAGGTTGGCCACCGAGCGGATCGTGCGCTCGTGCCACAGGTCCTCGTAGGGGAATGACGGGATGTCGGACATGTGGATCCCGGCGCACACGACGGTGCCCCCGGGCGCCAGCGCGCCCAGTGCGGCCGGGACGAGCGCGCCCGCCGAGGCGAAGATGATCGCGCCGTCGAGCTCCTGCGGTGGGCGCTCATCGCTGGCGCCGGCCCAGGTGGCGCCGAGCTCTCGAGCGAACGCCTGGGCGCGGGCGTCCCCCGCGCGGGTGAAGGCGTAGACCTCGCGACCCTCGTGGACGGCGACCTGGCAGATCTGGTGGGCGGCCGAGCCGAACCCGTACAGGCCCAGGCGCGGGGCGTCGCCGGCCATGCGGTAGGCGCGGTAGCCGATCAGCCCGCCGCACAGCAGCGGCGCGGCCTGTACGTCGGAGATCCCCTCGGGGATGTCGAGGCAGAAGCGCTCGTCGGCGACCGTGTACTGGGCAAAGCCGCCGTCGATGTCCCGGCCGGTGAAGCGCGCGTGCCGGCACAGGTTCTCCCGCCCGCTGGTGCAGTAGCGGCATTCGCCGTCGGTCCACCCCAGCCACGGGACGCCGACCCGGCGGCCGTCGTCGCTGACCCCGACGATCTGGTGGCCGAGGATCACCGGGAGCCGGGGGGCGTCGATCTCGCCGTCGCGCAGATGCAGGTCGGTGCGGCACACCGCGCAGGCCGAGATCCGGATCCGCAGCTGGCCGGGGCCGGGCTCGGGATCCGGCACGGTGACCGCCTGCAACGGCCGGCCCGGCGCCTCCAGAACGATCGCCCGCATATCCCTACCGCCCGCCGCCGGCGTGCAGCAGCTCGCCGACGAGTCGGTCAAGCGCGACGATCCCAGCGGCCAGGTCGGCTTCCGGCGTGTCCTCGCCGCGGGCGTGACTGATGCCGGCGGTCGACGCGGTGAACAGCATCGCGGTCGGGATCCCCGCGCGGGCCAGGGCGGCGCTGTCGTGCTGGGGACCCGAGTACACCGGGGCTCCGCCGCCGGCCACGCGGGCGGCCGCCTCGACCAGGACGGGGTCGAACCGGACCGGCTCATCGCGGTACACCGAGACATGCTCGATCTCGCAGCGGGCCCGCTCCAGCAGCGCGTGGGCGCGGTCCTCCAGACGGGCCAGCGACGCGGGGTCGGCGTGGCGCAGATCGAGGCTCAGCCGGCAGTCGGCCGGGACCGCGCTGACGATCTCCGGCGTGGCCCGCAGACGACCGACCGTGGCCAGCCCATCGTGGCGCTCGGCCTCGGTGAACAGCTCGGAGATGAAGCGTGCCGCGTCGGCGACCGGGTCGGCGCGAGCGGCCATCGCCACCGAGCCGGCGTGGCCGGCGGTCCCGTGAAACGCGACGCGGCTGCGACGCACGCCCAGGCACCCGGCGACGGCGGCGACCGCTCGTCCGGCGCGCTCCAGCGTCGGACCCTGCTCGATGTGCAGCTCGACGGCCGCGCACACCTGTGCCAGTCGCGGGGTCGGTGCGCCGAGCGCGGCGGCGTCAAAGCCATGGCCGTCGATGACCTCGCGCGCGGGCACGCCGTCCTGCGCGGTCAGTCCGTCGAGCTCCTCGCCGGTCAGGGCGGCGGTGGCCGCCGAGGACCCCAGCAGTGACCGGTCAAAGCGGGTCCCCTCCTCATCGGCCCAGTCGACGACGGCCAACGTCCGCGGGCGCTCCTCGCGCGGGCGTCCGGCGACGGCGGCAAGCACCCCGAGACCGGCGTGCACGCCGAGGATGCCGTCCAGCCAGCCGCCCCCCGGCACGCAGTCGCTGTGGCTGCCGATCAGCACGGTCTCCTCGCCGGCCCCGGGGAGCACGTACCAGGTGTTGGCGAACGCGTCACGTTCGATCAGGACCTGGGGGCTGATCGCGACGGCCAGCGCATCAAGCTGCTCGCGCTCCCGCGCCCACGCCTCGGTCCAGGCCACCCGCGATCCGCCGCTGCGCGCGTCGGTCTCGCGCAGCGCCGCGATCACCGCCGCCGCGTCGATCATTGCGACGGTCCTCGCGGTCGGTTCATCGTGGCGGAGTGTATGGGCGGGGTCGGGTGGCGGGGGCGCGTGAAATGCGCGGTGCGAGGGATCTTGCGCCACCCGTTAGCGTTGATGGCGCGATGGTCCCTCTCAACGTGCCCAATGTTCTGACCGTCGTCCGGATCCTGCTCGTGCCGGTCCTGGTGGTGGCGCTGCTGGAGAAGACCGGCGCGGGCGACCTGCTGGCCGCCATCGTGTTCGCCATGGCCTCGGTGACCGACGCGGTCGACGGCCACCTGGCGCGTTCGCGCAACTCGGTCACGAACTTCGGCAAGCTGATGGACCCGATCGCCGACAAGCTGCTGATCATCGCTGCCCTCGTCGTGCTCGTCTCGGTCAACCGCCTGGAGGCGTGGGTGGCGATGGTGATCATCGCCCGTGAGTTCGCCGTGACCGTCCTGCGCGCGAGCATCGGGACCCAGCAGGGGATCGTCATCCCGGCCAGTCCGCTGGGCAAGCTGAAGACCGCGACCCAGGTGCTGACGGTGTTCTGCCTGATCGCCTTTCAGCCGCGACCGGTGGCCGTTGCGGTGCTCGTCTACGTCACGGTCGCGGTGACCGTGCTCTCAGGGGCCGACTACTTCTTCGGGCTGCGGCGGCGGCTGTCCGGGCTGGCCGCCGAGAAGCGAGCGGGCGTCGCGGCGGAAGCCCCCGCCGGGGCCTCAGGCGGCCGCGCCACCCGGGCGGGCGGAGGCGCCGAGCCAGGCCTCTAACGTGCTGTGCGTGGCCGGCGGCGCCCCGGCGAGCTCGTCGCGGATCTCGCCCAGGGTGCCGAACCGCTCAGCGACGACGTTGTGCTGGTGGATCGTCTCCAGGTTGACCTGACGGGCGGAGACGAACGCGTCGCCGGCCAGGTCCGGAAACGCGTCGATCACGCCGCGCACCATCTCCCGCACGCAGTCCTCGACAAACCGTGGGCGGCGGTGGGCCTTCTCGACGACATGGCCCTCGTCACTGCGCTTCATCAGCTCATAGATCTCCGAGGACATCGACTCCTCGACGATCGTCAGCAGCGTATGGGCGTCGATCTCCTGCTCGCAGTTCTCGGGACAGCCGATGTACAGCGTGCCGAGTCCCCGCTGGTTATGGGTGGCAACGGGCACGGCCTCGAGGATCCGCTCGATGTCGCCGGCGTCGAACCCCTGATCTGTCAGGCGCTCGCGCGCGACGCCGGCCACCAGCTCCTGGGCGCAGGGGCAGGCGGTCATCCCCTGAGCGGTGACCCCGGTCACGCGTCGGGTGCCGAGCTCGGTGGCCATCGCAACCCCGTGCAGGGTGTAGATCTCCTGGGTGTTGATGCCGGAGACGGGGGCCGGCTTGTGCTCGGGGAAGCGGGCCTCGACGCGGACCTCGGCCCGGCGGGCGCCCTGGCGGTCACGGACGAGCTGGGCGATGCGCTCGGCGAGGATCTCGACCTTGAACGCGGAATCGCCGAGCACGACCTCGCCGATCGACTCGTTGACGACCTCCTCGAAGCGCGACATGTGGGCGCCCTTCTGATTGGAGCCCAGCTCGATCACGCACTCGAAGCGAGCCGAGAACAGCTGCTCACCGCCGGCCGTGCGCATGTGGATGACCTTCTCGACGCCGGTGACTCCGACGCGGGAGAGGCTGAGCGCCAGGCCCGGCGGCCGCGCCTGGACGTCGACCAGGGCGGTCGCTGAGATCGGTGAGTCGGTCATCTGTCCACACAGGGTAGAGGAGCCAGGTCGCCCGCCCGCTGGCGCTGTCAGACGATGAGCTTTTGTGGTATCACTCGGACACGTAGCAAGCGTTACGAGGAGTGAGAGAGGGAGAGCGTCCCCGGCCCCGTGCCGGGGACGGTCTCGAACTTCAGACCGAGGGAGCACAGGGTCTGTGAGCGCTGTTGACCGGATCGCTCTGCTGAGCGACGAGACCCCGATCGCGGAGCTGGACGAGCTGCAGCCGTTGATCGCCGAGGCCCGGGAGCGTGGCTTCATGCCCTTCGCCGACCTGGAGGCCTGCCTGGAGGAGGTCGAGGTCACCAAGGAACAGGTGCAGGAGCTCCACGTCTATCTGGAGGAGCACGGGATCGTCGTCGTCGGGAGCGACGGCCGGCTGGCCAAGTCCGAGGGCTCAAGCGTCGAGGCCAACGCCGGGCGCCGCTCGGCCGAGGACGATGGTGACGCGGGGCCCGAGCCGCGCCGGCGCGTCGAGGTTGACCTCACCGTCGAGCCGTCACTGGACTCGCTGCGGCTGTACCTGCGGGCGATCGGTCGGGTCAGCCTGCTCACCGCCGAGCAGGAGGTCGCACTCGCCCGGCGGATCGAGCGCGGCGACATGGTCGCCAAGCAGCACATGATCGAGGCCAATCTGCGCCTCGTCGTCTCGATCGCCAAGTCCTACCTGGGCCGCGGGTTGACCTTCCTGGACCTGATCCAGGAGGGCTCCATGGGCCTGATCCGTGCCGTCGAGAAGTTCGACTACCGGCGCGGCTACAAGTTCTCCACCTACGCCACGTGGTGGATCCGCCAGGCGGTCACCCGGGCGATCGCCGACAAGGGACGCACGATCCGCATCCCGGTCCACATGGTGGAGAAGCTCAACAAGGTCATCCACGTCGAGCGGCAGCTCGTTCAGCAGCTCGGTCGCGAGCCCACGCCCGAGGAGATCGCCCGCGAGCTCGAATGCTCGGTGCGTGAGGTCCGAGACGTGCTGCGCATGGCCCAGCAGCCGGTCTCGCTGGAGAAGCCGGTGGGGGAGGAGGACGACTCCTCGCTGGGGGACTTCGTCGAGGACCAGACGGCGGAATCGCCGTTTGAGATGGCCGCCGAGCGGCTGCGGCGGGAGAACCTGCGTCGCGTCCTGGCCGCGCTACCCCAGCGCGAGCGTGAGGTGATCGAGATGCGTTTCGGGCTGAGCGGGGATCGGCCCTACACGCTGGAGGAGGTCGGGCGGGCGTTCAACGTCACGCGCGAGCGCATCCGGCAGATCGAGAACCACACGCTGAAGAAGCTCGAGGCGCTGCCCGAAGCCCAGCGGCTGCGCGACGCCTCCTGACCGGCAGGCTCCGCGACGAAAGAACTGCGGCGGGTGGCCGACGCTAGACTCACCGGCCCCCGGCGGGGTTCCTGAGCGGTCAAAGGGACGCGGCTGTAAACCGCGCGGCTCTGCCTTCGCAGGTTCGAATCCTGCCCCCGCCACTCGTCGCTCGACGCCGGTCTGTCGGACGACCCCGTGTGTCGGACCGCGCCGGTGTCGGCCTAGGCGCCGATTCCGCTGCGCGGCCCGCGCGTGGCGAGAAACCCGGCCTCCGCCTCGCCCAGCGGGGTGGCGGCCGGCGCATCGTGCAGGTACTCGGCGGCGATCGCGCCCCAGTCGGCCCCCGCCCGCAGCTGCTGCAGGACGACGGCGACCATGCCGTGCATCCGGCGCAGCAGGACGGCGTCCGCGGGCACGGTGAACTGGTTGACCTGCTGCTTGATCTCGGCTCGCTGCCCGGCGTCTGGAACGTCGTGCCGCGGGGGGCGCCCTGCCCCGTCGGGCGAGAAGCGGTGCCACCCGGGAACCGCGTACCACCTGGTCGCCATGCGCATCAGCCACAGAGCGGTCTCGGCATCGACGGCGTCGGCTCGCGTCGCGGGGAGGTAGCCGCCGACGATGAGCGCGTCCTTGATCGCCGGCGCGTCACGCTGGTCGACGGCACGGGCGATCGCCCGCTCGCCGGACACCCGAGCGTCGTCGACGTCGCGCAGCAGCCCGTAGTCCAGGAAGCACACCCGCCCGTCGCCGCAGAGCAGATAGTTGCCGGGATGGGGATCACCCAGCGCGATCTGATCGCGATACAGCAGCCCGAAGAAGAACCGGAAGACGATCTCGCCGTAGCGGTCGCGCTGCGCCTCGTCGAGGCGGCGCACGGTCTCAAAGCCCTCCCCCTCGACGTACTCGGAGATGAGCACCCGGCGAGTGCAGAGATCGGTCCGCACCCGCGGGACCCGGACGAACGGATGCCCGCGCATGAGGCGCTCGATGCGGCGCTGGTTCTGGGCCTCCAGCTCGTAATCCAGCTCTTCCCCGACGCGCTCCCGCAGCTCGGCCAGCATCGCGCGGCCGTCCAGGCCGGGCGCGAGCCGCTTGATCAGCGGCAGCAGCAGACCGGCGTTGCGTAGGTCGGTCTCGACGCTCTCGGCGACGCCGGGGTACTGCACCTTGACGACCACCGCCTCGCCGTCCAGCGTGGTGGCGCGATGGACCTGACCGACGGAGGCCGCGGCGAACGCCCGCTCGTCGAAGTCCGAGAACACGCCGCTCAGCCGGCCGCCGAGCTCCCGGCGCAGCAGCTTCTCCAGGTCGGCGAACTTCACCGGCGCGACGTCGTCGCGCAGCGCCGCAAGCCGGCCCTGCAGCCGCTCGCGCTCGTCCTCGGCCACACCCTCGAACTCGATCATCGAGAGCATCTGCCCGACCTTCATCGCCGCGCCGCGCATCTGCCCGAGCTGGTCGACGAGCTGATCGACGAGCGCTGCGGTTCGCTCGCCGCGCGCGGCGGCGGCTCGCTCCGGCGTCCGTACCCGGTTGGCGGTCCGCATCCCCGCCCAGCGCAGGCCCTGGCCGGTCACGAGGCTCCCGACGCGAGCCGTCCGGGCGACGCGACCGGTGGGAAGCTTCCCTGCCTCCCGGGGCGGATCCTCGCGCTCCGAGCTCACCGACCGAGCCTAGCGGTCGTCGCCGTCCGCGCCGGCGGCCTCACGCCGTCTCGTCTGACCGGCCACCCCGTTCGTGACTCGGTAGGCTGATGACCAGCGCCCTCGTAGCTCAGCTGGTAGAGCACTTCCATGGTAAGGAAGGGGTCCACGGTTCGAGTCCGTGCGAGGGCTT
>CAZZYU010000085.1:0-14958 GCA_964658375.1 uncultured Acetobacteraceae bacterium | reverse complement strand
CGCCGAGATGTCCCGACGCGCGGATTCCGGGTGGCCCGTGGGATGAAAAGTCCCACTCGCGCAACGGGGGCGCGCCGACCCCACGCGTGACGATGACGGCGAACAGCGGCGACCCGCTTCGGCATCTGCGGATCGATCAGGAGGAGTAGCATCCGGGTCAGGTTCGCCTCGATCCTCGGCGAAGGCAGGTCTCACCGGCTCCATGGACTCGGCCGGCGCGTCACCACCGCAGGTGCCGAATCGCCCTTCGCTTGAGGAGCCCGAGTCCATGACACGTCCTGCCGCAGAGCCCGTCCTGAACGCCCACGACGACGCTGCGCGTGAGGCTGAGTTGGCGCCAACCGATACTCGTCCTGCTCGTGAGATTCATGTCGAGCCCACCGCCGGCGGCCGCTGGGCCGTGTGCTACGAGCACGGCAAGCGGGCGCTCTCAGACCACCTCACGGCCAACGAGGCGCAGTATTTCGCAAAGCAGCGGGCACGCGCGGAGGGCATCACCGGCATCGTGGTGCACGACGCCTACCTGCACGTTCACGAGGTCTTCAACTTTTAGAGTCGGCCACGGCCACGGCGCACGACCGCGATGCCACACCGCGAGACCGACCCGTCTGATCAGTCGTCGCCGATGCCGCCAGCCGAGATCGGCGGGCAGACACGAAGACCGAGGTAGCGCCGGCGGCCGAGGGTGCTCCAGTACAAGGCGGTGAACGGGCTGGCGTTGGCCCAACACTGGACCTCGACCTCGTCGCCGGCCCCGAGCTCAAGCTCGACGGGAAGGCTCTGGCCCCAGTCGATCGCCACCTGGAGGCGGTGATGACCGGCCTCGGTCTCGACGGAGACCGTCTCGCCGTGCTTGACCGCGCCGACGCCCACCCCATCGAGGAGGATCCTGTAGCGGCGAAACCGCTCCGTCAAGCGATCCGAATCGCGACGAACGCGAACACGGGCGCGGGCGCCGGGGTCGCCCATCGCGCGAGGCTGACCGGGGACGGAGGACGTCATTTCAGCGGCTCGGGTCGAGCCGGTCGCCCCAGCGCGTCGACGAGCTCGTTGAGCTCGTCGCAGAGCGGCTGCAGTTCCGCGCACATGCGCTGGTAGCGAAACCAGACGTTGCGCCGACCCAACGCCCAGACACCGGCGACCGCGCAACCCTCCCGCACGAGCATCGGGCACGGGACGCCATTGCCTCCGCGGCCCTGCAGCCCGGGAACAAACCGTCCGGCATCGACAAGCGCGATTGAGCGAGACCTGAACGGGCCGCGGACGACGATCGCATCCGGCCCGATCCTCACGCCTGCTCGCGCGATGCGACAGGCGAGCCCCACGCCGACCGCTCCGATCCCGACATACACCATGATCAGCACGACGGTCACCCCCGCTCCACCGTGGGCGGGCAGACGACCGGGCATCAGGACCAGGCACGCGAAGATGACCCCCCACGCCGCGGAGATCGCTGCCCAGGCGCGCGTTCGCCGGCGGTTGCGCAGCCACACCTCGGGCGCGACGTCACACACGTCAGGGCGCTCCGGAGAATCCGAATGCGAAAACCGGGACACCGCGTTCATATCGACCACCAACGGTGCGAACGTGAGCGCGGACGCGCTCGTCAGGGATCGACAGGACCCCGACATCGTCACGGAGCGACGCCCGCGTTCGGTTAGTCCGAGCGCGCGGCGGGCAGCAGAGAACGAGCCACGCAGTCGCGGGGCTCCCCTCTGTGGATCGGACCGTATGCCTCTCGCAGTCATCTTCGACATCGACGGAACCCTCGTGGACACCAACTACCAGCATGCACTGGCGTGGTATCGCGCTTTTCGCCGGCAGGGGCTCGTGCTGCCGGTCTGGCAGATCCATCGGGCGATCGGGATCGGCAGCGACCGGATCGTGAAGCTGCTCGCCGGCGAGCGCGTCGATGAGGACCTGGGCGAGACGCTGCGCGACGACCATGGCGCGCTCTATCACGAGATGATGGACGAGGTCGAGCCGATGAAGGAGGCCCACGAGCTGCTGCGCGATCTCAAACGGGCCGGCCACTCGATGATCCTCGCCAGCTCGGCTGAGGAGGAGGAGGCCGAGCACTACATCGACCTGCTCGACGCCCGGGAGCTGATCGACGGGTACACCACGTCCGCCGAGGTTCAGGCCACCAAGCCCGAACCCGACATCGTGCGCGCCGCCATCGACAAGGCCGGCGGAGGACCCGCGGTGATGGTCGGCGACAGCACCTGGGACTGCGAGGCCGCGACCAAGGCCGAGGTGGCCAGCATCGGGGTGCTCACCGGCGGCTTCTCCGAGCAGGAGCTCACCGAGGCGGGAGCGACGATCGTCTTTGACTCCGTCGCCCATCTGCGCGACCACCTCGCGTCGACCAGTCTGCAGGACACCCTGCGCATCTCATGAAAGTGGTGGTCACCGGGGCGACCGGCAACGTGGGGACAAGCGTCCTGCGCGCGCTCGCCGCCGACGCGGCCGTCGATGAGGTTGTCGGGATCGCCCGCCGCGCACCCGACGATCCGCTACCCAGGGCCCGCTTCGTGGCGGCCGACGTCGCCACCGACGAGCTCGCGTCGATCTTCGCGGGGGCCGACGCCGTCATCCATCTGGCGTGGCTCATCCAACCCGGCCGCGACGAGGGCCTGACCCACCAGGTCAACGTCGAGGGCAGTCGACGCGTGTTCGCCGCGGTCGTCGCCGCGGGGGTGCCGTCGCTGATCTACGCGTCGTCGGTCGGCGCCTATTCGGCGGGCCCGAAGGACCGGCGGATCGACGAGTCGTGGCCGACGGAGGGGATCGCCTCCTCGTTCTATTCGCGACAGAAGGCCGAGGTCGAGCGCGAGCTTGACCTGCTCGCGGTGCAGCGGCCGTCGCTGCGGATCGTGCGCCTGCGGCCCGGGTTGATCTTCCAGCGCTCCGCCGCGACCGAGATCCGACGGCTGTTCGTCGGCCCGTTGCTGCCAGGTCGGCTCCTGCAGGCCCGCCTGGCGCCGGTCTCCCCGGCGATTCCCGGGCTGCGCGTTCAGGCGGTGCACTCCGACGACGTCGCCGACGCCTACCGGCGCGCCGTCGTCTCCGATGTCAGCGGGGCGTTCAACATCGCCGCCGAGCCGGTCATCGGAGCCGAGGAGATCGCGGCGCTGCTGGGCGCTCGTCCGCTCCCGGTTCCCGCGTCGGTCGCGCGCGGTCTGGCCTCGGCCTCGTTTCATCTGCGCCTGCAGCCCAGCGAGCCGGGCTGGCTTGACATGGCCCTCGGGGTCCCGCTGATGAGCACCGAGCGGGCGACCGCGGAGCTGGGATGGGTGCCCCGGCGCACCGCCACCGCCGCGCTGGCGGAGTTGATGACGGGGATGCGAGAGTCCGCCGACGGGCCGACGCCGCCGCTGAATCACGCCGCCAGCGGACCACTACGGATGCGCGAGTTCCTGACCGGTCTCGGCCGCCGCCCGTAATCGCGCGAGCGGCGGCACCCGGGCCGACAGAACTCGGTTATTCGCCGACGCCCACCGGGGTACCGCGACACCATGAAAGCTCTCACGTGGCAGGGCGTCAGCGACGTGCGCGTCACCGACGTCCCCGACCCCTCGATCCAGGAACCGACAGACATCATCGTGCGCATCACCTCGACGGGGCTGTGCGGCTCCGATCTGCACCTCTACACCGTGCTGGCGCCGTACCTCGACGCCGGAGACGTGCTGGGACACGAGCCGATGGGGGTCGTGGAGGAGGTCGGTCGCGATGTGACCCAGGTGGCGGTCGGCGACCGCGTCGTGATCCCGTTCAACGTCTCCTGCGGCGACTGCTGGATGTGCGGACATGACCTGCACTCGCAGTGCGAGACCACGCAGGTCCACGAGTTCGGAACCGGCGCGTCGCTGTTCGGCTACACCAAGCTCTACGGCCAGGTGCCGGGCGGTCAGGCTGAGTTCCTGCGCGTCCCGTTCGGCAACTTCCTGCCGATCAAGGTTCCCGACGGTCCGCCCGACGACCGCTTCCTGTTCCTCTCCGACGTGCTGCCCACCGCCTGGCAGGGCGTCCAGTACGCCGCCGTGCCCGACGGCGGGACCCTCGTCGTGCTCGGGCTCGGCCCGATCGGGGACATGGCCGCGCGAATCGCGACCCACCGGGGCTACCGCGTCATCGGCGTCGACCTCGTGCCCGAACGGCTGCAACGGGTCCGCCGCCGCGGCATCGAGGTGCTTGACCTCAGCAACCAGGACGACCTGCCCGGCGCGATCCGGGAGATGACCGACGGCCGGGGCCCGGACAGCGTGATCGATGCCGTCGGCATGGAGGCCCACGGATCTCCGGCGGCGGGGTTCGCGCACAAGATCACGGGTCTGCTCCCCGACAAGGTCGCCCAGACGATGATGCAGAACATCGGCGTCTCCAAGCTCGCGGCGCTGTACTCGGCGATCGAGATCGTGCGCCGCGGCGGGACGATCTCACTCAGCGGCGTCTACGGAGGCGCGGCCGACCCGCTGCCGACCCTTCAGATCTTCGACAAACAGCTGCAGATCCGGCAGGGCCAGGCCAACGTCAAGGCGTGGATCGGCGACCTGCTGCCGCTGCTGACCGACGAGGACCCGCTGGGTGTCGATGACTTCGCGACGCATCATCTCCCGCTCAGCGAGGCCCCCGACGCCTACGAGCACTTCCAGAAGAAGGAGCTCGGAATGATCAAGGTGGTCTTCACCCCGTAGGTCCGACCCACGGCGACGGAGACCCTCGACCTGATCGGGTCTCAGGCCTCCAGCCAGGTGTCGCCGGCGGCGATCCGCGTCACGATCGCCCCCTGCACGTCGCCGAGCAGCATCCAGGCGCAACAGCGAGCCGCCAGTCCGTCGAAGGCGTCGCGATGTCCGAGCATCGCGTGGGTTCCGCCGGCGACGCTGACATAGGCGACCGGGGTCGTCCGGGCGAGCCGTCGCGCGACCTGCTCGGAGCGCTCGGGGCTGGCGATCCGGTCGGCGTCGCCATGGATGATGACGACCGGGGTGTCGCGCACGTCCGCGGCGGCGTCGGTCTCATAGACCCATGGCGCGAGGGCGACGACGCCGCGCACCCGCGGCTGCCCAGCCGCGAGCAGCGCCGCCCGACCGCCGAGCGAGTGGCCGACGAGGCAGACCGGCAACTCGGGCCCGAGCCGCTGCGCCGTCTCGGCCAGTGCCCACTCCACGTCCTGCACCGGCGTGTGCTCGGTGTCCCATCCGCGCCGCGTGTTGAGCAGGCGCAGGACCGCCAGGCGGCCGGCCGAGGCGCGGACGATCCGCGACGCGACCGGAATCATCCGCAGCACTGACAGCTGTGCCGGGCTGACACGCATCGGCCGCCCCCGGCTTGCCCCACCGTGAAGGACGAGCACGACTCCGGTGGGCTGATCGGGGACCGCGACGTCGATCAGACGAGCCGCGCTCCTCACCAGCCGGCCCTACCGACAGACGCCAACCGACAGCCGTTTCACGCTTCCTGCAAACCTCGAGGAGCGAGCTCGAGCGACGCCGTGAACGCAAGCCCCTCCCCCAGCTCGGTGAAACCGAAGATCCGCTGAAGCGGTGGCGATGCCGGAATCAGGACCAGCTGGATTCCCTGTGCCCCGGCGAGCTCATCCGCATCGATGGCGACGTGGACAGCGGTGCTGTCCATGAACGTCAGCCGGCTGAGATCGAGCACCACGCGCTCGGGTGAGCGTGCGAACGCGTCGGTGAGCGCGCGTTTCACCGGGTGTCGCGCCCGGAGGTCCAGCTCACCCTCGAGGGCGACGCTGATCGTGGTGCCGTGCTCGACGACCCGCACCCCGACGTCACCTGACGACGGCAATTCATCGTGGTCGGCGCGACGCATGGGTCTCCTTTCGACAAGGGTCGCTCGTGGCCAGGGGACCGCCCGCCCCGAAGAGCGGATCGGTCAGACCGGCGCCATGACGCATCTCGCCGCTGCACGTCCCGACGGCAATATGCTCAACGCAGTGTACCAGCTGCTGCTACAGGCTGTTGAGTTCTCAGCCGGCGGCGTCGCTCCCTCTCCAGCGCGCGGCGGTAGACCTTCAGGTGGGCGGCGCGGATCGCCTCCTGATCGGCGAACCGCCGTCGCCGCCGGGTCCGCTGCGCCTGCAGCCGCTGCGGTGATCCCGCCGGCAGCGGCGTGCGGGTGAGGAGATCGGCCAGCGCGTCCGCGAGGGCGGCGCTGTCGCCAGGGTCGTAGATCCGAAGATGGTCGGGATCATCGTGTTGATCACCGAGGTGCCCGATCGCCGGAGCGACGATCGGGATTCCGAGATCCCAGCACAGCTCCAGCCAGCCGGAGTGAGTGCCATGACCGTAGGGCAGGACGGTGGCGTCCAACCCACACAGCGATCGAGCGAGCGCGTCATCGCCGAGCCGTGGGGCCTCGATCAGCTCCACCCAGGCCAGCGGGGCGCAGAGGGCGCGCAGCTGTGCCGCGGCTGACGGGTCACGCACGCGGTCACGGAGCTGGACGCGGACCCGGATCGCCGTGCCCCGGGCGCGAAGCCCGCAGACCGCGTCGATCAGGGTGCGGGTGGCGTCAAGTCCGTCGATGTTGGGGCGCAGATCCCGCAGGTCAAGGCCGACCATCGGCTCGGCGTGGCTCGAGGTGCGCGGAAACGGGGTCTCGAGGGGGTACATGTGGGGATGGGCGATCACCTCGGCCCGCCGGCCCCACCGGCGCCTGATCTCATCGGCGGCGGCGCCGGTGAGGGTCACGATCTCATGTGCGTGCGCCATCAACAGCGTGAGGTGTTCCTGATGACGGCGCTGGTCGCCGAGCTGGGGATGGGAGATGTCGTGGATCGTGCAGACGAGCGGGCGCCGGGTGCGACGCAGCGTGTCCAGGACCGTGGCCAGTTCGCGGGTCGACAGCGCCTCGCTGCCGAAGTGCAGATGCATCAGGTCAAACGCGTCGGCGTGGCCGGCCACCCAGGCCTCGGTGAGCATCACCGGCGGCCACCAGCGACCGTCGCGAACGCCCGGAGGCGCGGGATCGGGCAGGACCGTCACCCCCGCCCCGCTCAACTGGAGGTGTTCGATGTAGGGATGAGCCGCGGGGACAGATGCGACCCGCAGTCCGGACCGGTCTGAGCATGCGCGCGCCACCACCACGAGGATCAGCGACTATATGTGGGGAGCGTGCTCGAAACCCCGGCCGCCGACGGCCGCACCCGCCACTATGCGGCCTTCTACGGGCTCCAGGCGCTTCCCACCGACCGGCCGCTGACGATCGTCCATGGCAACTGTCAGGCCGAGTCGCTGCGGGTGCTGCTCGACGGTGGTGAACTGGCAGCGGTGCGCATCCCCCCGGTGCATGAGCTGGGCGCGCCCGATCTCCCCCACCTCGCGCGTCTGCTCGCTCGCGCCCGCGTGCTCATCTCACAGCCGGTGCGGTCCGGCTATCGGGGACTGCCGCTCGGCACCGATCAGCTGATCGCGCAGTGCCCGACCGGTGTCCGCGTGATCCGCGTTCCCGTCATCCGCTTCGCCGGGCTCTACCCCACTCACGCGATCGTGCGCCCGCCGTCTGAGCCGTCCGCGGTGCCGCCGCTCGTGCCCTACCACGACCTGCTCACGCTCGCGCAGGCGGGCGGACTGCTCGCGCGCGGTGCGGGGCCACCCGAGCTCGAGGTGGCGACGGTGCGCGCGATCGCCACCGCCTCGATCGCCCAGCTGTGCGCGCGTGAGCAGGCCCACGCGACCGTCGTCGTCTCAGACCTGTTCCGGCGTCCCGCGTTTGAGCAGATGCGGACGATCAACCACCCGGGCAATCCGGTGTCAGAGACACTCTCGCGTAGGATCTGCCGGACGCTGGGGATCGCCGATCCGCCGCCGTCGACCCGTCCACTGCTCGCCGGCGTCCACGCTCCCCGTCACCCGGCGGTGATCGCGGCCTTCGGGCTGCCCGACGACCCGCGTCCCGCGTGGACCGTCGAGGGTCACGTGATCGAGCCCGCGGCCGTCCGCGAGGCTCACCTGGCGTGGTACGCCCAGCACCCCGACGTCGTCGACGCCGGCCTGCGGCGCCACCGCGAGACGCTCCGTCGACTCCTGGCCTGAGTGAGCGACGCGATCCGCCCCCTGCATCTCATCGGTGGCGACCCCCGGCACGGCGTCGTCCGCTACGCGCGACAGCTGGCGCACAGCTGCGGCGCACTCGTCGCCGACGCGCCTCCGGCCCCCGGGGCGGCCGTCGCGCCGGGACCGGTCCACGTCCACTTCACCGATCGCATCTGGGCCGACAGCCCCGAGGCGGCCGCCGCGCGGATCGAGACGCTCGCCGCCCACGACCCACTCACCGTCACCCTGCACGACCTCCCCCAGTCCTCAGACGGTCCACGCAACCTCGCGCGTCGCGCCGACTGCTACCGCCGGGTGGCCGCGGTGAGTCGGGGGATCGTCTGCAACAGCCATCACGAAGCCGCGCTGCTGGGCGACGTCCTCGGGGAGCGTGCGGGGCGCTCGGCGACCGTCATCCCCCTCCCGGTGATGCCGGGCGCCGGCGCTCGCGCGCCCGCGCGCCCGCGGACCCGGTGGGAGGTGGCGCTGCTCGGCTTCATCTATCCCGGCAAGGGCCACCTCGACGCGATCGAGGCGGTCGCGACGCTGCGGACCACTGGCGACGACGCGCCAACGGTCGTCGCGCTCGGCACCACCGCGTCGGGGCACGACGGCGACGCCGATCGGCTGCGCGTGCGCGCCGACGCGCTGGGCGTCCGGTTCTCGGTCGCGGGCTACCTCGACGACGCGGCGCTGACCGCCCGCTGTCGAGCGGCGGCGGTGCCGCTCGCCGCCCACCGCCACATCTCCGCGTCGGGATCGATCGGCACCTGGATCACCGCCGGCCGGCGTCCGCTGGTCGCCGACTCGCGATACGCCCGGGAGATCGACGCCCTGCGGCCCGGAACGGTCCGCCGCTACCCGGCCGAGGATCTGGCCGGCGCGATCACACGCGCGCTCGCCGATCGCGACTCCACCTGGTTGGCCGACGACGCCGTCCTGGCGCCCGATCTCCAGGACGTCTCAGACGCCTACGTGGACTGGTGGACGACGCAGGTGCGCTGGTGAACCCGCCCACGGGGGGCCGATGGGTGGCCGGCAACCGGTGGGATGAGCTCGACGGCGACTGGCCGGCCGCGCCCCCGACCGTCTCGGTGATCATCGTGCACTATCGCCAGCCCCGGGAGCTCGCGCGGACGCTCGCCGCGCTGGAGCGTCAGACCCACCCGCGCCGCCGGCTCGAGATCGTCGTCGTCGACGACGGCTCGCCGAAGCCTCCCGAGCTCCCCGAGGACGTCCTCCTGGTTCGGGAGGCGGGTCACTCCGGCCGCCGCGGGGCGGCCCGCAACCACGGGGTCGCCCGCAGCCGGGGCGAGGTGCTGTGCTTCCTGGACGCCGACACCACCCCGGAGCCCGACTACGTCCGGCAGCTGTCGCGGCTGCCGGCGCTCGCCCCCGAAGCGGTCACCGTGGGACGCCGCCGGCACGCCGATCTCGGTGCGGCGGCGACCGGCGACCCCGTCGCGCAGGCCGGCCCGGCGCACGAGCTCGCCGAGCCGACGTGGCTGCGCGACGGCTACGCGCAGACCCGCGATCTGCTCGACGCCGACGATCGCTCCTACCGCTTCGTGATCAGCGCCGTCCTGGGCTGCTCCCGGTGGTTCTTTGACCAGACCGGCGGGTTTGCCGCGGACTTCGACCGCTACGGCGGCGAGGACTGGGAATGGGCCCACCGGGCCTGGCAGGCCGGCGCGCTGCTCGCCCACGTGCCCACGGCGGTGGCCTGGCACGACGGCCCGGATTGGGCGTCGCGTCCGGGGCCCGAGACCGATCGCCGGGCCGCCAAGAACGCCGAGGCAATCACGCTGGCGCGACTGATCCCGGTCGCCGGCTCACGCGGCCACGGCCTGCGGACCGCGCGCGCGGAGATCGTCGCCCGGCTCCCGGAGGCGGTGTCGGCATCCGCGGCGTTCATCTGCGTCGACTCCCTGCTGGCGGCGCTGCCGGAGGCGACGGTCCTGGTCGCGCCACGCCTGCTGGCGCTGTTCGCCGGCGACGACCGCGTCGTCGCGGGCCCGAGGCGCGGCGACCCGCGGCTGACCGGCACCCGGCTGGAGATCGAGATCATCGCCCCGGTCCGGATCAGATCCGGCGGGCTGAGAGCCGTCTGCGAGCGTTTCACCGGTGACCGCGTCGGCGTCTGCACGGTGAGCGATCACCGGGGCGCACTGCTGACCGTCAGCTCCTCGCGCCATCGGGCGCGGGTGCGGCGCTGGGGAGCCGTCGCCGGGTTCCCGGGGCTCGCGGTGGCGGCCGACTGGCTCACGCGTCTGCCCGACGAGCCCGACGTGGAGGCCTACCTGGGCGGCTGGGACGAGCGGCCCCTCGATTCATAGGACCGCGCGGCCCCTCGGGGGCCCCTGGCTCATGGACCGGGCGGCGTCACGGCCAGACGCTCGCCGGCTCGATCCCACTCGATCAGTCCCCCCTGCGCGAACTGCTCAAGCCAGCCGCCCATCGGCCAGAAGCCCCAGCGGGCGCGAAACCGCCGCGCGTTGGCGACGATCGATTCGAGGTGCTCGGTCGGCGGACTGTGGGAGCCGTGGTCCTGGTGGTAGGCCCAGGCGGCGGCGACCGTCCACAGCCTGACGCCGGCCGCCTGCGCGCGCAGCGCGTAGTCGGTGTCCTCGGCGCCGTAGCCACGGTAGGCCTCGTCAAACCCGCCGATGCGCCGGGCGGTCGCCGGGGTGAGCGCGAACGACAGCGACCAGAACAGCTCATAGCGCGCCTCCGGGGCGATGCCCGCCGTGGGAAAGCGGCGTTTGGTCGGTCGGGCGCGCGCCACCCGGCGCTCTTCGTCGCTGAGCTCTCGCCGGTGCGGCGGCAGCGGCGCGAGGTAGGCGACGGGGCCGATGAACAGCCCGTCCGGGCGGGCGGCGCCGGCATCGGCGTAGCGCGCGAACAGGTCGGGGTCCGGGATGCAGTCGACGTCGAGCATCACGATCAGCTCGAGATCGGCCAGCTCGGCGATCGCGCGGTTGCGCGCCGCGGCCAGCGGGAGCGCGTCCCCGTCGGGCACCGGGAGGTGAATGACCTCGGCGCCGGGGACCACCGGCGGCGCGAGGTCCATGGAGACGACGACGTGGCGTTCGCAGTCACCTCCCTGAGAGATCGCCCACGCCTGGCGATGCAGCGCGGTCACCCGTCCGCGCTGGATCGTCCCTACCCCGATTCGCACGACAGACCGTCCACCACCTCGGCCAGTCGTCGCGCCGCGCCGCCGTCGTGCAGCCGCTCCCATCGCGTCGGATCCCACTGGCTCGCGCGGCGCAGGATCGACGGCCACTCCTCGGTCGCGGGCCAGCTTGGACGACTGTCGGCGAGCCCGGCGGCGACGAGGGCGGCGGCGTGACTGCTCTGCTCGTCAAACGGCCGGACCTGTGGGATGACGACGAGCGGGCGGCGGGCGGCGGCGGTCTCGGAGACGATGTTCGTGCCCGCGCTGCCGATGACGACGGCCGCATCGTTGAGCAGCCCCCAGACATCCCCGGCGGATCCGTGATTGACGACGCCGGAGACATCGGCGTCGGGCAGGCCGGCGACCGTCCAGGCCCACCCCGGCGTTCCGGCGGCGGCGGACGCGATCTGGTCGGGGGTGACGCAGTGGCCACCGCCGCCCAGCAGGACGAGCACCGTCGGGTGCGCCCCGGGAGCCCGTCGGGATCTGCCGTCAAAGCGAGACAACGCGCCGACGAAGTGGGTCCGGTCGCGTGGCAGGGTCGAGGGTTCGGGGTCGGCGACCGCCGTCGACCATGGCGCCACGATCGCGTCACAGACCGAGTAGGCGAGCTGGTGCGGGCGATCGGCGCGCCGTCCGCGTTGCGCGACCCAGATCGTGGGGACGCCGTGCAGACGGCTCAGCACGGCGACCTCGACCGACACGTCCACGACGAACGCGCGCGGATCGGTCTCGTCGATCCAGCGAGCGATGGCGGCCATCCGCGCCCGTAGTCCCGGGTGACCGCGCGGAACCCAGTGCAGCGCCCCGCCGGCGGTGGGATCGGCGTCGGGATCGGCGGGGGCGTCGAGCGGGAGCGAGACCCACCGTGCCGGATCGAGACCGGCCGGACGGGGCGCGCTGGACAGGGCGACGGCGTCGTCGATCACCTCAGACGCGGCGAGGAACCGGTTGACGTGGCCGCGACCGTGGTGATGGACGTACCAGCCGACCGTCATCGGACCGGTGCCGCGCGCGGGGGCTCGTCGCCGTCCCGCGTGTGGTCACGGCGGCGCGCCAGCCGTTCGGGCCGATGACGAAGCCGTCGGTAGAGCTCCTCGTGCGCCTTCCCCATGGCGTCGATGCTGACCGTCTGCTCAGCGTAGGCGCGAACCCCGGCGCGGGGAAGTTGGGCGGCGAGCGTGATCGCGCGCGCCATCGCCTCGGCGTCAACCCCGTCGGCCAGGACGCCGCCGGGAGCCGCGATCAGCTGCGCGAGGCCGCCGCGGGCAAACGCGGCCACCGGCGTGCCGCAGGCCATCGCTTCGGCGGCGACGAGGCCGAACGGCTCGTCCCACACCGGGCTGACGACCTGGACGGCGCTGCGGGAGACCACCATGTTCAACGCCTCGCGGCCGAGGTGCCCGAGATATTCGCTGCCGGGGCCGAGCAGCGGCTTGACCTCGTCGCTCCAGTACCGGCGGTCGATGATCGGCCCGGCCAGCCGGATCCGCCGGCCTGCGAGCGCGGCCGCGCGGATCGCCAGATGGGGCGCCTTCTCAGGCACGATTCGCCCACTCCACGAGACCCCGTCTCCGCCCGGGCCCACGGTCCACGCCGACAGCTCGACGCCGTTGCCGATGACCGTCGACACCTCCGCGGTCGGCGCCCAGGCGTCGGCGGTCGCGCTGGAGACGGCGACCAGCGCCGGGCGGCGACGCCGGGCCAGCGCCAGCGCCGACTCCAGCCACGGCGTCGGCGGACAGTGCAGCGTCTGGACCGTCGGCACGGGCACGAGCTGGCTCATCGCGACCGGGAGGTAGTGCAACGAGTGGCTGTGGATCACCTCGTAGTGGTCACGCGACGCGGCGAGCGTCAGCATCAACTTCTGATAGGCGTAATGCGCGTCCATGAAGCGCTCGGGCGGCATCGAGATGTCCTGGCGCGCCACATCGCTGACCGGTGCGTGGAGATCCAGCTCGTGAACCCTCACTCCCGGAACCGCCGACCCGGGCGGTCCGTAGAGGTCGACCTCGTGGCCCCGAGCCGCCAGCCAGGCGGCCAGCGACCACGTCATCGACTCGATCCCACCGCTGAACGGTGGGGCGGTCGGAGCCACGTGGTGGGCGATCATCGCGATCCGCATGACCAGGGGGCTACCCGCCCCCACCCCCGGCTATCCCGGAAGAGGCCGTGGATCCGGGCTGGGCGACAGGTAGCCGTCGACTGACTCATACGACCACAGCGGTCCGTCGCTCAGCAGCGTCTCCAGCGCGCCCAGGAGCGCATCGACGTCCTCGCTGCTCGTCCCCAGACCGATGCTCGCCCGGACGGCGCCGTCGTCCTGGAGGCCGAACCGGGCCAGCAGCGGGTGCGCGCAGAACTTCCCGCCGCGGACCCCGATTCCGTGCTCGGCCGAGAGGAAGGCGGCCACGAGGTCGGCGCGGTATCCGGGCACGTTGAAGCTGGCCACGCCGACCCTGTCGGGGTGCTCGGGCCAGATCCGCAGCACGTCGATGCCGAGACGATCCAGACCTGCCAGCAGCTGGTCATAGAGCACGCCCTCGTGCCCGCGGACCGCGTCGAAGCCGAGCTCGTGCAGCGCCTCAAACGCGGCACCCAGCGACACCGCGCCGACGAGGTTCGGCGTCCCGCCCTCGTGCCGGGCCGGGCCCGTCTTCCACTGCACGTCGTCGACCGACACGCTCACGACCGCGCCGCCGCCGGGCTGGTGGGGCGGGGTGCGATCCAGCCAGTCGCGCCTGCCGATCAGGGCACCGGCACCGTAGGGCGCGTAGAGCTTGTGCCCCGAGCACGCCAGGTAGTCGATCCCGGTCGCGGCGATGTCCACCGGCCGGTGGGGCGCCAGCTGCGCGCCGTCCACTGCGAGACGCGCCCCGTGGCGGTGGGCCAGCCGGGCGAGCTCGGCCAGCGGCGGGCATTCGCCGGTCACGTTGGAGGCTCCGGTGACGGCGAGGAGCGCCGCCGGGGCGTCACGGAGCTCGCGCTCGAGCGCACCGAGGCTTGCCTGCAGGGTGTCGGCAGCGCGGACCACCCCCCAGTCGGCGCCGCGCCACGGGAGCAGGTTGGCGTGATGCTCGATGTCGAGGTGCACGACCCGTCCCGGGACGGCTGCGGCGAGCAGCGTGAGCGCATCGGTCGTGTTGCGGGTGAAGATGACGACGTCATCGGGCCGCGCCCCCGTCGCACCGGCGATGACGGCGCGCGCGCGTTCGTAGGCGGCGGTGCTGACCCGGGAGAGGTAACTCTGGCCGCGGTGGATGCTCGCGTAGGACGCCAGTGTCCGGGTCACCGCTTCGTGCACGCTGGCCAGCGGGGGCGCGCTGGCCGCGTAGTCGAAGTTGACAAAGCGCGTGGAGCCGCCGGTGACCAGCGGAACCTGAGTCACCGCGTCCGCGAGCTCTGCCAGCGAGCCCCTCGTCATCTGATCTCCCATCTCGTGGTCGGCGCGGACGGCGCTCGGCAGCCGGCTAGCGCCGGGTCGCGGAGAAGACCCGCGAGTCAAACGAGGCGGCGGTCTTGGAGTGCCCGAGCGCGGTGACGCCGTAGAGCGCCTCGAGCGAACGCAGCACCGAATACGGGGTCAGCGCGGAGCGGTCGGTCGTCCCCGCACGCACGTAGGGCGAGAGCACAAGCGCCCCGGTCCGCGCCGGGCCCGAGGTCGTCGCGCCTGTCGTTGCGCCGGCGGTCGTGGTCGTCGTCGTCGTGCCGGCGGCC
>CAZZYU010000084.1:0-15200 GCA_964658375.1 uncultured Acetobacteraceae bacterium | reverse complement strand
CGTGTACCAACGCGCTCACTCGCGGCTCCCGTGACGTTTAGGGCGGCCGGCTCAGCCGGCACCGCGTGCGGCGAGCTGACCGCAGGCGGCGGCGATGTCCCGCCCTCGGGTGAGCCGGACGGTGGCCCCGAGGCCGTGGCGCTCCAGCTCGGCGGCGAATGCGTCGATCGCCTTGGGGCTTGAGCCCTCGTACGGTGAGTCGGTCGGGTTGAACGGGATCAGGTTGACCTTGAACATCCGCGGGTCAAGCACCTCGGCGAGCTGCCGGGCCTGGACGTGGGAGTCGTTGACCCCCGCGAGCATCACGTACTCGACGAACACCATCCGCCGCTTGCGCGCGTAGTAGCCGCGGCAGGCCTCCAGCACGTCGGCCAGCGCGTAGCGGTCGTTGACCGGCATCAGCTCCGAGCGCAGCGCCTCGTCGGCGGCGTGCAGGGAGAGCGCGAGCCGGATCGGCGCCGGGTGGTCGGCGAGGCGCTCGATCCCCGGGATCCAGCCGACGGTCGAGATCGCCGTGTGGCGGTGGCTGATGCCCAGCTCGGGCAGCCGCTCGCACGCCGCCAGCACGTGGTCGAGGTTCATCATCGGCTCGCCCATGCCCATGAACACGGCGTGGTCGACGGGGCCCAGACGGCGAAAGTGCAGGGCCTGGTCGATGATCTCCGAGGCGGTGAGGTTGCGCCCGAAGCGCATCTGACCGGTGGCGCAGAAGCTGCAGGTGAGCGGGCACCCCGACTGCGAGGACAGGCACAGCGAGCGCCGCCCGTCGCGGTAGCGCATGAGCACCGCCTCGACCGGGCGTCCGTCGGCGGTGCGCAGCAGCGCCTTGACCGTCCCGTCACTGGAGTGGGCCTCGTCGGCGACCGTGAGCGAGGAGAACGGGATCCGCTCGGTGAGCGCGTCGCGCAGCGCCAGCGGCAGGTCGGTCATCTGCCCGAAGTCGTCGACCCCCTGCGCGGCCCAGCGCCACACCTGCCGCGCGCGGTAGGCGGGGGCGCCGAGTTCGTCCAGGGTGCGCTCCAGCAGGGCCAGATCCATGGCCACTATGGAAGCATCCTCCAGACCGTGCGTCTCGGAAAGTTCCTCGCCACCGCCGGGGTGGCCTCACGCCGCGCCAGCGAAGGGCTGATCGTTGCCGAGCGGGTGCGCGTCAACGGCGAGCTGATCACCGACCCCGCGCGGGACGTCCAGGACACCGACCACGTCGAGGTCGACGGCCAGCCGGTGACGGCCACCGCGCAACGGGTCGTCTACATGATCAACAAGCCCGCCGGGGTCGTCTCGACCGCGCACGACCCCCAACGCCGGCCGACGGTCGTCTCGCTCATCAACACCCAGCTGCGGCTCTACCCGGTCGGACGGCTCGACATCGACACGACCGGACTGCTGCTGCTCACCAACGACGGCGAGCTCGCCCACCGGCTCACCCATCCGAGCTTCGAGGTGCCGCGGGTCTATCAGGCGACGCTGGCGGGGCCGCCGATCTCTGACCGCGCGATCCGGGCGCTGCGCGACGGTGTCGTGTTGGAGGACGGGCGCACCGCCCCGGCGCGGGTGCGCCGCGTCGGCGATCGGGCGGAGAACCGGATCGAGCTCACCATCCACGAGGGCCGCAACCGCCAGGTCAAGCGCATGTGCGAGGCGGTCGGCCACCGCGTCCGGCGTCTGAGCCGGATCGCGCTCGGGCCCCTGGCGCTCGACGGGCTGTCGGTCGGAGCCGTTCGACGGCTCACCCCGCGGGAGGTCCAGGCGCTGATGCCGGCGCCACGGGGTGGGGGTTCGCCGCCCCGCGGCCGCGCCCCGCGAGACGTCGCCTAACCGGATCGCAACCGGGCGTATGGCGCAAATAGCGCCTGTTTGAGCACTATCTTGAGCGAATGCTCGAGGAGACCCCAGCCCCGGCGGGCCGTCACGAGGCCCCGGGGGGCGACGCCGTGCTGGCGACCGGGACCGGAGCGCACGTCGGGGCGGTGACCACGGGCCAGGCCCGGCTCTCGCTGCCGCGTCTGCGCGTGGAGCGGCTGGCGCGCATCGGGGAGCGTCCGCTCGCCGGGCGCATCGCGCTCGCGCTGATCGTGCTCGCGACCGTGGCGGTGGTGGGGTCGGCGACCGCCGGTCCGTCAGTCCTCGTGCCCCGCTCGAGCACCACGTTCCCCAACTGGGAGGCAGGCCCGCTGCATGCGGTCACCACGCGCGTGATCCTCAACCCGGACACGCTCGGACTCGTCTTCACCGGGGTGCTGGCGGTGATGCTCGCCGCCTACGCGGTGCTGCTGCTCGCGCTGCGGACGTTCTCGATGCGCGTGATCGCGATCGCCGTCGTCGCGCTGCACGCGATCATCCTGCTCAGCCCGCCGCTGCAGCTCACCGACGTGTTCAACTACCTGGGATACGCGCGCCTGGGCGGGCTGCACCACCTCGACCCCTACACGCACGTGATCAGGCAGGAGATGTTCGATCCCGTCTTCCGGTTCACCAGCTGGCACAGCCTGCGCAGCCCCTACGGCGAGCTGTTCACGATGCTCAGCTACCTGCTCGCCTTCCTGCCGCTCGCCACCGCGTACTGGGTGCTGAAGATCGTGACCGTGCTGCTCAGCCTCGTCTTCATCTGGCTGGTGTGGCTGTGCGCGCGGCGCCTGGGCCGCGACCCGCGCTACGCGGTGGCGTTCGTCGCGTTCAACCCGATCTTCCTGATCTATGCGGTGGGTGGCTTTCACAACGACTTCTTCATGCTCGTGCCCTCGATGGCGGCGCTCGCGCTCGTGCTCGGCGGGCGCGATCGGTGGGCCGGGGCCTCGCTGATGATCGCGATCGCGGTGAAGTTCACCGCGGTCATCCTCGGTCCGTTTCTGCTGCTCGCGCTCGTCACCCGGCCGCGCCAGCGGCGCTTCATCGCCGGGGCGCTGATCGCGCTCGTGCCGCTGCTGGCGCTCAGCCTGGCGCTGTTCGGCACCTCGATCCCCAACCTCCAGCAGCAGAGCTCGCTGCTCACCGACTTCAGCATCCCCAACCTGGTGGGGCTGATCGCCGGCGTCGGCGGGACCCCGTTCCTGCTCAAGCTGGCCACGGTGCTCGTGGTCGTCGTCATCGCCTACCACTTTGTCCTGCGCCGCGGGCAGTGGCTGGCCGGCGCGGGCTGGTCGACGCTGGCGCTGATCCTGAGCCTCGCCTGGGCGGTTCCGTGGTACATCGTGTGGCTGCTGCCGCTCGCCGGGCTGGGCGCCGGTGTGGCCCTGCGGCGCAGCGCCCTGGTGCTCACCGTGTTCCTGCTGTTCGCCTTCGCTCCGGCGACAACGCTGTACATGAAGCACCACAACATCGATCCGCTGCGCAGTCCGGCCGGCCGCGCCTCGATGTTGCTTCAGCATAAGCTCGCCAACTGACGGTGTGGCCGTCACCCGGGGCGGCTGTTAGCTTCGGGGCGCGTGAGCGTGCCCTCCATCGCCGGCGCCCGGTCGGCACCTCGGGCGCGCGGGGGCGGGGCGGCGATCGCCGGGCGTCTGGTGGGGCGACGGCTGGACCGCTTTGAGTCGGGGCTGCTCGCGCTGTTCGCGGCGCTGTCGATGTGGGTCGTCGGGTCAGACCTCGTGCTCACCCTGATCCAGGAGCGGCGCTGGACCCACACCGACGGCTTCTTCTCCGGGGACCAGCTGCAGTACCTGGCCTGGATCCAGTCCTCGGCCCAGCACGGACTGATCTCCAACCTGTTCGTGCTGCGCGCCACTCCCGCCGACTACTTCCAGCCGGCGATCATGCTCTCGGGACTGCTCGTGCGCCTGGGCATGTCCGCGTGGCTGTCGCTGCTGCTGTGGAAGCCGGTGGCGGTGATCGGGATCTTCCTCGCCGTCCGGGCGCTGGCCCGGCACTGCTTCGATCGCACCTTCGACATCCGCGCCGCGCTCGTGCTCGGCCTGCTGTTCGGCTCGCTGAGCGACGTGTACGGGTCGCTGGGCGTGATCGGGGACATGATGCCGATGTGGGAGTCCTGGGGGTATCCGTTCGGCCTGATCGCGGTCGCGCTGCTCACGTTCGGGTTGCTGCACTACGCCCGAGCGCGCGACGCGGGCGTGACCGCGTGGACTCCGGGGCTGCTCGGCGCCGTGGCGGGGATGCTGCACCCGTGGCAGGGCGAGCTGATGATCCTGGCGGTGGTGATCGCCGAGCTCGTGCACGGGCGCGAGACGCTGGCCCGGGTGCGCGCCACCGGCGGTCGCGGCGTGATCCGGGCCGCGACCGGGGATCCGGTGCTGCGCCTCGCGGCCACGACGCTCGTCCTGGTCGCGATCCCGCTGCTGTACTACTTCGCGCTCGGTCATCTGGACCCGGTGTGGCGCATGTCCCAGGCCCACGCCAAGCACGCGTTCTCCTCCAGCGCGGTCCTGATCGCCGGCGCGCCGCTGCTCGCGTTCGCCCTGCTGGGCTACCGTGGCCGGCCGGCGGACTTCCTGGAGCTGCTGCTGCGCGCCTGGATTCCGAGCACGGTCATCATCTGGGTGTTCTCGGCCAGCGCCCTGGGCGCCACCCCCCTGCATGCGGTCAACGGGATCACGCTGCCGATGGCGATGCTCGCCGTCGCGGGGGTCCGGCGTCTGCCCCCCGGACTCACGCGGCGGATCCCGAAGCCGCGGGTGCTCGCCTGCCTGCTGATCGCGCTCGGGACCGTGCCGGCGATCGCCTACACGATGGCCTACGCGCACGAATACACCAACCCGACGCCGGGCAACGCCAACTTCATCACCGTGGGGGAGAGCCACGCGCTGGACTACCTGCACGCCGACCCGGTCTCCGGCGGGGTCTTGAGCCGCTTCTATCTGGGCGAGGCGATCCCCGGCATCACCGGACGCCAGGATCTCGTCGGCGACTGCCTGTGGTCAGAGCCCAACTGCGGGGCGCGCGGTCAGATGGCCGACCGGCTGCTGGAGGGCCGGCTCTCCACCGCACAGGCTCGGCGCTTTGTCTCCAACAGCGGCGCGCGCTTCCTGCTCATCGGCTGCGGACCGAACGTCAACCCGACTCGCCAGCTCGGTGACCTGGTGGTCGCGAGCCGAAGCTTTGGCTGTGCGACCGTGCTGCAGCTCGCGCCGACGGGGCCCGCCCGGGGGCCATTGGCCTCGCTGCGCAGGGCGGGGGCGTCCTGAACCCTGGCAATATGGCCGCGATGCGTCTGTTCGCGCTCCGGGGCGCCAATAGCGTCGCGGCCAACGACGAGGACGCGATCCTCGAGGCCACCGACCAGTTGATCCGCGACCTGATGGCGCGCAACGCGCTGGTCCCCGAGTCGATGGTCAGCTGCATCTTCACCCTCACCGAGGACCTCGACGCCCAGTTCCCGGCAGTGGCCGCCCGCCGGCTGGGCCTGGACCGGGTCCCGCTGCTGTGCGCCCGGGAGATCCCGGTGCCCGGTTCGCTGCCCTCGGTGATCCGGGTGATGGTCCACTACTACGCCGCGGAAGACCACGAGCCCCAGCACGTCTACCTGGGTCACGCCCGGGCTCTGCGGCGTGACATCAGCTCGGCCCAATAACGTAGGTCGTCGTCCATGGGAATCGAGTTTGGAGAGCGCATCCGCCGGATCCCCGCCTATCCGCTGGCGGCCGGCTATGACCTGGGGCAGGACATGGCGATGCTCGCCTCCAACGAGTCCTGCTTCGCGCCCCATCCTGACGCGATCGCCGCCGCCCACGCCGCGCTGTCGGGCATGCATCGCTATCCCGATCCGTCCTACCGCCCGCTGCGCCAGGCGCTGGCTGACCGCTACGGGATCCCCAGCCAGCGGATCGTCCTGGGCAACGGCTCCTGCGACATCCTGCTGTCCGCCGGCGAGGCGCTGCTGGAGCCCGGCGCCGAACTGGTCTACGCGTGGCCCGCGTTCTCGGTCTATCCCCATCTCCCCGCCGCCTCGGGCGCCCGGGCGATCGAGGTTCCGTTGGACGCGCAGGACCGCCACGACCTCGACGCGATGGCCGCCGAGATCACCGTCGCCACGCGACTGGTCCTGATCTGCAATCCCAACAACCCCACCTCGACCTCGCTCGGACTGGAGGAGATCGAGCGGTTCATCGAGCGCGTCCCGCGCCATGTCTGCGTGATCCTCGACGAGGCCTACTGCGAGTTCGCGCTGGCGCTCGGGGACACCTACGCGTCGGTGAACCTGCTGCGCCGCCATCCCAACCTGATGCTGCTGCGCACGTTCTCCAAGGCCTACGGGCTGGCGGGGCTGCGGGTCGGCTACGGGCTGTGTGGGTCCGAGGAGCTGCGGGCCGCGATCGACCAGGTTCGCCAGCCGTTCTATCTCAACATGGCGGCCCAGGCGGCCGCGGTCCAGGCGCTCCAGCACCAGGACGAGGTCGAGCGCCGCGTCGCCCACACCGTTGCGGCTCGGGTGGCGGTCACCGACGGTCTGCGGGCCCTGGGCCTGTGGGTCGCCGATTCCGACGCCAACTTCGTCTGGACCCACCTGCCCGATCCCGCGGTCGAGGCCGAGGTGATCGAGGGTCTTCGCGAGCGGGGAGTGCTGGTCCGCGGCGGCGGCGCCCTGGGCCGCCCCGGGGCGCTGCGGGTCACGGTCGGCACCGACGCCGAGAACCGCCGCTTCCTGGGTGCGATCGGTGAGCTCGTCTAGCCTCCAGCCGCTCGTCCTGGCCGCCCCGTCGGCCAACCCGCAGGCCGGCGCGAGCCGGTGGCCGGGCGCCGCCGGACCAGATCCCGACCGCGGGCGGTGGCCATGGCCGGTCTGGATCGTGGTCATCGCCGCGGTGATCGCCGGCGCCGTCGTGTTCGTGGCCAAGACCGGGATGCGCCCGTCCTATGACCCCTACGGCTGGCTGGTGTGGGGTCACCAGACGCTGCGCTGGGATCTCAACCTCAACGCCGCCCCGTCGTGGAAGCCGCTGACCTTCGTCTTCACGCTGCCCTACGCGCTGTTTCACGGCTTCGCGGTGCCGTTGTGGTCGGTGACCGCGACCGCCGGCACGATCGCGATGGGGGTGTTCGCCGCCCGCATCACCTACCGGCTGGCCGACGCCGGGGAGGGCCGGTGGGCGGTCACGGCCGCCTGGATCGGCGCCCTGTTTGCCGGAGTGGGGGTGCTCGGGATGGAGGGGCTGCCCAAGCTCACCTTCATCGCCAACTCCGATCAGCTCAACACCGCGCTCGTGCTCGCCGCGATCGACGCCCACCTCTCCCGGCGCCCGCGGCTGGCCTACGTCGTGCTGTTCTTCGCCGCCCTCGGACGCCCCGAGGTGTGGCCGTTCGCCTTCCTGTACGGGATCTGGCTGATCTGGAAGGTGCCGGGCGCGCGGGTGCTCGCGGTCCTGGGGTGGGTGCTGATCGGCGCGTGCTGGTTTGTCCCGACGGCGGTGGCCGCCAAGAGCATCTTCCAGGCCGGAAACCTCGATCTCGGCAAGGCGACCGCGATCCACGGCAACAAGATCGTGGGGGTCTTTCACCGCTGGGCCGGGCTCTATGAATGGCCGATGCAGGTCGCCGCCCTGCTCGGGGTGGCCATCGGCGTCGTGCGCCGGGACCGGCGGATCATCGGTCTCACCGCGGCGGCGCTGCTGTGGGTGATCGTCGAGATCGCCTTCGCGTTGCACGGCTGGTCGGCGGTCCCCCGCTACGTGATGGAGTCCGCCGCGGTGATGATCACGCTCGCCGGCGTCGCCGTCGCCGAGCTGCTCGCCGGTCTGCCGGGCGTCCTGGGACGGGCCCACCGCCGTCCCTGGTCGGGGCTGACCGCGGTGCTGGGGACAGTCGTCGTCGTCGGGATCCTCGTCGCGCTCGCGCCGTTCATCCACCGCCGCGCCTATCAATGGAAGGCCGGCGTGCCCGAGGCGCGGGCCGCCGGGGTGGTGATCCACCGGCTCTCACAGGCGGTCGCGGAGGCGGGCGGCCCGCAGGCGATCCTCGCCTGTGGCCACGAGGTGGCGGCCAAGAACCAGTACCAGAGCCAGCTCGCGTGGGCGATGGGCCTCAACGTCTCCGCCGTGTACTTCAACCCGCCGCTGCTGCTGCGCGCTCACCGCCGGATGGTCCTCTTCACCCAGCGGGGCACGGGCTGGGTGGTGCGGCCCTACAACGTGCCGGCGTCGCAGGCGGCGCGCTGCGCTCACGTGGCGATGACCAACTGACGACCGGCGCCGGCTCCTGGATGGCGGTGACCGACTGAGGACCGGCGCCCGCTTCCCCCCATCTGGCGGTTGCGGCCACGCGCGCGGCTCTGATACAACCTGCCCTGCGCATGGACGGCCAGCCCCGCATCCCGGATTCCTGCAGCATCGCTGTCACCGGCTGGCCCTATGGCGCGCGCGTCGTCGCCTGGCGATTTAGCTAGGCGCTCGACCGCATACCCCCTCACGTCGCGCGCTGCGCGGCGAGCCTGAGGAGGTCGGGCGCCGAATGACACCGCGGGCCGCCTCTGGCGCCCCGCGTCCCGCGACCCCGCCGGTCGCGCATCCGCCCAGGCGCAGTGAGAAAGGACATGTTGATGATGATCGTGATGAAGGCGACGGCCACCGAGGCAGAGGTGCAGTCCGTCATCGAGCGGGTCGCCGGCACCGGCGCGCGCCCGCATCTGATCCGCGGCGACGAGCAGATGGTGATCGGCGCCGTCGGCGACGCCGAGGGGGTCGCCCGGCTGGAACTGGAGGGCGCCGACGGGGTAGAGCAGGTGATGCCGATCTCCAAGCCCTACAAGCTGGCGTCCGCGCAGCTGCGCGCCCCGGGAGAGCGGACCGTGCTGCAGATCGCGGGGGCGAAGGTCGGCGGACCGCACTTCGCGCTGATCGCCGGACCGTGCACCGTCGAGTCCCGCCAGCAGCTGCTGAGCACCGCCGAGGCGGTCGCCGACGCCGGCGCGACGATGCTGCGCGGCGGCGCCTACAAGCCCCGCACCTCGCCCTACTCGTTCCAGGGCCTGGGCCAGGAGGGCCTGCGCCTGCTCGCCGAGGCCAAGGCGCAGACCGGGCTGCCGGTCGTCACCGAGGTCATGGACGCCCGCGACCTTGAGGCCGTGCTCGAGGTCGCCGACGTCGTGCAGATCGGCGCCCGCAACATGCAGAACTACGCGCTCTTGTCAGAGATCGGACGCTCCGGGGCGCCGGCGCTGCTCAAGCGGGGACTGTCGAGCACCCTGGAGGAGCTGCTGATGTCGGCCGAGTACATCCTGAAGGAGGGCAACGAGGCGGTGATGCTGTGCGAGCGGGGGATCCGCACGTTTGAGACCGCCTACCGCTTCACGCTGGACCTCACCGCGATCCCGGTGCTCAAGGAGCTCACCCACCTGCCGGTGATCGTCGACCCCAGCCACGCCCCCGGGCGCCGCAGCCTCGTCCCCGCGCTCTCGATGGCGGCCGCGGCCGCCGGCGCCGACGGGATCATCGTCGAGGTCCACCCCCAGCCCGAGGAGGCGATCTGCGACGCGGCCCAGCAGCTGCCCACCGCCGGCTTTGCCGACTACGCGCGCAGCGTGCGCGCCGCCGCCGCGCTGGCCGGCAAGCTCACGCCCGAGCCGGCTCTGGCGGCTAGCCTGAACTGACGATGTCCGTGGGCCCGAGCATTTCCACCGAGCAGGTCCGCGACCGCCGGATCGAGCGGCTCGTGCCGCTGGCGGCGCCGCGCGACCTGATCGGCGAACTGCCGCTCGGCGAGCAGCACGTCGAGGTCCTGCTGCGCGGGCGCGCCGAGGTCCAGGAGGTCCTGGACGGGCGCGACGACCGTCTGCTGGTGATCGTCGGGCCCTGCAGCATCCACGACGTCGCGGCCAGCCGCGAGTACGCCGAGCGCCTCGCCGCGCAGCGGGTCGCGCTCGCCGACGACCTGTGCATCGCGATGCGGGTGTACTTCGAGAAGCCCCGCACGACGATCGGCTGGAAGGGCCTGATCAACGATCCGCGCCTGGATGGGTCAAGCGACGTCAACACCGGCCTGCGGATGGCTCGCCGGCTGCTCGTCGAGGTGCTCGGGCTCGGGCTGCCGGTCGGCTGTGAGTTCCTGGATCCGATCACCCCGCAATACATCTCAGACGCCGTCTGCTGGGGCGCGATCGGCGCCCGCACCGTGGAGAGCCAGATCCACCGCCAGCTCGGCTCGGGGCTGTCGATGCCGGTCGGCTTCAAGAACCGCACCGACGGCAACATCCAGGTCGCCGTCGACGCCGTCCGCGCGGCCGGCGTCTCACACGCATTCGCCGGGATCGACGACTCCGGGGTGCCGGCGATCCTCTACACGACCGGCAATACCGACTGCCACGTGATCCTGCGCGGCGGGCGCGGCGCGCCGAACTTCGGCCCCGCATCGGTGGCCGAGGCGATCGAGCGCCTGCGCGCCTCCGGCCTGCCCGAGCGGGTGATGATCGACGCCTCCCACGACAACTCCGACAAGCGCCCCGAGCGCCAGCCCGAGGTCGCCCGCGCGATCGGGCAGCAGCTCGCCGCGGGCAGCCGCAGCATCGTCGGCGTGATGCTGGAGTCCTTCCTGGTCGCCGGCCGCCAGGACCTGACCGCCGGCTCCGGATCGCCGCAGGACCTCGTCTACGGCCAGTCGGTGACCGACGGCTGCATCGGATGGGATACCACGGTTCAGGTGCTCGACGGCCTGGCCGCCGCCGTGCGGGCCCGGCGCGCCAGCGCCGACTGACGACGCGTCACCGATCGCGCGGCGAGACGATGCGGATCGCGGTGCTCGGCGTGGGGCTGATCGGCGGCTCGGTGGGGCTGGCGAGCGCCGAACGCTGCGGGGCCGAGGTCGCGGGGTTTGATCCGTCGGCCCAGGCGCTCGCCGACGCGGTCGCCCGCGGCGCGGTCTCCCGGCCGTGCTCGGAGGTCGGCGAGGCGGTGGACGGGGCCGACGCCGTCTTCTGCGCCGCCCCGGTCGCGTCCCTGCCCGAGCTGGTCGCTCGGGCGCTTCACGCCGCGCCGCCGGAATGCGTCGTCACCGACGTCGGCTCGACCAAGCGCGCGATCGTCTCCGCCGTCGCGGACCCGCGATTCGTCGGCGGCCATCCGCTGGCGGGCGCCGAGACCGCCGGGGTCGCTCACGCGCGCGCCGATCTGTTCGACGGTGCGACGTGGTATCTCACCCCGCGCCGCGACGCCTCCGGTCTGCTCTACGAGCGCCTGTACCGGCTGCTCACCGCGCTCGGGGCCCGTCCGGCGGCGATCGACGCCGACACCCACGACCGCGTGATCGCCGCCGTCTCGCACCTTCCCCACGTGCTCGCCAACGTGCTCGTCGCCCAGGCGGCATCGACCCTGGCGGCCGGCGGCGAGCGCCTGCCGGCGACCGGGCCCTCGTTCCGCGACGCGACGCGGGTGGCCGGCGCGCCGAGCGCGATCTGGACCGACATCTACCTCGCCAACCGGGATGCGCTGCTCGACGAGCTCGACGGGGCGATCGCCCGGCTGGGCGCGGTCCGGTCGGCGCTCGCCGACGGTGACGCACCGGCGATCACCGCCTGGAACGACGGGGCGGCGGCCGACCGCCGGGCGTTGACGGATGCCCAGTTCGCCGGCGGCGAGCTGTATGAGCTGCGGGCCTCGGTGCCCAACTCACCGGGCGTGGTCGCCTCGATCGCCCTGGAGCTCGGGCGCGCCGGAGTGAACATCGCCGACATGCGTCTGTCGCCGGCCCCGGACATGCGCGACGGGGTGATCGCGCTGTGGGTCGCCGGGGAGGCCGATGCGGCGCGGGCCGCCGAGCTCGTCGGCGGGCTCGGATTCCCGGTGGCGCGGTCGTGACCGTCGTCCGGGTCGCCCCGGGGTCCCCGCCGCAGCGCTGGACGGTGCGCGTCCCGGGATCAAAGAGCCTCACCAACCGGGCGCTGCTGCTCGCCGGCGTCGCGGATGGGCGATCACGGCTGCGGGGCGCGCTGCGCTCTGATGACACCGAGGCGATGGCCGGCGCGCTGGCCGCGGTCGGCGCCCAGGTGCAGGACATCGACGGGGAGCTGGCCGTGGACGGGATCGGCGGCCCGCCGATGGGCGAGGCGGCGATCGACTGCCGCATGGCGGGCACCGTCGCGCGCTTCATCGTGCCGATGCTCGCCGCCGGCAGCGGTCGCTTCACCGTCGACGCCCATCCCCAGCTGCGTCGCCGCCCGCTCGGGCCGGTGCTCGCCGCAGTGCGCGCTCAGGGCACCGACGTCGAGGGCGATGCGCTGCCGCTCACGCTGCACGCCGACGGCCTGCGCGGCGGCGAGCTCGACGTCGACGCCTCGGTGTCCAGTCAGTTCCTCAGCGGGCTGCTGATGGCCGCCCCGCTCGCGCGCGCGGCGTCGACGCTGCGCTTCGGCGCGCTGGCAAGCGCGCCCTACCTGCAGCTCACGATCGACACGATGGCGGCCTTCGGGGTCTCGGTGGGGCGCGGGGATGGCACCCTGATCGTCCAGCCCCAGGGCTACCGGGCGACCACCTACGAGATCGAGCCCGACGCCTCCACGGCGTCCTACTTCCTGGCCAGCGCCGCGCTCACCGCGACGACGGTGACGCTGCCGGGCCTCGGCCTCGACGCGTCGCGCCAGGGCGACATCGAGCTCGTCGACCACCTGCAGGCGATGGGCTGTCAGGTGGTGGGGCGTGAGCCGCTGGCGCTGCGCGGTCCGCCGCGTCTGCACGGCGTGCGGGTCGATATGAACTCGAGTTCGGACGTGTTCATGACGCTGGCCTGCATCGCGCCGTTCGCCGACGGACCGACGACGATCACCGGCATCGGCCACGCCCGCGTGAAGGAGTCAGACCGCGTCGGGGCCACGGCCGCGAACCTCCGTGCGCTCGGGATCGACGCGGAGGAGGGGCCCGACTGGCTGCGGGTCACGCCGGGGGCGCCCCGGCCCGCGACCCTGCCGACGTTCGAGGACCACCGGATCGCGATGGCCTTCTCCCTGATCGGCACGCGCGTGCCCGTCGAGCTTGAGGATCCGGGCGTCGTCGCCAAGACATGCCCGGATTTCTTCGCGCTGTGGCGCGCGACGGGAGCCGACGTGGGGGAGGCGCGGTGACCGTCGTGGCGATCGACGGGCCGGCGGGCGCAGGCAAGTCCACGGTCGCGCGCGCGGTCAGCGAGCGGTTGGGGTTCACCTACCTGGATTCCGGTGCGATGTATCGGGTCGTCGCGCTCGCACACGAGCGCCGCGGCGGGCCGGCCGCTGACGTCGCGCGGACGGTCTCCATCGAGCTGCTGCCCGCCGGTGAGGTGATCCTCGACGGGGAGGAGGTCACCTCGCTCATCCGCTCGGCCGAGGTCTCGGAGGCGGCGTCGGTCGTCGCCGCCGACCCCGGCGTGCGGGAGGCGATGGTCGCCGAGCAGCGGCGACTGCTGAGCGCCGGGGACTGGGTCGCGGAGGGACGGGACATCGGCACCGTCGTGTGGCCGCAGGCCGAGGTGAAGGTGTTCCTCACCGCCTCCCCACAGGCCCGCGCCGAGCGCCGCGCGGCCGAGCGGGGGGTGGCGGTCCAGGAGGTCATCGTCGAGCTCGCCACGCGTGACGAGCGCGACACCGGGCGGGCCGCCTCACCGTTGCGCGCGGCCGATGACGCGGTCACGCTCGACACCTCGGGGATGAGCCTCGAGCAGGTCGTCGACGCCGTCGCGGGGCTCGTGGCGGGCGCGCGCGGCTGACCTCATCGCGGGGGCGGGCATACTGAGGGCCGCCATGAAGGTCGCAATCGTCGGATATCCCAATGTCGGCAAGTCCTCGCTGGTCAACCGCCTGACCGAGAGCCGCGAGGCCGTCGTGCACGAGCGCGCCGGCATCACCCGCGACCGCAAGGAGCTGCGCACCGAGTGGAACGGCCGGCTGCTGACGCTGATCGACACCGGCGGCGTCGACCTGGAGGACCGGGACGCGCTGGCCCGCCAGATCCAGGACCAGTCGCGCGCCGCGCTGGCCGACGCCGATGCCGTCGTGCTCGTCGTCGACGCCCGGGCGGGGCTGCGGCCCGGCGATCAGGAGATGGCCGAGCTGCTGCGCACGAGCTCGCTGCCGGTGCTGGTGGCCGCCAACAAGGTCGATTCGGTGCGTGATATGTCGCTGGCCGCCGACTTCTACGGGCTCGGGTTCGGCGAGCCGATCGCCGTCTCGGCCGCTCAGGGGCTGGGGACCGGCGACCTGCTGGACCGGATCGTGGCGCTCGCGCCCGACGTCGGAGACGAGCCCGGCGACGACGACGCGATCCGCCTGGCCCTGATCGGACGCCCGAACGTCGGCAAATCCTCGCTGGTCAACCGCTTCGTGGGGTCTGATCGGGTGATCGTCTCAGAGCTCGCGGGCACGACCCGCGACGCGATCGACCTGCCGTTGCGCTTCGGCGAGCGTGAGCTCGTGCTCGTCGACACCGCCGGCATCCGCCGCCAGGCCAAGGTGGGGGACTCGGTCGAGTACTACACCGCGCTGCGCTCCCAGCGCGCGGCCGAGCGCGCCGACGTGGCGCTCGTGGTCTGCGACGCGACCGACGGGATCACCACCCAGGACCTGCGGGTCGCCGAGCTGGCGATGAAATCCGGATGCGCGACCGCGCTCGTCCTGAACAAATGGGACGTCGCCGAGGACGTCGACCTCGATTACGAGCGCGCCCGGGCCCATCAGAAGCTGCGACTGCGTCCCCGGGTGCTCACCGCCTCGGCCAAGACCGGCCGCCACGTCGATCGGCTGCTCGTCGAGGCGGTCGCGCTCGCCGACCGCACCCGGACGCGGATCCCGACCCCGCAGCTCAACCGCTTCCTGTCCGAGGTCGTGGCCGCGCGCCAGCCCCCGGTCGGCCGCGGCGGCGAGGGCGCCCGCTCCGGGCACCGCCTGCGGCTGATCTTCATGACCCAGACCGCCGAGCGCCCGCCGCGGTTCTCCATCCAGGTCAACTCCCGCGCCCGCGTCACCCGCGACTACGCCTACTTCATCGAGAACCGGCTGCGCGAGCGCTACCGCCTGGAGGGGGTGCCCGCGATCATCGACTTCGTCGAGCGCAACGAGCGCCGGCCGCCGGACGGGCGCCCGTCCGCCCGTTTCCGGGGCACGCCGAAGTCGCGCCGGGACCCGCGCGACGCCGCGGCCTGACCCGCGGGCGGCCTCGCCCCGTGGCACCCCGGCCGCCCTGCGGCCGCCCCGCCCCGGGCTCAGCGCACCCGTCGCGGCCGTCCGACGGCCCCCTGTCGGCGAACGGGAGAAAATCCGGATGCCGGACCGAGATTTTCTCCCCCGAGGTCGCCAG
>CAZZYU010000083.1:0-15238 GCA_964658375.1 uncultured Acetobacteraceae bacterium | reverse complement strand
GCTCCTCGTCAGACAGCTGGCGGTCAAGCCCGAGGAAGTCCCGGGGGTTCAGGACAGGCGGTGCAGGTGCGGTCGTGGCCATGGTGTCGGTGGTGCCTCCCTCCGTGGCGCGCCCGCGTTGCGGGTCCGCGCGTGGAGGCTCGTAGTGATGAGGATCACGGAGAGTCTGGCAGACCGCCGGACGGTTCGGTGACCCCGACCCGACCGCCGGGTCAGGCGCTCGGAAGGGCGACGGCGGGCTCGTCGACCGCGTCGCCCACGTCCGTGGCCGCAACGGTCGCCCGGACCGCTGCCTCCTCGGCCGCCCCGCCGCCGACGGGCGCTCGCCGGCGCAGCAGCACGGCTCCGAACGCGGCCGACAGCAGCGACGCGGCCGCGATCATCTCCCAACCGTGACGGTAGGCATCGAGCGTCGCCGACGTCCCGTGCGGGGTACCAAGCACGGCGACGAGCACGGCGACGCCGACGGCGAGGCCGACCTGGCGCAGCATGTTGATGACGGCCGAGCCGGTCGCGAGCGCGTGGGGCGGCAGCGAGGAGGCTCCGGTCGCCATGAAGGTCGGCAGGGTGAGGCCGACGCCGATCCCGGTGAGGATCATGCCGCCGAGCATGTCGCCGACGTAGTCGGGCCGCGCGCCGACCGAGACCGCCCACCAGGCCGATCCGACGGCGAAGATCGTGGCCCCGGCGGCGATCACCGGTCCGGGACCGAAGCGCGCGATCAGCCGTCCCGCGATCAGGAACGAGAACAGCGGCACCATCAGCGGGCCGGGGGCGATCGAGAGCCCCGTCGTGAGCGCCGACCAGTGCCAGACGTCCTGGGCGAACAGGACGCGGGAGAACAGCATCGCGCCGAAGGCGAGTGAGAACACGAGCCCGACGATCGAGGACCCGGTGAACGTGCGCACTGCGAATAGCCGGCCGTCGATCAGCGGGTTGCGCGACCGGGCGCAATTGACAGCGAACAGCCCGAGCGCGACGACCGCGGCAATCAGCGAGCCGACCGTCGCCGCCGAGCCCCAGCCCCAGTCGTTGCCCTTGACCAGACCGAGCGTCAGCAGGGTCACCCCGGCGGTGACGAGTACCGCCGCCGGAACGTCGGGCCGGGGGGTCGGGTGGCCGGTCACCACGGGCAGCCGCCGCCAGCCGAACACCAGCGCGGCCAGGCCGATCGGCACGTTGACCAGGAACACCCAGCGCCAGCTGATCGCGACGAGCAGGCCGCCGACGACGGGGCCTAGCGCGGCGGCCAGTCCGCCGACCGCTGTCCAGGTCCGCACGGCGCCGTGCCGGCGGTCGGGCTCGGTCGTAGCGAGCACCAGCGACAGCGAGGTCGGGGTCAGCAGCGCCGCGCCCGCGGCCTGGATGACGCGGAAGACGACGAGCATCGCCAAGCTGTCGGCGGCGGCGCAGGCCGCGGAGGCCGCGGTGAACACGAGCACGCCGAGCAGGAAGCCCTGCTCGCGCCGGTGGCTCTCCGACAGGCGGCCGAAGAGGACGAGCAACGCGGCATAGACGATCGCGTAGGCGTTGAGCACCCATGAGAGGTCGGCGAGGTTGCGCGTGTGCAGGTCCCGGGCGATGTCGGGCAGCGCGACGTTGACGATGAACAGATCAAGGCTGGCCAGGACGACCCCGGCGCACACGATCACCAGGACGAGCCTCGACGAGGCGTCTCCGCGGCGGTCAAGCAATGAGTTCATCCGACGACCTCCAGGTTGAAAGGGGTGCTGACTTAGGTCAAAATCAGCCAGGACCGTACCACACTGGCTGAGCAGCACACAAGTCAGCTACGATGATGGTGTGGCCCAGCCCATGGATGTCGAGACGACCATCGCCCGCCGCAGCGGGCCCGCCCCTGACTGCTCGGTGGCCGGTGCGCTCGGGGTCATGAGCACTCGCACCGCGATGCTGATCATGCGCGAGGCCCTGTACGGCACGACGCGCTTTGACGATTTCACCGCCCGCGTCGGGGTCAGCGAGCCGGTCGCCGCCGCACGGCTCAAGGAGCTGGTCGCTCACGGCCTGCTGGTACGCGAGCCCTACCGCGAGCCCGGCCAGCGCACGCGCTTCGCCTACCGGCTCACCGACAAGGGCGCCGAGCTGGCGCCGGTGCTGCTGGCGCTGATGCGCTGGGGCGACCGCTGGCTGACCGAGGCCGGCGGCCCCGTCGAGATGACCCACGTCGGCTGCGGGGCGCCGGTCCGCGCCGAGCTGCGCTGCGCCGCCGGCCACGAGGTCAGCTCCGGGGAGATCCACGTCGCACCGACCCCCGAGGGGCTGCGGCTGCGCTCAGCTCGCGCGGCGGCCGGCCGCGCCGGAGACTGACCAGGTCACCGGCGGCTCCGGCGGCGCCGAAGCCTGACCGGGTCACCGGCCGCCGCGGGCGAAGAGCTCGCGCTCGTTGGTGATGACGCCGGTGACTCCGAGTTGCTGCAGCGCCGGCAGCCGGCGGGGATCGTCGACGGTCCACACGAACAGCTCGGCGCCGCGCGAGCGCACCGCCTGCACCATGCGCGGGGTGACCGTGCCCCAATGGGCCATGATCGCGTCGGCCTCGCCGGCATCCAACGTCCGGGCGACGCGCGCGGGCAGCACGCGGCGCAGGTAGGCGAGCATCACATAGGCGCCGGGACGGGTGAGCGGATGCGCAAGGTAGTTGCGCCGCGCCAGCGGCACCGACAGCCCGAGCGCGAGGCCCGGCGCCACGCGGCGCAGCTCCGCGAGGCTTGACGCGTGCATCGTGGAGACGAGCGTCCGGTCGGCGATGCCGGCGGCGGCGATCGCCTCGGCCACCCGCGGCTCATAGCCGATCCCCTTGATGTCGACGTCGAAGCGGACCTCGCCGCCGACCAGCGACACCAGAGTGGCCAGCGCGTCGGCGAATTCGACCTGCACCGGGAGCGCCAGGTCGCCGGGGTCGTGGGCGACGACCAGTCGATCGTCGACCGCCAGCACGTCGAGCTCGACCATGTCCCAGTCGGCTCCCTCCAGCCGGGCGCGGAGTTGCTCCAGCGGCGCGCCGGGCACGACGATCGAGTGGCCGACGCGCAGGCAGCGGTCTGAGAGCACCGAGGTCATGCCCCGAGGGTAGGGAGAAAGGTGGGGGCGGTAGCGTGGCCGCTCGTGCGTGACTACTACGAGGAGCTCTGGCAGCGGCTACCCGAGCACCTGGACCCGCCCGACCTGCCGGCGCGCATTGCGTTCATGCGGGCCCACATACACGACGGGGACCGGGTGCTCGACCTCGGCTGCGGCGCCGGCGACCTCACCGCTGAGCTGGCGCGCATCGGAGCGCGGCCGACCGGGGTCGAGGTCGCGCAGGCGGCGATCGACAGAGCCCGCGCCCGTCACCCCGGGCTCGAGTTCGTCCTCGCGCCCCTCGACGGTGCGCTGCCGTCAGACGACGGCGCCTTTGACGTCGTGTGGGCCAGCGAGGTGATCGAGCACGTCGCCGACACCGCGCGCTGGCTGTCGGAGGTGCGCCGGGTGCTCAGACCGCGCGGGCGGCTGCTGCTCACGACCCCCAATCACTCGCGACTGCGCCTGCTCGTCGGCGGGATCGAGCGCTACTCCGAGCCGCTGGGCGATCATCTGCATCTGTACAGTGCCCGGTCGCTGCGCCAGGTCCTCACCGAGTTCGACTTCTCCGCGATCGAGATCCGAGGGCTGGGTGGGCCGCCGCTCGCGCGGAGGCTGCTCACCGCACGCGCGGTCCGCTGAGCGGGGCTCAGGATCCCGCGGCCGGCGGGTGGTAGTGGGAGAACACCTCGCCGATCTCGGCGTCATTCAAGGTGGCCATCGGGTCAGTGGTTCGATCGAGAGCGTGGACGCGCGACAGCGAGGGGATCGCCTGCTTCCATGCGTGCCGTTGAATGTCATACGCGGCGAGCGCCGCCCAGGAGCTGGGGTTCTGCGGTTGGACCCGGGTGCCGTGGACGAGTACCGCGCGGGCCTTCGCGGGCTGGTGGATGTCTCCATAGAGGGTGGACAGCAGGCTGTCGGGCTGGAGCGAGAGCGGATCGGCGTTGTGGGCCGAGCGTGCGGCGGCGAAAGCGCTCGAGTCGCCGTTCTCAGCGGCCGTCACGAGCTGCGCGGAGTGCAGCGGCCGCCACACCATCCAGCAGCCGAGCAGGGCGACCGCCGCCAGCAGCGGGATCGCGATGACGGCACCCGGCCGATCCAGCGCCGACGCCCGGCGCCGTCGCGCCGATCTCGGCGCTGGTTCATCGGTGGCCGGATGGTGGCCGACCAGCCAACCCGCGGCCAGCAGCGCGGGAACCGACACCCCGGCAAAGAACCAGGTCCAGTCCAGGGTCGACTGAACGCCGAAGCCGACGACGATCACCGCGAGCGTGACCAGGCCCTCGCGCTCGGTCCGCTGCACCGGATTGAGCGCCCGCCGGCGACGGTGCAGCTGCAGGGTGCGTCCGGTCGCCAGCAGCCACGCCAGGAGCAGCGCCGCCGTGACCGCAAGCCCGATGATGCCGAGGTCGGCGTAGGTCTCAAAGACGTAGCTGTGGGCTTGGAAGACCGGCGCGGGATCGGTCGAATAGCGCAGCCGCGCCACCGAGAAGCCGAGCGCGCCGACGCCCTTGAACACGTTGTGGTCGCCGACGGCGAGTGCCTCATGCCAGTAGACGGGGCGGCTGGAGCCGAACTGCAGAACCCGCCCCGCGGTATCAGCGGCCCCGGTTGAATTGGTCAGCTCGTGCCACCCGTGTGAGATCTCGCCGGTGAGTCCTCGTGACGACGCCGCCACGGCACCGACCGCCGCGATCACGACCACCCCGACCAGGCACAGGAGTGCGGCGCCGATGCGGCGCCGGCGCGGTGCGGCGATCGTCACCCGGTCCATCGACCGCGCGATCGCGAATCCGGCGATCGTCATCACCACCAGGACGACGCCGACGACGATCCCGAAGATGTGCCCGGCGTGATCCTGCGCGGCCATCTCGATATGGGGGAAGGTGTGATCTCGGCTGAGGACATGGTGGGTCAACATCCACACGCTGATCACCGCGGCGCCGGCGGCGCCGGCGGCGAGCACGGCGACCGCGCGCAGGCGCAGGGGCACGAACACGAGCCACAGGCCGCCGGCGACGATCGCCGCGATGTCGGCCGAGCGCGAGTAGGACAGGACCAGCACCGAGATCAGCAGGGTCATCGCCGGCACCGCGAGCGCGGCCACGCGTCGGCCGCTGTCGCGCCGGGCGCCCAGCCACAGGCATCCCGGAAGTCCCATCGCGGCGCTGAGGGCAAGCGCGTTCCAGTAGCCGAACGGCGCCAGGAGCCGGCCATAGGTGTTGCCCGGCGCGAGGGAGGCGGGGAAGACCTTGACGACCAGCGACCAGGCGCACAGCGCCGCCGCTGATGCGGTGAGCCCACCCAGCAGCACCGGCCAGCGGCTCGGCGCCAGCTGGGCCAGCGCCACTCCGCCACCGAATACTCCGAGGTAGGCGAGCATCTGTCCCGACGCCAGCCACGAGCTGTCGGGGGCGACCGACCACGCGATCGAGGCCGCCGTCAGCGAGAACAGCAGCGCCATCAGGCCGACCGTTGTCAGGCCGCGCCGTCGCCGCTCAGATGGCGCGTAGAGCCGCGACGCCGCGAAAGCGCCGATGCCGAGCAGCGTGAGCGCGATCTCGGTCCAGGTGTTGCCGGGCGACGCGGCGGTCTCGTCCACTCCGCCTCCGGTGACGAACGGAATCGCCACCAGCGCCGCGGCCACGATCAGAAACGCGGCGGCCTGAGGCCACCAGCGCGCGCCAGCGGAGGTGGCGGGGTGCGAGGTCTCACCGGTCGCCGGGCGGTCAGGCGCCTCGGCGGTGGTCGACACGGCGGAGGAGGCTATCAGCGGTCCCTGCGCCATCACGCTCTGCCGGTGCGGGCGATCAGCATCAGCGTATGGCCGAACAGGGCGGCCCGGGGGCGTGATCCGCACCCGTCCAGCGAGCCGATCATCCGCTGGACCGGCGGCGGCATGCGCCGCCACGTGTAGGTGACCGCGTGCAGCTCCGGTTCCAGCCCGGCGGCGCGCGCCTGCGCCAGCAGCCGGCGGGGGGACAGCGGGACGTCGTCGGGGGTCCCGTGGGCGAGCTCGCCGAGACCGAGCCGGTTGGCGAGCGCCAGTCCGGCGCCCACCGGATGCCAGCTCCCGGGCTCGATCGCGACCAGCGCTCCCCCGGGCGCCAGCAGCCGCGCCGCCTCGGCAAAGCTCGGCGCCAGCGATCCCTGGAAGGCGATGTGGTGCAGCACCAGTCGGTACAGAACGACGTCAAACGATCCCGCGGGGAGGTCCAGCTGCCCCGCGTAGCCGTGGACCGCCGCGTCGGCGCGTCCGGCCTCCCGCACGCCGGCCACGCGGGCGGGGTCGGCATCGACGGCGGTGAGGTGAAATGCCGGCGCGGGAAACAGGTGTCGCCCGGGGTGCCAGCCGGCGCCGATCGACAGGACTCGGCCGCCGTCCAAGCGCAGCCGGCGGTCCAGGATCCGGCGCTCCCGGATCTCCAGGCGGTCGTAGTGCAGCTGCAGGGTCTGAGGCCGCGACAGCCGGTCCAGCAGGTTGTCGGGGTCATATGGCTCCGAGGCCACGGCGGGCTCACCCATCGATCGCCTCCGCGTAGGCGGCCACCGTCTCGGCTCCACACCGCGGCCAGGTGAACGACCGGTGCACGGTCTCGCGGGCAGCGGCTCGCTGTGCCGACATCCGCTCCGGGTCGTCGAGCAGCTCGCCGATCAACGCGGCCAATGCCTGAGGATCGCCCGGGGCCACGAGCTCGATGCCGGGGCCGGCCGCCGCGATCTCCTCCGGCCCGTCCTCGCCACGGCAGCCGATCGCGGGGACGCCGGCGGCCATCGCCTCCACGTAGGCGACCCCGAACGCCTCCGCGATGCTGGGCATCACGAACAGCGAGCCCGAGCGGGCGACCGCCACCGCCGCCTCGGGCGCCAGTCGCCCGGTGAACTGGACCCGATCGGCGATGCCGCGCGTGACGGCCAGCGCCTGCAGCGCGGACCGCTCGGGACCGTCGCCCGCGATCACGCACCGCAGGCCGGTGACGCGCTCGCGCAGCAGAGCGACCGCCTCCAGCAGATCGGCGTGGCGCTTGCGGGCGATCAGGTTGCCGACGCTCACGAGCACGGGTTCAGTGTGGGGCGGCGGGTCTGACGGAGCGTCCGGGAACGGGGCGCCGAGGTGCACGACCCGGACCCGGCGGGCCCCGCGCTGCACGCATCGCCGCGCCGTGCCGGTGCTGTTGGCGAGCACCAGTCGAGCATGGCCCAGCGAAGCGCGGACCGCGGCCGAGCCGGCGTGCGGGCCGAGCACATCGCCCCCGTGGACCGAGACGACGAGCGGGATGCCGGGCGCGGCGCGGCGGACCGCATCGCCGGCAGGCACCGCGTAGTGGGCGTGGATGAGGTCAAACGGGAACTCGGCGCGGATCGTGCGCAGGGCCCGACGCAGCCATGGCGCCGCCCAGGCGCCCCAGCTCGCGTAGGACCAGGGGCGGGGCGGCGAGAGGTAGCGCAGGTAGTCGACGCGGATGCCGTCGCGCGTCTCGGTGGCCGGCTGGACGGCGACACGGCGGGCGGCACCCAGGTCGCCTGCCCGAAGCGCGCCGAGCGGCGGCAGCGGGCGGTGGAGCACGAGCGTGCGGATCTCGGCTCCCGCGTCGCGGGCGGCGACCGCCTGGCGGTGAGCCCAGATTCCCGACGTGGGGTCATCCGCGCGTGGGTAGTACTCGGCGACCGCCAGGACCCTCATCGCCAGCTCTGGTGGGTGGCCAGCGTGCGCTTGGCCTCCGGCGCCGGGGTGTAGGCGCGGGTGGCCAGAAACTCCCGGCCCTCGGCGATCGCCGCCTCGCGGCTGTAGGAGCTGGCGATCCGGCGCAGCCCGTGTCGGACCGGCGTGGCGTCGATGACCCCCTCGCGCCAGCCGTGCTGGTGGGCGATCGCCGACCAGTGCGCGTCCAGGCCCCAGCCGTAGCGCAGCGGCGGGAACGGCAGCAGGGCATCGAAGGTGACCGCCGACAGCGCGCAGACCGGCCCGATCTCCACGAACGCCGTCTCACGCACGACCGCGCCGGGATGACGGCGGGTGACGCGCCAGGCGGCGTGCGAACGCCAGCGGTGGGCGGGCTGGGCGAGGTCGAGGCCGAATCGCTGCGCGAGAAACAGGAACACGTCGAGAAAGCCGCGGGGGAGCACGACGTCGTCGTCGAGCACGAGCAGCCAGTCATGGCCGGCCGCGGGGTGCGCGGCGAGCATCGCGTTGAGGTTCTCAAACTTCCCCCGGTCCCCGACTGCGCCGGCGACGAAGTCGACGTCATGGCGCGACCGCATCAGCTCCGCGCGGGCGGCGGCCAGCACATTGGGGACATCGATGCGCTCGATGGCGAGCACGAGCACCCGCTGCCGCGGCCCGCGCGCCGCGGCGCCGCGCAACCGCCACCGCTCCAGCCGGGCCAGGGCGATCGCGTCGCACACCGCGTCGGCGACCAGCGCCCGGCTCGTCGCTCGGATCCCCCACACCTCGCCGCTCGTGCCCGACAGGAAGTCGTCGGTCACCGTGCTGGCTCCGCGAGCGCCTCGCGCAGGCGCCCGGCCGAATGGGCCGCCCCGGCGATCATCGACGGGCATCGGAAGCGGATGACGTGCGCCGCGCAGCCGGCGAGCGTGCGCAGCTCGGCGCCGGCCGTCGGGGGTTCGCCCTTGTGGACGTCGTAGCGGCGTGCCGTGCGTCCCAGCGCGTAGGCGGCTCGCGACAGCCGCCACAGCCGGGCGTCGGTGCCGGCGCGGCGGTGCTCGACCCCGGCGCGGGCCAGATAGCGGATGCGCCCGCCGCCGGCGGTGTAGCGCCGTTCCCAGTCCTCCTCCTCGCCGCGGCCGTGGATCGACTCGTCAAACCGCCCGACGCGCTCCAGGGCCCGGCGACGGATCGCCATGTTCGCCGACCACACGAGCTCGGCGTCGCGGTCAGCCGCGCCGAGATCCAGGACGGTGATCGGTGCCGCCTCTCGCCCGCAGGAGCGCGGACCGCCGCCGTCCAGGACGGCGCGGATCGGGCCACCGAACACCTCGTGCTCCGGTGCTGCGTCGATGCCCCGCAGCAGCTCGGCCAGCCAGCCCTCCGGGGCGCGCACGTCGTCGTCGAGGAGCACCACCGGATCTCCGGTGCTGGCCGCGATGCCCGCGTTGCGCGCGGCGTTGGCCCCGTGAGCCGCGTCGGGCCGGTGCGGCATCGAGATCAGTCGGACCCCGTGGCGGGCGACCACCGCGGCGGTTGCGGGGTCATCGCCGTCATCGATGACGAGCAGCTCGGCGCCGGTCTGCGCCGCCTGGGGAGCGACCGACGCGAGCGCGACCTCCAGGTAACCCGGCCGGCCGCGAGTGGGGATGAGGATCGAGGCCGGCGACATGCACGTCACTGTGGGCCGGCTCGAGCCGGCGGCTGCGTCTAGACCAGACGGTCGGCGTGCGCCCGACCCCGTCGGTGGACGACGAGCTGACGCGTGAACGCGTACACGAAGCGCGGGTTGTAGCGCAGGTATCGTCGCCACAGTCGGCGGGGCTCCTGCACGAGGCGGTAAGCCCACTCCAGCCCGGCGTCCTGAAGCACCGGCGGCGCCTGCGGGACGAGTCCAGCGTGGAAATCGAACGCGGCGCCGACGCCGACGAGCACGGGCGCGTCGAGCTTGTCGCGCATCGACGCCATCCACTTCTCCTGCTTGGGGACGCCGATCCCGACCCACACCACGTCAGCATGGGCGCCGTTGATCTCCTGCGCGATGGCGTCGCGCTCGTCATCGGAGAGCGACCGGTGCGGTGGGGAGTAGCCGCCGACGATCTTGATTCCCGGATAGCGCTGGCGCAAGCTGAGGGCCAGCTGCACGAGGGCCCCCTGGTTGCGACCGCCGTAGAGATACAGGCGCTGTCCGCTGCGGGTCGCGCGGCGGCACGAGCGGGCCATCAGCTCGGGGCCGTAGACCCGATCGCGCAGCGAGTGGCCGAGCAGGTTCAGCGCCCACACCAGCGGCTGACCGTCGGGGACGTTCAGCGAGGAGTGCAGGAGTGCCTCGCGCAGCTCGGGATCCTCCTCGGCGGCCATCAGCGCATGGACGTTGGAGACGCAGACATAGCCGCGCTGATCGGCAGCGACCATGTCGTCGATCCAGTCCAGCGTCTGGTCGTAGTCGGTGATCGCGATCGGGACCCCGAGCAGGCGTTGGCTGGCCGGACCCGGGACGTCGGGCGCTGCCGGATCGGCGGTGAATGGCACCTCGCGCAGGGTCGTCGGGCGGACGCGTCGGTCGCTCATCAGGCTTATGAACGGCCGTTGGCGCCACAAGTTACGCAGTTTCGCGCAGTGCACCGGTTCGCCCGCGGCGACCGCGGCGACTCCGACGAGGCACCGTAAGCTGGCGCGTCGTGGAGACGAGCTGCTCCGTGTCGATCGTGGTCGTGGCCTTCCGCGAGCGTGACGCGCTGCTGGAGAGCCTGCAGGCGGCGACCGACGCCGCCGCTGCGGTCCCCGACGGCGCCGAGCTGATCGTCGTCGATAACGGCGGGTTGGCCGGGCTGGTGCGTGAGCGCTTCCCCGCCGCGCGGGTGATCGAGTCCGGGGCCAACATCGGCTTCGCGGGCGCGGTCAACCTGGGCATCGCGGTCGCGTCCGGACGGTGGCTCGCGCTCGTCAACGACGATGCGTGCGTCGAGCCCGACGCGCTGGCGCGGGCACTCGCCGCGGGTGAGCGCGACGACCGGATCGGCTCGGTCGCCTGCCAGGTGCGGTTCGCCTCAGCACCGGAGATCGTCAACTCGGCGGGGATCGCCGTCGACGCGATCGGGGCGGCCAGCGAGCGGCTGGCCGGCGCGCCGGTCAGTCAGGCGCAGGCGGCCGCGGAGGTCTTCGGAGCGACCGCTTGCTTCGCGCTGTACCGGACGCGGATGCTGCGCGAGCTCGGAGGACTCGAGCCCCGCTTCTTCGCCTACCTGGAGGATGTCGACCTGGCCTGGCGGGCCCGGGCCGCCGGGTGGACGGTGGTCTATGAGCCGGGCGCGGTCGCCTATCACCGGGGTTCGGCCAGCTCCGGCGAGGGCTCACGGCTCAAGTACTACCTCGTCGGGCGAAACCGGGTCTGGCTGCTGGCCCGCAACGCGACCGCGCGCCAGCTGCGCCACGCGCTGCCGGGAATCCTGCTCTACGACGGCGCCTACATCGCGTACGCCGCGCTCACCGACCGCACGCTCGCCCCGTTGCGGGGGCGGATCGCCGGCCTGCGCCAGTGGCGATCGGTCCGCCACGAGCGCGGAGGCGCGCCCCCGTCGGTGGTCCTGCGGCCGGCCGCCAGGGGCTGGATCGACGGGCTGCGAATGCACCTGGCCTACCGGAACCTGGGCGCGGCCCCGCGGCTTCGTCGGTCGACGTCAGGTGACCGGTAGCTCCAGCCGGCGCCGGTCGCGGTGGACCTTCCAGCTGAGTGATGCGCCGCCCCATCCGGCGTAGACCATCGAGGCGATCAGCGCCGAGCCCGAGAGGATGAGGCCGGCGGCGGTCGCGGCGCCGAGGCTCTGGTGGCCGAAGATCACGACGGGGGCGGCGGCGGTCCCCCCGCCCGGACCGGCCAGCAGGTTGGAGAGGACCCCGCCTGCGATGAACACCGCCACCGCCTGCAGCAGCGTCGCGTGCAGTCCGACCGCGTCAAGACCGATGAGGGTGCGTCCGACCTGGCACGCGAAGATCACGACCGTGAGCGCCGACACCGCGTTGCGTGAGCGCGAGTGCTCGAGCATCCTGAGCCCATCGAAGATCGGCAGCTCGGCGAACCGGCGCCGGATATAGACGGCGATCGCGACGGCTGCGACAAGCGCGAGCAGCGCCAGCAGCGGAAGCCACCAGCTCAGGTTCAGTGTCCCCGCACAGGCGATCAGCAGCAGCCCGGCAAACAGCCCTTCGATCAAGGTCGTGGAGCCGTCGATCACCAACATTTGGGGGATCGTCGGCGCGTTGGCCGGGTCGACCCGTTTGAGCACGGCGGCTCGGACGATGCTGCCGACGTAGTGGTTGATCGTGCTCAGCAGGAACGCCAGCGAGCTCGACGCCCACGCGTCGCCGCGGCTGGGGTATCGCGGCATCGCCCTCATGCAGCTGAGCGCCACCTCGCTGCGGGCCAGCAGCGTCACGAACGCAAGCGCCGCGATCAGTGCCAGCGTCGCGGGTGACGCGCGCTGCACCGCGTGGCCGATGTCCGAGCCATGAGTCGACAGCACGTAGACGATCGCCCCGACGACGATCACCGGGCCCAGCAGGCTGAGCAGCCAACGTACGCTTCGCCGGTTCGCCGAGCCTGACGGGACCGGAACCTGCTCGGGCGTCGCGTCGTCGGGTGCGGGCTCGTCGGGCGCCGCGGCGGCGCCGTCCGGAGTCTTCATAGCCGGCGAGGGTACTGAAGCACCCTGAGGTCCCCGTGCGTGGCGGCCTGCCAACATCACCCCGACGATGAACGACAAGCAGTGCACGTGTCCGCTGTGCGGGCGGAAGCTTGACCGACCGGCGCTGGTGACCCGCGACCGGTGGTTCGGAGTCGGCGACTCCTTCGAGCTGCGAGAGTGCGAGCACTGCCAGCTGGCGGTCACCTATCCCCAGCCTCACGGCGAGGAGCTCGTGCGCTACTACCCGGAGGAGTACGACGCGTGGCAGCGTCCCAGCCGCCTCGTCGGACTGGCGCGGGGGGTGACGGCGCGGATTCGCGCCACGCTGCGACCCTACGGGCGCCAGCGCCGCCGCGGGGCAGGTGCCCTGCTCGACGTCGGCTGTGGCCGCGGCGACCTCGCCTCCAACTTCGCCCGAGCGGGGTGGCGCAGTTCGGGGTTGGACTTCTCGCCGTCGGCGGTGCAGGCGGCGCGGTCCGTCGGTGTCGACGCCCACGTGGGGACGATCGACATGGCGCCGTGGGACGACGGGGCATTTGACCTCATCATCATGAGCCACTCGCTGGAGCACATGCCCGAGCCGGCCGATGCCCTGGTTCACGCGCACCGTCTGCTCACTGACGGCGGAACGCTGCTCGTCGCGGTGCCGAACTGGGACTCCTGGCAGCGCCGGCGGTTCGGTGAGTACTGGACGCCGCTCGACGTGCCGCGACACCTCACCCACTTCTCGCCCCACGCCCTGCACAAGGCCGCTCGCCACGCGGGCTTCGCCCGTGGGTCGACCCGCAACTACCCGACCGGGATCGGGCTGCCGCTCAGCCTCTGGTTCTCGCTCGGCGGCGGCACGCTCGGCGGCGCTCGGCAGTCGGCTCTGCTCGGCGCCGGGGCGGCGATGTACCCGATCACCTGGTTGGTCGGTCGCCTGGCCGGGGGCGACGCGACGTACCTCGTCGCCGAGAAGTAGCCGGGGCGTCGTGGACTCGCCAGCCCAGCAGCATCCCGCGGGGCCGATCGACGGCTCGCCCTGCCACTGCCCGGTATGCGGCCGTGAGCTGTCAGACGTCGCATTGGTCGCGCGCGACAAGTGGTGGGGGCAGGGCGACGCGTTCGAGCTGCGCGAGTGCCCTGATTGCCGCCTGGCCGTCACCCACCCGCAGCCCTCCGCCGAGGAGCTTGAGCCCTACTACCCCGACGATTATCAGTCCTGGGAGCATCCGGGGCGGGGACTGGGCCTCGCTCGCGACACCATGGCGCGCGTTCGTGCGTCGCTGCCCCCATGGGGCCCGTTCCGCCGTCGCGGGGCGGGCGCGATGCTCGACGTCGGCTGCGGCCGCGGCGACCTGCTGCTGAGGTTCGCCGAGGCGGGATGGTCGGCCACCGGCCTGGATATCTCCGAGAACGCCGTGCGAGCCGCTCGCGAGCTCGGCGTGGAGGCGATCGTCGGCACGATCGACACCGCGCCGCTGCCGGAGGCGAGCTTTGACCTCGTCGTGATGAACCACGCGCTGGAGCACCTGCACGACCCGGTGGCCGACATCGGACACGCCCACCGGCTGCTGCGCCCGGGGGGCAGCCTGATCGTCGCGGTCCCCAACTGGGACTCGCGCCTGCGTCGCTGGTTCGGCGTCAACTGGATGCCGCTCGAGGTGCCTCGCCACCTCACCCACTTCTCGCCCAGGTCACTGCACCTTGCCTCGCGCCGGGCGGGGTTTCGCCGCTCCCGCACGCGACGGTATGCGCTCGGCGTGGGATTGCCCACGAGCCTGTGGTTCGCCGCGGGGGGCGGACCGATCACCGGGCGCCGTCACACCGTGCTGCTCGCCGCCGGCGCAGGGTTGTACCCGCTCTCGTGGCTGACCGGGCGAGTGCTGGGCGGTGACGGGATCTACCTCGTCGCCGAGAAGTAATCGTCCAGCCGACCCGCGGCTATTCTTGCCCGCCGTGATATCGGTCGTCATCCCGGTCAAGGACGGCGGCTCTGACCTTGCGCGTTGCCTGGGTGCCATACGCGCGCAGCAAATCGAGGCGCCGGTCGAGATCGTGGTCGTCGATTCGGGCTCGACTGACGACAGCGTGGCCGTGGCGCGCGACCACGACGCGATCGTTCACGAGATCCCGGCCCACACGTTCAGCCACGGCGCGTCGCGGAACATCGGAGCCGGGATGGCCGGCGGTGACGTCCTCGTGTTCATCAGCCAGGACGCCTACCCGGTCGACGAGCGCTGGCTGCAACGCCTGACCGCGCCGCTGGGCAACGACCCGGCGCTGGCCGGCGTCTACGGTCGGCAGCTCGCCCACGAGGGGGCAACCCCGCCCGAGCAGTACTTCCTGGACTTCCTCTACGGCGCGAGCGCGCGCCGCCAGGTCGCCGCCTCGGTCGACCAGCTGAGCATGGATACGACCCTCTTCTCCAACGTCAACGCGGCGATCCCGCGCAACATCTGGTCCGCCCACCCGTTCGTGGAGGACATCATCATGAGCGAGGATCAGGAGTGGAGCCGGAGGATGCTGCTGGAGGGATACGCGCTCGCCTACGAGCCCGAGGCGCCGGTTCGCCATTCCCACAACTACACGCTCGCCGGCGCCTTCCGGCGCTTCTTCGATTCGGGCGTGTCGTCAGACCGGGCGTACATGGCCGGCGCTCAAGAGTCCAAGCGGGCGCTGCGTGCCGCTGCGATCGCCTATGCCCGGGGAGAGGTAGGCTGGCTATGGCGCACCGGCCAGCGCCGGTGGATCCCCTACGCTGGCCTGTATGAGTCCACGAAGATGGTGGGGCTGCTGTGCGGCGCCAACCACGCGCGGA
>CAZZYU010000082.1:9299-15337 GCA_964658375.1 uncultured Acetobacteraceae bacterium | reverse complement strand
GGACGGCAGGTCACGGCGTATGTCCCGCCGGCTCGGCCCGAGGCCATCGTCTTCGCCGGTGACGGTCAGTTGATCACGTCGTGGGGCGGGGTCCTGGAGACCCCCGGCCTGCCGTCGACGATGATCGTCGGCGCGCACCGCCTGGACGATGAGACGCTGCGGCTCCATGAGTACTCGCCGGGCGAGAGCACGGCAGCCTTTGCCTTTGACCATGAACGGTTCGCGGCGCACGAGACGTTCTTCGTCGAGGACGTGCGCCGATGGGCGCAGTCGCGGTTCGGCGTCGCGCTGCCTGTTGAACGAACCGGCGTGTTCGGTGTCTCGGCGAGTGGGGAGCTCGCGCTCGCCATGGGGCTTCGCCATCCCGACGTCTACGGTGCGGTCTTCTGCGCGTCGCCGGGCGCCGGCTACCGACCGCCCGCAGTGATGCCGAACTCACTTCCGCGTGTGTACGTCGTCGCCGGCACGCGGGAGCCGTTCTTCCGTCAGAACGCCGTCCGGTGGGCGGACGCTCTGCGGGATGCGGGTGCGGACGTTGTCATGGCCGAGCGTGACGGGTCACACGGCGACGCGTTCTGGAGAGACGAGTTCCCGCTGATGGTGCAGTGGGCGTTCTGACGAGCGAAGGGACTGCTGCTCTCGCCGCACAGCTGCGGAACTGGTCAGTCCTGCCGTTGCGTCCGAGACCGACGGCGGCGCTTGACCCAGCCGGTGATCGGAGCCGTGTCCGGCAGATCCTCGGGCCGTCGCTCTCGAACCTCGGCCTTCTTGCCCCACACGGGTCGGTCGAGATCAGTTGGGCTGAACGGTCCCCCAACCGGCTCGATGCCGATCGCCGATCGATACAGGAAGACCCGGTAGACCTGGTTCAGAGCGGCGGAGAACGCCTGGACAGCGAGGGCAGCTGCGGCCCCAAGCAGGACGAGCGCCACCCCCACCGCTCCCCCAATCGCCAGCCCGGCGACGATCAGCAGCACCGCCGGGATGATCAGAACGGCCGTGCCGAGTTCGATCGTCACCACACCGCCGACCTGCTCACCCCACCGCTCGCGAAAGATCGCCGCCGACCGACGCAGGGTCGCGCGCGGCCCCAGGTCCTCGTAGGCCAACACGGGCACCGCGAACATCGTCGCCAGCGACCAGCTCAGGTCAACCACGAGCGCGGCGATCTTGCCGCCGAGCGGCACCCGCTCCTCCACGAGTCGCAGGATCCCGCCGACCGTGCACACCAGGATCGTCCAGGCCGCGATCAGCCCCAGCTTCCCGCGCGCGGCGCGCCACCCGTCGCTCGCTGAGACCGCCCGCCCATCGAGCTTTCCCGCCAGCACGGTGGCCAGCGCGACTCCGGTGAACAGCGTGACGAAGGTGACCGGATACGAGGCGATGATCCCCCCGAGAACCAGCACTCGTCGGGAATGCCCGGAGCCTCCGACCAATCCGTCCGAGACCGCGAACGACGCCGCGCCCAGCAGCAAACCGAGCGTCGCCGACACGAGCGGAAACACCACCAGACGGCGATCCGAGCTCAGAAGGGCCCAACTCTCGCGTCCCAACCGACGCGCCCGCTGACGTCGTGACTCCTGCACGTAAACCTCCGTGTTCACATGGTCAGATCAAAGGGTAATCCACCAGTCATCGGGAGGCAGTTTGAGAAACGGATGATGCACGGTGAGAGCGTTCTCCAGCGGGCCGGCGACGCCGGGGGAGATCCCGGTGCGGTCGGCGCACTGGAACTGAGCGAATGACGTATGAGAAGCGGGGCCGGCTGAACCGATGACACAGGAGGTGGGGTGTGAGTTACGCGAAGAAGAACCTGAGGGACCTCGACGATTCGGCCGCGGAGCACGGTCTGTCAGAGGTACAGGAAGCCCGATTCGCCACGGGCGATCTCGGGGTCGAGCAGTCGGGCCTGAACTACATGATCATCAAGCCGGGCCGGCGGGAGGCGTTCGCCCATCGCCACCACCAGGCGGAGGAGGTCTACGTGGTCCTCTCCGGCGCCGGCCGGGTCAAGCTCGACGACGAGCTCGTGACCCTCAGCGCGCTTGACGCGGTCCGTGTCAGCCCCGGAACGACCCGCGCGTTTGAGGCTGGCCCCTCAGGTCTTGAGGTGCTGATCTTCGGCGCTCATCACGACGGTGACGCGGAGATCGTGTCCGACTTCTGGGCGTGAGTCTCCTCGCGCTAGGCCAGCGCCTTCTCCAGCGGACCGACGATCGACTTGCGGTTGGCGTGCTTGCGCTCGTAGGTGAGGACCTTGCGCTGATCGGGGCGTGACAGCTCCTTGATGCGCACCTGGACCTGGGCGACGTTGAGATCGTCGTAGCCGATAATCGGGAACGTGGGGCCGACGCCGGCGGCGCGCCGGGCGCGATCGGCGCCTCGGACGATGCGGTCCACGGGCTCGGCCTTACGCACCTTCTTTCGCACGCTCTGGATCCGGTCCGCGCCCTTGCCCAGCAGCTCGCCGACCTCCTCGCGCACCTCGTCGCCGGCCTGACGGCCATGGCGCATGAGCTCGGCCACGAGGTCATTGGCGTCCTTGCGGGTGACGCGGCCGTGGGACGCGGCCTCATCGAGCGTCTCCTGGATCCGGCCCCGGGTGAGCGTCACCGTCTCGCGCTTGGCGGCGGTGTTCGCCGCCTTGGCGCGCGTGCGCGTCTCCTTGGCTCCGGCCTTGGCGGCGGTCGCGGTGCCCTTGGCCCCGGCGCGGGCGCTCTTGGCCGTTTCGGTGACGGTCGCACCGGCCGCCTTGGCGGTGGCACTCGCCCCCTGCTTGGCAGCGCGCGCCGTCGCGGCCCCGCCGCTCGCCGCCGTCCGTGAGGTCTTCGTGGTGCCTGACTTGGCCTGGGTCGCGGTCTTGGCGCGCGCCTTGCGCGCGGTGGTGGCGGTCGCCTTGGCGGCGGGCGCGGCCGCGCTGGACTTCTTGGGCGCCGGCTTGGACGCCGACGGCGACTTGGAGGTGGTGGAAGAGGACGAGCGCTTCGCGGGGGGCATACGGGCTCCTGGTGGGTGCGACTCTCGTGGGTGGAGCGAGGCTACCCCAGATTCCCGACCGACGTGCACGTCGGCGGATCTACGCGGCGACGAGCTCCCCGACGAGCAGCTCGAGCAGCGCCTTCTGGGCGTGGCGCCGGTTCTCGGCCTGATCCCAGATCCGCTGTCGTTCGCCGTAGAGCACCTCGGCCGTGATCTCGTCGCCGGGGTGGGCGGGCAGACAGTGCAGCGCGATCGCGCGAGGCGCGGCGAGGTCCAGCAGGGCGTCGTCGATCCGGTAGCCGGCCAGCGCGGCGCGTCGTGCCTCGGCGGAGGCGGGGTCGTCGCTCATCGAAACCCACACGTCGGTGTAGAGCGCGTCGGCGCCGGCAGCCGCCTCGCGCGGATCGTCGGTGAGCATCACCCCGGGGATCGGCTCCAGCTGATACCCGTCGGGCGCCGCCACGCGCAGGGAGATGCCGGCGCGACCGCCGAGGATCGCCAGCGAGCGCGCGACGTTGTTGCCGTCGCCGATGTAAGCGACGGAGAGTCCCTCCAGTGAGCCGAACGCCTCGCGCAGGGTGAGCAGGTCGGCCAGCGCCTGGCACGGGTGGTGCTCGGCGGTGAGCATGTTGATCACGGGCACGGCGGCGTGCTCGGCCAGCTCCCGGACGACCGTGTCGGAGCCGGTGCGGATTCCGACCGCCGACGTGTTGCGCGACAGGACGTAGGCGGTGTCGCGCACCGACTCGCCGCGGCTGAACTGCATCTCCTCGGGGCGCAGGACCATCGGGTGGCCGCCCAGCTCGACGACGCCCGCCTCAAACGAGGTCCGGGTCCGGGTCGACGGCGCCTGGAAGATGAGCGCGACGGTGCGGCGCGCCAGCGCGTCGGAGCTCAGCGGCGCCGCCTTGAGCTCGGCGGCGCGGTCCAGCAGATCGGAGAGCTCGGCGACGGTGAGCTCGGCTCCGGTGAGGAAGTGGCGCGGCACGCGGCGCAGTGTACGTTGGCATCTGGTGCGGCTACGGGTGCTCACGTGGAACCTCATGCACGGTCGAGCGGTCCCGGACGCGGGCCGGGATCTGTTCGATGAGTTCGCCGCCGCGCTTGACCAATGGAGCTGGGATGTCGCCCTGTTGCAGGAGGTCCCGCCGTGGTGGCCGGCGCAGCTGGCGACGCGACTGCATGCGGAGCAGCGGACGGTGCTCACCTCCCGCAACGGCCTGCTCGCGCTGCGCCGCGCGATCGCCACGCGGGCGCCGGATCTGATCAAGTCAAACGGCGGCGGGGCCAATGCGATCCTCGCCCGCGAGGACCGGATCGTCGCCGACGCCGCCCTGCGGCTGTGCCGGTTGCCCGAGCGTCGCTGGGTCCACGGCGCGCAGCTGGCCTGCGGGGTCTGGGTGGCCAACCTGCACGCGACCGCTCACGACACCGCGGCGGCGCAGCGGGACCTGTCGACGGCAGCAGCCGCCAGTCGCAGCTGGGCGCGGGAGGCACGCATGCCGCTGATCCTCGGCGGGGACTTCAATCTGCGTGAGGTCACCGCCCCGGGGCTGCGCACGGTCGCCAGCCGCGACGTCGATCATGTGCTGATCGGCGAGGGCGCGGAGGTCGTGCAGGCGCCGGAGCGGCTGGAGCGCGGGACCCTGTCAGATCACGTGCCCCTGGTGGTGGGGCTCGAGCTCGATCTGGGCTGAGAACCTGCGTTGGCGGCCATCCCGGGGCCGTATCATCCGGGTCTCAGATCGACGAGGAGGCACGCATGTCGCGACTGATCCGCCTGGACCGGACCGGGCACACGGAGTTGGCGCAGTGGAGTGCTGACGACCACGCGTTCGCCGACGCCCGCACGGCGCTGGCCGCCGAGCTGGCGCGGGGCTACTTCGCGGTGGCGACCGGTCCCGATGGCAGCGCCGAGCAGGTCCGCGAGCTGCCGCTGGACGCCGACCTGGTGATCCTGCGCAGTCCGATCGCCGGCGGCTGAGCGCGGTGGACAACCCGGCGGGGCTGCCGCTCGCCGGCGAGCTGCCCGAGCTTGCCGGGGTGCACTGGCGCGAGCGTGCCGATGAAGGCACGCTTGCCCGCTGGGACCGCGGCTGGACGCGCTCGACGGTCGGGCACCTGCTGCCGTTCCTGGCCACGGCGGTCGGGATGGCGGTGCTGTCGCCGATCCTGATCCCGGTCTCGGTGGCCGCGCTGGCGTTCGCCTGGCTGATCCCCGGCCTGTACGCGGCGCGCGGCGCCGGCGTGCTGCGCCCACCGCAGCCCCGGCGCGGTGAGCCCGGCCCGGCACCCGAAGCGCAGACGCGGGCGCTGGGGCTGCTCGGCGACCTCGTCGGGCACGAGGCGCGTGAGCTGCTGATGACGACGGGGCTGGCCCTGGAGGTCGGGACACTCGGGGTGTGGCTGGTCGGCCCTGCGGGTGCCCTGCTCGTCCGACCGGGCGCCCGGCGCGTGCAGTGCTACTGCGTGCGGGTCACCGGTGACAACCTCCCGATCGCCGATCGGGTGGCGCACCTGCTGCTCGCGCTGCGGTCAGACGAGATCGGCTTTGCGACAGTGGCCAATCTGAGCTTCTCGGGCGCGTGCTGGCGGATCCGGCGCAAGCTGGCGCCCGAGTCGCGGCCGGGGCTGGATGCGGCTATCGCCGCGGGGCGCACGCGAGGGCACCGGCGATCCAGACGAGGACCTGTTCGGGTCGTTGGCTGAGCTGGCGCCCGGTGACATGGATCACCTGGTAGCCGGCGGCGGTGAAGTAATTGTGGCGTTCGCGATCTGAGTGAAACGCACCCGGGCCCGAGTGATGCTCGATGCTGTCGTATTCGACGATCACCCGCTCGTCGCGCCAGAGCAGGTCGGGGAAGTACGGGCCGAGCGCGACGTTGGCCTCGGGCGCGGGCAGGGCGCCGCGACGCATCAGCTGCCGCAGACGTTCCTCGGCTACAGACCAGGGTGAGGTGAAGCTGGCGATCGAGAGTGAGCGAGAGGCCATGAAGCCGCGCCGCCGTCCCATGACTCAGGAGTGCCCGCGGTCCAAGCGCGAGGAGCGCGGCCTGTTC
>CAZZYU010000082.1:0-9199 GCA_964658375.1 uncultured Acetobacteraceae bacterium | reverse complement strand
CCCGAGGAGCTGCGGGCGGGTGATCAGCGTGCGCTGCTCGGCGGCGATCTGGGCGATCGCGCGGTCCGGCCACCGGGACGAACCACCATGCGCATCGACGCCAGAAAGATCCACACTGACATAGAGCCCCCGGAGAGGGACGAATCACCCCCCGCATCTCGGACGCCGACGGACCTACGCCAGCGACGACCGGCGCGCCCGCACCAGCGACACCAGCTCCGGCCCCGCCTTCTCCACCGACCCCGCGTCAAACGGCGGCTGCGGGTCGTACTCGATGCCCAGCTGGATCGCCCTCGCGGTCGGCTCCCCGGCGATCCACGCGGCCAGCGAGAGCGCCATGTCGATCCCCGCCGACACGCCCGCGGCGGTGACCACCGTCCCGGCGCGCACGACCCGCCGGGAGACCGGCAGCGCCCCGTACTGGCGCAGCGTCTGGAGCTCCAGCCAGTGGGTCGTGGCCTCCAGGCCGACGAGCAGTCCGGCGGCGCCCAGCAGCAGCGCGCCGGTGCAGACCGAGGTGGTCCATTGGGCGCCGGCGTGGGCGCCGCGCAGCCAGGCGAGCATCGCCTCGTCGCCGGTCAGCTGCCGGGTGCCCAGGCCGCCGGGGACGACGATCACGTCGGGGTCGGGGAGATCGGACAGGGCGAGGTCGGCGGTGACTCCGAGCATCCCGTTCTCGGTGCGCTTGACACCCGGGGTGATCGCGACGAACGACACCTGGGCGCCCGGCAGGCGCGACAGCACCTCGTAGGGGCCGATCGCGTCCAGCGCGGTGAGGCCGTCGAAGATCGGGATCGCGATCTTCACGCGCCGCGCCCGCCGGCTCGCAGCCCGAAGCCGCGCAGCATCAGCAGCGCCTTCTCACTCAGCGTCCCCCGTGCGGGCAGCACGCCGAGCTGGACCGCCGCCTCGTAGACGTCGTAGAAGCCGCGCACCCGCAGCAGCTTGTCGCCCTGGGTCTCGCAGTAGAACAGGCAGTGGACGACGAGGAAGCGGTTGGTCGCCGGCAGGCCCTCCAGCGGGGCGCGGTGGGTCCCCAGCAGCTTGCACGGGGCGGCGACGAAGCTGCCGTTGGTCAGCCGGTCGCCGGTCCGCTCCAGGCGCGCGTCGGGAAAGCCGCTCCACAGCCGCTGGGCGTGGTCGCCGAGCTCGTCAAGCCCGGCGAGCAGGTGGTCGGTGAGCGGGTCCTCGTAGGCGATCCCCGACGCGCACACCGCCGAGAACGCCGCCGGGTCCTTGCCCGACCACGCCTCCTGCCAGCCGTCGATCAGCGAGTCGGCGCTCACACGCTCACAGCGCGGGAAGTCCGGCCATCGGCGTCGAGGCGTCGGCGTAGCGGCGCCGCGCGATGCGCCCGGCGCCGAACGCCAGCCGTCCGCCCTGCACCCCGAGCGCGATCGCTCGCGCCATCGCCGCCGGGTCGTGGGCCCGGGAGATCGCGCTCGCGCACAGAACGCCGTCGCAGCCGAGCTCCATCGCCAGCGCCGCATCGGAGGCGGTGCCCACGCCGGCGTCGAGGATCACCGGGACGCCGGCACGCTCGACGATGATCGAGATGTTGTACGGGTTGCCGATACCCATGCCCGAGCCGATCGGCGACCCGAGCGGCATCACCGCGACGCAGCCGACATCCTCCAGGCGCCGGGCGAGCACGGGGTCGTCGGTGGTGTAGGGCAGCACCTTGAAGCCGTCGTCGACGAGCTCCTCGGCGGCGGCCACCAGCTCGACGGCATCGGGCAGCAGGGTGCGATCGTCGCCGATCACCTCGAGCTTGATCCAGTCGGTCTCAAACGCCTCGCGGGCCAGCTGGGCGGTCATCACCGCGTCCCGGGCGGTGAAGCAGCCGGCCGTGTTGGGCAGCACCTCAACCCCCGCCTGCGCCAGCACGTCGAGGATCGATCCGCGCGCGGACGGGTCGACCCGGCGCAGCGCGACCGTGCACAGCTCGGCGCCGGCCTCTCGGCAGGCGGCGGCCAGCAGCTCGTGGTTGGCAAAGCCGCCGGTCCCGAGGATCAGCCGGGAGTGCAACGGGCGACCGGCGATCACCAGCGGATCAGACGCGGCGGCCATCAGCTGCCGCCGCCGATCGCGGCGAGGACCTCCACCCGGCAGCCCTCGGTCAGCGCGGCCGACGCCCACTCGCCACGGCGGACGACGACGCCGTCGAGCGCGACCGCGACCCCGCGGGCCTCCGGCGCGACGTCGAGCAGCTGGACCACGGAGGCCACGGTAGCGCCCGGGGGCAGCACCCGGAGCTCGCCGTTGACGGTCGCGTTCACGCGACGCGTTCGCGTCGGGGTGGCGCCATCGCGTCGGGCGCGGGCGGGGCCGCCACCGGCGTCGGCGGGGCCGCGACGGCGAACCGGCCCGGGGCGAGCGCGGCGAGCGCCGGGTCCGGGGGATCTCCGGCCAGCAGGCCGACGACGAGCTGCGCGGTGATCGGGGCCAGCAGGATCCCGCCGCGGCGATGACCGACCGCCCAGGCCAGGCCGGCCGGGCCGTCCGCGGCCCAGCCGATCGCCGGCAGGTTGTCGGGCGTGCTCGGCCGCAAGCCGGCGGTGAACTCGTCAAGCACCAGCTCGGAGATTCCGGGCACGAGCTCGGAGGCGTCGCGCAGCAGCGCAAACGCCGCCCCGGCGGTCACCGTCGTATCGAAGCCGCGCTCCTCGGAGGTGGCGCCGATCACGTAGCGCCCATCGCCGCGAGGGGTGATGTAGGCGGCGCCCATGCGGATCACGCGACGCAGCAGCCCAGGCCCGGCGGGATCGTGCAGGCGCAGGATCTGCCCCTTGACCGGCGCCAGCGGCACCGGATGGCCGACGCCCTGGATCGAGCCCGTCCACGGCCCCGCGGCGAGCACCACCTGCCCGGCCACCAGCGACGACCCGTCGGCGAGGCGCACGCCCTGGACGCGGTCGGCGCCGGCCCGCACCGCCGTCACCGTCACGCCCTCGCGGACCTCGCCACCGCTGCGCGTGACCGCCGCGGCCAGCGCCGCGGTCAGCGCCCGGGGGTCGACGGCGTGGTCGCCAGGAAGGTCAAGGGCGAGGCGCAGCGCCGGGGCCAGCGCGGGCTCGCAGCGGCGCGCCTCGCTGGGGCGCAGGCGCTGCACCGCGAGACCGTGGCGCGCCCGCAGGGCCTGCTCGCGCTCCAGCGCCTCGGCCTCGTCGTGGTCGCGGGCGACCAGCAGCGTGCCGCAGCGCGTGTAGCCGACCGCGTCGACCTCGGCGGCCTGGGTCAGCTCGGCGACGAACTCCGGGTACATCCCCGAGCTGCGCAGCCCCAGGTCCAGCAGCGGCTCCTCGCCGGGCGTGACCTCGGCGACCGGGGCGATCATCCCCGCCGCGTGCCACGAGGTGCCGCCGCCGATCCGGTCGCGCTCGAGCACGACGGTCCGCAGACCCCGCTCGCAGGCTCGCCAGGCGATCGACAATCCGATCACCCCGCCGCCGATGACGACGACATCCGGCGCTGCGTCTGTGCTGTATGGCATCACATCTCCCTGCTCCGGCATTACCCGGTCAGGTCCTGACGGTCGGCGGATCCGTGCTCCGCCCTCTCAGCCCGGGGTGGGGCTCCCGTAGACGGCAATGCTAGCGCCCGCCTCCTGCCAGACTCCCGGCAATGGACGCAAACCCGTCGGGTTCTCTCAGGCGCCGCCGCCGGCTGGGCGACGCCCACCTCTACCTCGTGTGCGAGCCGCGGTCCGACGCCTTCCTGGAGGCCGCGCTGCGCGGGGGCGTCGACATCGTGCAGCTGCGCGACAAGGAGTCCGACGATGCGACGATCGTCGCGGCCGGCCGCCGGTACGCCGCGCTGTGCGCCCGCCATGACGCGCTGTTCATCCTCAACGACCGGCCCGACCTGGTCGCGGCCGTCGGCGCCGACGGGGTCCACGTCGGCCAGGACGACATCGCCGTCGAGCGGGCGCGCGCGCTCGTCGGGCCCGACCGGATCATCGGGCTCTCGACCCACTCCCCCGCGCAGATCGACGCAGCCACCGACGCTGGCGTCGACTACATCGGGGTCGGGCCGGTGCACGCCACGCCGACCAAGCCGGGCCGGCCGGCGGTCGGCGCCGAGCTCGTGCGCTACGCCGCCGCGCATGCCCGCCAGCCGTTCTTTGCGATCGGCGGCATCGACGCCGACACCGCGCCTGCGGTGCGCGCGGCGGGCGCCACCCGGATCGCGGTCGTGCGCGCGCTGACCGAGGCCGCGGATCCCGAGGCGGCCGCGCAGACGCTGCGCCAGACGATCCTGAACGGGGTTGAAGTTGGCGCAGCGTAGCCGCAAGCGGGGCCGCCGCAGGCCGCCCACCCGCACCGCCGGCCCGCCCGCAACGCCGGCACCCGCGCCGCGCCCCCCCGCGGCGGGCATCCGCGACGAGCAGTCCCCACCCGCGCACCTGCCCCAGCCCAGCCGCTCGGAGTCGCGCAACGCGGAGGTCCGCGCGACCCTGCGCCCCTACGAGGCCGGCGAGCGACCACGGATCATCATCCTGGCGACGCTGGTGGCCGCCGGCCTGGGTCTGGCCAACCTGATCGCCTGGGCGGCCGGCGACAAGATCCACGGCAAGCATCCGGCGGGCGGCGGGATCATCGTCTTCTCGGTGGTGCTGCTCGCGTGCGCGGTCGGCCTGTGGCGCATGTGGTACGGCGCGGTGCTGGGGTTCATGGCCCTGCTGGCGATCATCGCCGTGCTGTTCACGCTGTATCTGATCGAGGCCTCCAACGTGCTCGGGCTCGTCGTCGCGCTGGCGGTCATCGCCGTCGCCGGCTACCTGTTCTTCAAGCTCGTGCGGGTGCTGAGCCGGCTTCAGATGCCGCGCGCGAGCGACGGCCGCGGCCTCTGAGGCGGGCGGCTATCGGCCGGGGTCGAAGCTGACCTCGAACTGGCCGCCGACGACGGTGCACTGCGCCGACGACGGGCAGTCGACGGCGTCGGCCTCCTTGAACTGCTTGACGCGCCGCAGCCGGCTGGAGGGGTTCTGCGGGTTGAAGGTGATCGTCGCGCCGGTCGAGTCCACGGCCGTGCACTGGGCCTGCGACGGGCAGCTGACTGAGGTCAGGTAGTGATGGCCCAGGGATCGGAGGCGCGGCGCGGCCGTCGGGGTCTCGGGGTCGAAGGTCGACTCGCTGCCGCCGTAGTTGACCGCGGTGCACTGGGTGCTGCGTGGGCACGCGACCGCGGCGATGGGGCCGGCGATGCCGATGCCGACGCTCACCGGCGCGACCGGCGTCGTCCGGGGATCGAAGGTCGCCGCGCCGGAGGCGACGTCGGTGCACTGCGTGGCGAGCGGGCAGGCGATCGCCAGACCCACGCCGCCGGCGATCGGCTCGGCGATCGTCATCGCGGCCGGGGTGCGCGGGTCGATCGTACGCTCGTGGCCGTTGCCGTCGAGCAGCACGCACTCGGTGCTCGACGGGCAGGCGACCGCCGCCACCGGGCCGACGGCGCCGTGGCGGACGTCGGCGCCACCCCGCGGATCAAAGGTGTACTCGCCCCCCAGCTGACTGCCGGCGGTGCACTGGTCGGCGGCGGGACAGTCGACCGACTGCAGGTCAGAGCAGGTGGCGCAGCGCCCGAGTGTGATCACGTGCGAGCGGTGCGGCGGCTTCGGGCGGAAGGTCACCGCATGGCCGCCGTCGTCGACGCCGGTGCACTGGCCCGGCGTGGGGCAGGAGACGGCGGTGAGGTTCAGGGCCCCCTGGGTGAGCGGGACGCGACCCGGGTCGATGGTGACCGCGCGGGCGTTGCCGACGAGCACCACGAGCAACGCCGCGCACACCGGCACGCTTGCCCTCAGACCGGCCCGGATGACCTGAGTCGCGGCGGACATACGACGCGCGGGAACGCTACCGCGCCGCGTGGACCGTGCGCTCATCGCACTGAGATAGCCTCAGGTGACATGCCTGAATCCTCTTATGACACCGTCGTCATCGGCTCCGGCCCCGGCGGCTACGTCGCCGCCATCCGCGCCGCCCAGCTGGGAATGAAGACCGCCGTGATCGAGAAGGGCGCCATCGGCGGTCGCTGCCTGAACTACGCCTGCATCCCCGCCAAGGCCGTGCTGCGCGTCGCCGACATCCTGTCGGAGATCCGCGACGCCGACGAGTTCGGGATCACCGTCGGCGAGCCCGAGGTCGACTACTCCGGCGTCGTGGCGCGTCGCACGAAGGTGATCACGACGCTCACCGGCGGCGTGGCGGGCCTCATGAAGAAGAACAAGATCGACGTGATCGAGGGCGCGGGCTCGCTGGCCGGACCGGGGACGGTGTCGGTCGGGGGCGACACGATCTCGGCCAAGACGATCATCTTGGCCACCGGATCGGTCAAGCGCCCGATTCCCGGCGCGACGTTCGGCGGACGCGTGATCGGCACCGAGGAGGCGTGGGCGCTCGATGTCCTGCCGGCCTCGATGGCGGTCGTCGGCGCCGGCGCGTCAGGCGCGGAGATCGCCTCGGCCTACGCCCGCCTGGGCGTCGAGGTGCTCCTGTTCGAGGCGCTGAGCCGGGTGCTTCCCACCGAGGACGCCGACATCTCAAAGCTCGCCGAGCGCGGACTCAAGCGCCAGGGCATGACGATCCACACCGACACGCTCGTGCGCGACATCGAGTCCCGCGACGACGCCGTGACCTTCACCTACGGCGACGACGGCGAGGGCGAGGTGGAGTGGCTGGTCATCGCCGCCGGGCGCGGACCCGACGTCGAGGGGCTCGGCCTGGACGCCGCCGGAGTCGCGCTGGACGAGCGCGGCCTGATCGAGGTCGACGGGGCGATGAAGACCAACGTCCCCGGGGTCTACGCGATCGGTGACCTCGTTCACGGTCCCGCGCTCGCCCACAAGGCATCGGACGAGGGCGTGATCGCGATCGAGGACGCCGCCGGGATGGAGACCCATCCGCTGGAGTACGTCGACATCCCGCGCGCGACGTTCTGCACGCCGAACGTCGCCTCCTTCGGGCTCACCGAGGAGCAGGCGCGCGAGGCCGGCTACGACGTCACGGTGGGCAAGGTCCAGTACGGCGCCGTCGGCGCCGGCACCGTGTACGGCGACCGTCAGGGGCTGGTCAAGCTGATCGGCGAGACCAAGTACGGCGAGATCCTCGGCGCCCACATCGTCGGCTCCAAGGCGACCGAGCTCATCCAGGAGCTCGTCAACGCCAAGGCGCTGGAGGGCGGATACACCGAGCTCGCCCACCTCGTCCACGGCCACCCGACGATGTCCGAGGCGGTCATGGAGGCCGCCCGGGCGGCCGACGGCGGGCTGATCCACGGCTGACCTGATGCCGGGCCTGGAGGTCGTGCAGAGCTCCGGCGCTGCGCTGCCGGCTCCCGAGGCCGAGGCGACCTTCTTCTATGACCTCGGCAGCCCCGACTGCTACCTGACCGCGGAGCGGCTGCGCGCCGAGCTGCCGGTGATCTGTGACTGGGAGCCCGTCCACGCGGCCGCCCTGGGCCTGGCCGCGCCCCCGCCCGACCGCGAGGCGCTGGCCGCGGAGGTGGACCAGCTCGGCCTGTTGCCGCTGACGCTGCCCGCCCGTTGGCCCCCCGATACCGCGCTGGCGATGCGCGTGGCCACCTACGCCAAGGGCGGAGGCAAGTCGATCGCCTACTCGCTGGCCGCGTTTCGCCAGGCGTTCGCCGGCGGGCGCGATCTCGGCGACGAGATGACGGTGCTGCTCGCGGCCGCTGCCTGCGAGATGCATCCGACCGCGGTCCTCAAGGGGGCGGGGTTGCGCTCGGTCGCCGCGTCGCTGGCCCGCGCCGGTGAGCGGGCACAGGCCTGGGGCGTGACGACGCTCCCGGCGATCGTGGTCGGCGATGCGGTGTACTGCGGCCCCGAGGCGCTCGCCGGGGCGCGCCAGGCGGTCGGCGCCGACGGGGAATGAGGGCCAATCGGGTCTACCGCCTGATCGTCACCCGCGGCGGGCGGGAGCCCGCGTTCCTGGCCGACCCCGCCCGTCACGATCGGATCGAGGTCGTCTCGGTCGACGACGGCGAGCCGATCCTGTTCTGGGATCTGCCCGCCAAGGAGGCCTCTCGGCTGGTCAAGCAACTGCGCGGCGATCTGGCCGGCCTGGGGGCCGAGGAGTTCATCACGCTCTGGGAGGGAACCGACGGCATGCGGTGATATCCGGGTCGGGTGCGACAATGGATACCGTTGCTCTTACCGTGACTCAGATCACCGACACCCCGAGCGTCTCGTCGCTCAAGGGCGAAACCCGGATTGAGGAACCTGGCCGAGGCGCCCGGGCGATCGGCCGGCGCAGCGCCGAAATTCGCGCCACCGTTCCGGACCTCGAGCTCGGGCGGGACGTCGACGCCGGCGCCGCCCTGGCCCTGGCGAGCGAGCGGGGCGCCTCGATGACGGCCCTGCTGACCTGCGCCTGCGCCACGGCGCTGCGTGAGCAGCCATGGGCGAACGCCGCCTACCGCGACGGCCGCTGGGAGCGCTATGAGCGAGTCAACGTGGGCGTGACGATCCAGACCGCCGACAGCCAGCTGATCGCCGCGGTGCTCGACGCCGACGCCAAGTCCCTCGACGAGCTCACCGAGGAGATCGCGCGGCTCACCGAGCGCGCGCGCGCCGGCGAGCTGACGCCGCCCGAGCAGGCGGGGACGACCTTCACCCTGTCGGACATGAGCGAGCATCACGGCGCGCACCGGTGGAGCGCGCTGGTGATCGCGCCACAGGCCGCCGCGCTGACCGCGGGGGCGCCGCACCTCGTGCCCGTGGTCCGAGACGGCGCCGTCGTGTCGGCGCCGGTGATCTCATTGACCCTGGCCTGTGACCATCGGATCCTCTTCGGCGCGCAGGCCGCCGCGCTGCTTGAGCGGATCGCCGAGCTCGTGGAGGTACCCCAGCGATGAGCATCAGTGAGTCCGACGCCGCCCTGCGCCTCGTCGAAGCGGGCCGACAGCGGATGCTGGCCCGGCTGCGCGAGGCGTTCACACGCCAGATCAGCGCCGACACCGAGCTGGGCGACGTCGACCCGGCCGTGCTCGACCGCATGGTGAGCGAGGCGGGCGACCGCGCCGGCGCGTCGCTGTGGCGGATCTCGCTGGCCGAGGCCGCCGCCGACGAGTTCGGACTGTCGGTCTCCGATGCGCTCGCCCACCCGGCGGTTGCCGCCGCCCAGCGGCTGATCGACGCTCCCGCCGTCCCGCAGGTCCCGCCGGCCGCCGCCGGCCCGGC
>CAZZYU010000081.1:0-15379 GCA_964658375.1 uncultured Acetobacteraceae bacterium | reverse complement strand
CTAAAGCGGTGCCCCCGGCAGCGACGCGCCGCACCGCCTCCACGAACGTCCGCACCTCGCCGACGCGCTCCTTGAGCAGATAGCCGACGCCACTCTCGCCGTCGCGCAGCAGCTCGGCGGAATACGCCGGTTCGACGTACTGGGAGAGGACCAGCAGCGCCAGCGCCGGATGGCGCCGCCGGGCCTCCAGCGCGGCGCGAATGCCCTCGTCGGTGAACGTCGGCGGCAGCCGCACGTCGCAGATCGCCAGATCGGGCCGGTGGCCATCGACGATCCGCAGCAGGCCCGGTCCGTCGACGGCCTGGGCGACGACCTCGATCTCGTTCTCGGCCAGCAGCGCGACGATCCCCTCGCGCAGCAGCGCGTGGTCCTCGACGATCACCACCCGCACGGGAGCACCGCCTCGACCTGGGTGCCGACGCCCGCCGGGCTCGTGACGTCAAAGCGCCCGTCCAGCGCCTCGACGCGCTGGCGCAGACCCGTCAAGCCACCCCCCGCCGGGTCCGCGCCGCCCGGTCCGAAGTCGGTGACCTCGACGAACAGATCGCCGCCGTGCTCGTCGAGCCGGACCTCGATCGCGGCCCCCGGCGCGTGCTTGGCGGCGTTGGTCAGCGATTCGGCGATGACGAAGTACGCCGCCGTCTCGACCGCCGGAACCGGTCGGCGCTGCAGCGCCGCCACGACCTCGACCCGGTTGGCGCTGCGGTCCGCCAGCGAGTGCGCGGCCGCCTCCAGGCCTCGGTCGGTGAGCACCGGCGGAGCGATTCCACGGGCGAGCTCACGCAGCTCGCGGATCGCCGCCGAGGCATCCTCGCGAGCCTCGCGCAGCACCGCGGACACGTCCTCCTCGCCCGGCCGCTCGCGGAAGCGCTCCTCGGCGCGGCCGAGCTTCATCGACAGCGCGACGAGCCGGGCCTGCGCCCCGTCGTGCAGGTCGCGTTCGATCCGCCGCAGCTCCGACGCCTGCACGTCGAGTGCGCCGCGGCGCGTGCGCGACAGCTCGCCGACGCGCTCCTGCAGCACCTTCTCCCTGGGCCGGCGCACCAGCCAGGGCAACCCGAATGCGATCACGAAGCCGAGCATCGGCCACGCCGGCCAGAAGTAGCCGCCGCCCGACATCAGCCACAGCAGCGTGAAGGCGACCGCGCCGATCGCGACCCACCCGGGGCCGAGCTCGGTGGACCCGAGCGAGAGGGCGAGCAGGATCCCCCAGCAGGGCCACATCGGCCAGAAGTAGCCGCCACCCGACAACGCCCAGATCGCGAGCAGCACGACCAGGACGCCCGCCGCCGCCGGCCCCAACGGACCGGTCGCCGACCACGCCCGGCGGGCGAGGGCCTTGCCACCGGCCCGTCGCTCAACGCTCATGGTGGGCCTCCATGACGGCCGCATGCGCTCCATCATCCCAGCCGTCACGCTGAGCGGCGCGTCGTCGGGGCGCCGCCGGCCACCGGCGACGGGGGCGAGTCCGTCGGCCCTGCGCCCCCGGGAGTCCGCGCTCTCCGAGCAGCGTCAGCGTGGCCGGCAGCGCGAGGCAGCGCACGATCGTCGCGTCGAGTGCGATCGCGGCGGCCAGGCCGACGCCCATCTGCTTGAAGTCGATCAGTCCCAGCGTCGCGAACACCGAGAAGATGGCGACCATGACGAGCGCGGCGCTTGACACCGTCGACCCGGTCCGCGCAAGCGCCTCGGCAGCTGCCTCGCGCGCCGTCGCGCCGGCACGACGCGCCTCGGCGGCGCGTTCGAGCACGAGCACGGTGTAGTCCATCGACAGGCCGAACAGGACGACGAAGGCAAACAGCGGCAACCAGTTGACGATCTCGCCCGTCGAGCTGAAGTGCAGCAGCGACTGGGCCCACGTGTGCTGGAAGACCGCGACGAGCACCCCGAACGCCGCGCCGACCGACAGCAGGTTGAGCGCCATCACAGACAGCGCCAGCCATGGCGAGCCGAACGTCGCGACGAGCAGCACGAACGCCAGCGCGAGCACGAATCCGACGACCAGTGGCGTCACCGTCGACAGCCGGTCGGTCGAGTCGAGATCTTCGGCATCGTTGCCGGTCAGCTCGGCGCGGGCGCCCGACAGACGCCGGGCGGTCAGCGGCCCGAGCGCCGCGCGCAGTCGCGTCACGCTGCGGTCGGCCTCGGCGAGGTCTGACCCCGAGACGGGGATCGAGACGGCTGCCGTGGAACCGTCGCGCGAGACCGCGACGCCGACCGGGCCACGCCCGCCGGTCAGCGTGCGGCCCGCGGTGCCGAGTTGCCGTAGCCCGTGGCGGGACGTCGCGGAGCCCAGCCCGCGGCCGGAGACCACCAGCGTGTCGGTGTCCGAGGCTCCCGGGAAGGCGCGTGAGACGGCGGTGGCGGCGACGACGGCTGGGGTGCGGGCGGGTAGCGCGTTGTCGCCGTCGGCCGCCGTGCGCATCGAGAGCGCACCGCTTGCCAGCGCGAAGAGCAGCGCGAGCGCGAGCGCCAGCGCGGTCCGCGGGTGGGTGGTGACGGTGGCGGCGACGCGGTCCCACGCCGGTGTCCGCGCCGGGCCGACGCGCTGCGGCGTCGCGCGACGGGGCCAGTGCAGCTGTCCGCGGTCGATCCGATCTCCGAGCAGCGCGAGCGCGGCCGGAAGCACCGTGAGCGACCCGAGGACCGCGATCACGACGACGACGATTGCGCCCAGCGCCAACGAGGTGAACACGGCAAAGCCCGAGAAGAGCAGACCCACGAGCCCGATCACGACCGTCGCGCCGGCGACGAGGATCGCTCGTCCGACGGTCGCCGACGTCGCCCGCAGCGCGGCCTGCGCGTCGGCGCCGGCCCGTCGCTCGGCGCGCAGGCGGCGAACGGCGAACAGCGAGTAGTCGACGCCGACGGCGAGTCCGATGAGGATCACGACCGGCGCGGTCGAGGCACCATCGGGCACGAGCTGGGAGACGACGCCGAGCGCGCCCATGGCGGCCGCCACCGAGGTGACTCCGAGCAGCAATGGCACGCTGGCCGCGACGAGCGCCCCGAAGGCGCAGATGAGGATCAGCAGCGTGATCGGGATCGAGATCAGCTCCGCATGGCGCAGCCCGGTGGCGACGACCTGGTCGATCGCGTGCCCGAACGACCCCTCGCCGGTCTCCTGCAGGCTGACCCCGGGAGCGGCGTGGCGCGTCCGCGTGACGAGCGCGAGCAACGGACCGACGTGCGAGTCGGCATCGTCGGGGTCGCCGCGCAGGGTGATGAGCACGAGCCGGCTGCGCCCCGCGTCGGCGGACAGGCCACCGGGGGCTCGGGCGCCCGTGACGTCGTCCAGGCGCTGAGCGCGGCGCGAGAGCTCGGTCGCGACGGCCGCGCTGCGGCCCGGCTGACCGGAGTGGACGAGGATCTCCTCGGTCGCGGGGCGCTGCAGCCCCACTCGGTGAAGCATGGCGTTGGCGTGCGCGGACTGGCCGACGTCGGAGGCGGAGTCCGACAGCTGACGGGTCCCGGTGATCGACCCGAGCGCGGTGCAGGCGACGACGAGCGCCAGCCACAGCGCGATCACCGTCCGGGGACGGCGCGCGGCCGCCGCGGAGGCCGCCTGGGTGAGGCGGGCGAGGCCGCGAGGGGGAGAGTGCGGATGAGAGAAGGACATGATCAGAGCCTCCCGGTGCCAGCCGGCTCTGTCGCTGGCGCCGGCGGGCGTCCTGGGGCTGCCGACCCCCGGCTGCGATGGTGGGGCTCACCCCACTACGAGACCGGCTGTCTGAGCACGAGGACTTCTCAGATGGCTCTAACGTTTTGTCCATGGCCACCGCTTCCATCCCCCGCGCCGCGGTGATCGGCGCCGGTCCCTCGGGCTTCTACGCCACCGACCAGCTGCTCAAGGAGGGATTCGCGGTCGACCTCTACGACGAGCTGCCGACCCCGTTCGGTCTCGTGCGCGCCGGAGTCGCGCCCGACCACCCCAAGATCAAGTCGGTCACGCGCGTCTATGCGAAGACCGCCGCGCACGAGGCGTTTCGCTTCTTCGGCGGCGTCTCGCTCGGCCGCGACGTGTCGCGTGAGGAGCTGCGGGCGCGCTATCACGCGGTGGTCTACGCGATCGGGACGCCGACCGACAACCGCCTGGGGATCCCGGGCGAGGACCGGCCCGGGTCCTACCCGGCGACCGAGTTCGTCGCCTGGTACAACGGCCATCCTCGGTTCACCGATCACGCCTTCGATCTCAACGGCGGGCGGGCGGTGGTGATCGGCAACGGCAACGTCGCGATCGACGTGGCACGGATGCTCGTGCTCGATCCGACCGAGCTCGCGCCCACCGACACCGCCGATCACGCGATCGACGCGTTCGGGATGGCGGGGGTGACCGAGGTCATCCTGCTCGGGCGCCGGGGCCCGGCGCAGGCGTCGTTCACCAACCCCGAGCTGCGTGAGCTGGGCGAGCTGGAGCGCGCGGACGTGATCGTCGACCCGGCTCAGCTGGAGGGCGTCGAGGTGGGCCCGGACGGCGATGCGACCAAGCGGCGCAACGTCGAGATCCTGCGCGAGTACGCCCAGCGCGTCCCGTCGGGGCGCTCGCACCGCCTGGAGCTGCGGTTCCTGCGCTCGCCGCTGGAGATCCTCGGGGAGGGCTCCGACGGGCCGGTGACCGGTGTGCGGGTGGCGATCAACCGGTTGGAGACCACGCCGGACGGGCGGGTGCGGGCGGTGGACACCGGCGAGGAGGAGGTGATCGAGTGCGGGCTGGTGCTGCGCTCGATCGGCTATCGGGGCACGCCGCTGGCCGGGATCCCGTTCGACGAGGCGCGTGGCCTGATCCGCAACGACGGGGGGCGGGTGCTGGAGGACGACGGGGTGTCGCGCGGCGAGTACGTCGTCGGCTGGATCAAGCGCGGCCCCAGCGGCGTCATCGGCACCAACAAGAAGGACGCCGCCGACACCGTCGCGCGGATCACCGCCGATGCCCAGGCCGACGCGCTGGCCGTCCCCGATCCGCAGCTGGGCGACGGCGACGCGATCGCCGCCTGGCTGACCGAGCGCGCGCCTGATCTCGTCACCTGGGCCGGCTGGGAGGCGATCGACGCGCGGGAGTCCGCGCTGGGTCAGTCCGCCGGCCGCCCCCGGGTCAAGCTCGTGCGCATCGAGGAGCTCGTGCGCGCCAGCCGCCGCTGACCGCGCCGCACATGCGGCGCTTCGGTCCGGCCCTCGAGGTTCGCGATTATCGTCGCTGGTGGGTGGCGACGTTCGGCATGGGCACTGCCCTGCAGATGCTCGAGGTGGTGATCGGCTGGGAGGTCTACTCCCACCAGCAGAGCGCGCTGGACCTCGGCTGGATCGGGCTGGCCGAGTTCGTCCCGTTGTTCGTGTTCGCGCTCCCCGCCGGCCAGCTCGCCGACCGCGTGCCGCGCCGGCTGATCCTGATCGCAGCCAACCTGCTCGGCATCGGGATCGGCGTCGGTCTGGCCCTGATCAGCGCGGCCGGCGTGCACGCGGCGCTCCCGTATCTCGCCTTCGCGGTCGGCGCCGGAACGACGATGGCGCTCGGCCAGCCGGCCGCGCGGTCGATGCCGCCGATGCTCGTCGAGCCTGAGCTGCTGGGCTCGGCGATGACGCTGCGCTCGATCGCCACCCAGGGCTCGCAGGTCATCGGTCCGGCGCTCGGCGGTCTGCTGTACGGGTTCTCGCCGTCGCTCGTCTACCTGATCGCCGCCGCGTCCTGCGGCCTCGCCGTGTTCGCCACGCTCGGGATCGGTCCCGGGCGCGTGGCCGAGACCGACCCGGCGCAGCTGCGCCGGGCGCCCGACCTGGAATCGGTGCTGGAGGGCCTGCGGTTCGTCCGCGGAACCCAGATCCTGCTCGGGGCGATCCTGCTCGATCTGCTCGCGGTCCTGTTCGGGGGGGCGGTCGCGCTGCTGCCGATCTTCGCCAGCCACATCCTGCACGTCGGCGCCACCGGCCTGGGCGTGCTGCGCGCCGCCCCGGCGGTCGGCGCGCTGGTCGGCGCCGCCGTCATCACCCGCCGCCCGATCGGCGGGCGCGCTGGGCGGCTGCTGCTCTGCGTCGTGCTCCTGTACGGAGCCTGCATCGTCGTGTTCGGGCTCTCCCGGACGTTCGTCATCTCGCTGATCGCCCTGGGGGTGAGCGGCTTCGTCGATCTCTACTCGATGAACATCCGCTCCACGACCGTCGCGCTGGCCACCCCGGACCGCCTGCGCGGCCGCGTCAACGCGGTCGAGATGGTGTTCATCAGCGCGTCCAATCAGCTCGGGGCGTTCGAATCGGGCCTCGCCGCATCGTTGGTCGGGACGATCCCCGCCGTCGTCGGCGGCGGCATCGTGACGATCGGCATCGCGCTCAGCTGGGCGCGGCTGTTCCCGGCGCTGGCGTCGGTCGACCGCCTGGAGGAGGTCCGGCCGGTGGCGAGCTCCGCGGTCGAGATCGCCGCGTGACCGCTGGTCGGCCGTCAGCCGGAGCTCACCACTGATAGGGCAGGAACTTCCCGTCCAGGGTGATCCGGACCCGCGCCTCGCCGTCGCGCTGCTCGCGCTCGATCGCGAGCTGGAAGTTGATCGCGCTCATGATCCCGTCGCCGAAGTCCTCGTGGATGAGCTCCTTCAGCGCCGGCCCGTAGACCTGCAGGACCTCGTAGAGGCGGTAGATCGTCGGGTCGGTGGGCACGGCGGCGCCGAGCGCCCCGCGCATCGGGACCTCCTCCAGCAGCGCCGCGGCCTCCGCGTCGGCCAGCTCCAGCAGCTCGACCAGCGCGGCGGCGCTGTCGGGGTCAAACGGGTGCTGGCCCAGGCATGCCGCCGTCGTCCAGACCCGGTCGCGGCCGATCGCGTCGGCGATCGCCGCCCAGCTCAGGCTGCGCGCCCGCTTGGCCTGGCGGATCTGCGCGGTGAGCTCCTCGCGGGTCACGGCACCGCAGCCTAACGAGTGAACACGTACTCGTCGGGTGCGAACCGGCGGGTCGCCTCGATGTACTCGCCCATGTAGCCCGGCCAGTTGGTGACGATCCGCCCGCGCTCGTTCTTGTACCAGGACTCGCACGTCGTCCAGGCGGTGCCGTCAAAGCGGGCCTGCAGCGCCCGGTCAGAGGCCGCCTCGACCTCGCGCCGGACGTCCATCTGGTGGGCACCGCTGTCGCGCAGGTGCTCCAGGGCCTGGCGGATGTAGGCGGCCTGGGCCTCGAGGTAGACGATGACCGAGCCGCCGGAGCTGTTCGTGTTGGGCCCGAACATGAAGAACAGGGAGGGAAAGCCGGGGGTGGCGAGCCCGAGGTGGGCGTGGGCGCCGCCTCGCCACGCCTCGCCCAGCTCGACGCCCTCGGCGCCGAACACGCGCATCGGCGCCTGGAACTCGGCGGCGTGAAAGCCGGTGGCCCAGATCACGCAGTCAACCTCGTGGTGTCGGCCGTCGGCGGTGACCAATCCTGTGTCGGTCATCTGCACCAGCGGCTCGGTGACCAGTTCGACGTTGGGCCGTGTCAGCGTGGGCAGGTACTGCGAGCTGAACAGCACCCGCTTGCAGCCGAAGGCATAGTCGGGCACCACGCGGGCACGCAGCTGGGGATCGGGCAGCTGCTGGGCCATGAACCGCCGGGAGACCCATCCCGCGAGGCGGCCGACCGTCCGAGGGTGGCGAATGGCGCGGGTGAGCAGCTCGGTGGCCGCGTAGGTGATCGCGCGTCGGGATCGCTGCAGGCCGGGAACCCGCTCGATCAACGCGCGGTTGACGGGCGAGTAGACGCGGTTGGTGCGCGGCAGCAGCCAGTTGCCGTGCCGCTGGAACACGGTCAGCGTCGCCGCCGCCCGGGCGACCGGGGGCACGAGCTGGACCGCGCTGGCGCCGGTGCCGACGACGGCCACGCGCTTGCCGCGCAGGTCGTAGTCGTGGTTCCAGCGCGCGGAGTGAAAGCTCACCCCGGTGAACCGGTCGCGCCCGGGCAGCGAGGGGATCGCCGGGCGATTGAGCTGTCCGGTGGCGAGCACCAACGCGTCGGCGGTGAACGTCTCGCCGGATTCGGTGTCGACTGTCCACTCGCCGCGTGAGCGATCAAACCGGCATTCGGTCACCCGCCGGCCGCAGTGCACCAGCGGGGTGATGCCGTACTCGTCGGCGACCTCACGGAGATACTGCAGAAGCTCCGGCGCCGAGGAGCACAGTCGCGTCCAATTCCGTCGCTGGGCGTAGGAGAACGAGTACAGGTGGGCGGGGACGTCGCAGGCGGCGCCCGGGTAGGTGTTGTAGTACCAGGTCCCCCCGAGCGTCTCGGCGGCTTCGAGCACCGTCACCTCGCCCACGCCGTGACGACGCAGCTCGATCGCGGCGGCGATGCCGCCGAAGCCCGAGCCGATGATCAGGACCCGCGGCGACTGAGGGGTCGCGTCGTTGGCCGACACAGTGGGCACGGACCTTACCTCCCGTTGCCGGAGACGATCGTCATGGTCATATACAGCGACAGGATCGCCAATCGGGGCTTGCGGTGCGTCCACCTCCGTCCGTACAGTGACAGGGGTGACGCCGCAGACGGTCTTGCGTGAAGAGGCGCGCCGCTCCACGTTGGGAGAGCGTCTGCGTTCGGAGACTCGCGCGGCGCACGCCGCCTCCGAGGCCGCCTTCGACCTCCCGGCGCGATTGACCTCGGTCGACCGGTACGCCGACGCACTGGAGGCGATCGAGTCCGTTCACCGTGCCTGCGCGCCCGCGCTGGCCGTGGTCGCCGATCGACTCCCGTCCGAGCTGCGCGACGGCCCCCGCCGCCAACGTGAGCGTCTGCACGCCGACCTGCAGCAGCTGGCCCGCGCTCCGCGCCGAGCTGCCGACCGGTTCACCGGCCTGTCAGGCGCGGGCTTCGACCTCGACTGCGCGCTCGGGTCCTGGTACGTGCTGGAGGGCGCCGCCCTGGGAGGGCGGCTGATCGCCGTCGAGGTCCGCCGCCGGCTGCCCGCCGCGCGCCCGGCGACGACATTCTTCGCCGGTGAGGGCACATCGACCGCCGCCCGCTGGCGCGCCTTCCTCGGCGTGCTCGCCGGCTGGGAGACGCGCGGTGAAGCCTGCGCCGACCGCGTCATCGCCGGCGCCACCGTCACGTTCGGCGCGATGATCGCGGCACTCGGTGACGCTGGATGAGCGAGTCGGACCTGCTGGAACCGGGCGAACCGGTCGACCTCACCAACTGCGATCGCGAGCCGATCCACATCCCGGGCGCGATCCAGCCCCACGGCGTGCTGCTCACCCTGCGCGAGCCCGAGCTCATCGTCGCGCAGGCCAGCGAGAACGTCGCCTGGGCGTTCGGGCGCCCGGCGTCGGAGACGGTCGGTTCACCGGTCGAGCAGGTGCTCGGACACGCGTGTGCGGAGGTGATCGCCGAGCTTGCCGCCCGGCCGCCCGAGCAGGAGCTGCCGGTCACCCCGGTCGTGGTGACCGGCCCCGACGACTCCGACGGCGCGATCGGTCACCAGCTCAAGCTGCACCGATCGGGTGGGTTGCTCGTCTGCGAGCTGGAGCCTCGCGCCAACGCCATCGACCCGACGATGTTCGTGCGCGAGGTCTCCGACGCGATGGTCGGCATGCAGGGGGCCAACGGCGTCACCGAGGTCTCCCAGCGAGCCGCCGAGGAGATCAAGCGGCTCACCGGCTATCACCGCGTGATGGTCTACCGCTTCGACGACGACGGCCACGGCGAGGTGATCGCGGAGGCACGGGAGGAGTGGCTGGGATCGTTCCTGGGCCAGCACTACCCGGCCACCGACATCCCGCCAGAGGCCCGCGAGCTGTACCTGCGTCAGAGGATCCGGCTGATCGTCGACGTCGACTACGAGCCGTCGGTGATCTGGCCTCGGCAGAACCCGGTCAGCGGAGAGCCACTTGATCTCGGACTGACGACGCTGCGTTCGGTGTCACCGATCCATCTCCAGTACCTGCGCAACATGGGCGTCACCGGGACGATGACGATCTCACTCACTCGCGACGGGGAGCTGTGGGGGATGATCGCCTGCCACCACTACTCCCCGCTGTACGTCGATTACAGCGTGCGCGCGGCCTGCCAGTTCGTCGGCGAGATGCTGTCTTTTCAGTTCGCGCGTGAGGAGGAATCCGACCTCGTCCGTGAGCGCGCGGCGCTGCGCACGATGCGGACCGAGCTGCTGGGACTCGTCAGCAGCGCGCCGACGCTCGCCGCCGGGCTGCGCGCCGGGGTCGATCTCCTGGTCGGGCTGTGCAACGCCGACGGCGTCTCGGTGCTGCTCGACGGGGAGCGGATCACCGCCGGTCAGGTTCCCGACGAGTCGGCGGAGGCGACGATCGTGGCGCGGCTTGAGCCCGAGGAGACCGCGTTGGCGATCGACCGCCTGCCCCGAGAGCTGCCCGAGCTCGCGCCGCGCACCGACCTGTGCGGCGCCCTCGTGCTGCCGCTGCCGCGGGGCGTCGGCCGCCACATCGTCTGGTACCGGCGCGAATGGCGCCATGTGGTCACGTGGGGCGGCGATCCCAGTGAGTCAATGGCCCCTGACATGACCTCCAAGGACCCCAGGACCCTGTCGCCGCGGCGCTCGTTTGAGGGGTGGAGCCAGGCGGTGATCGAGCGTTCGCGGCCGTGGCGGACCGTCGAGCTCGAGGCGGCCACCGAGCTCACCGGAGCCCTGGCCGAGCACATGGTCTCGGCGATGCGAGACCAGCTGGCCCACGTCGCGCTGCACGACCCGCTCACCGGGCTTCCCAACCGCACGCTGCTGATGGAGAGCCTGCAGCAACTGCTGCGGGGTCGTGCGCGCGAGGAGGCCGCCTACGTGGGGCTGCTGTTCCTCGACGTGGACAACTTCAAGCTGGTCAACGACTCCTTCGGCCATCGGGCCGGCGATCTGCTGCTCCAGCAGGTTGCGGAGCGGATCAACTCGGTCCTGCGCAAGGGCGACCTGGTCGGGCGATTGGGCGGTGATGAGTTCGTCGTCGTGCTGCGCGACGTCAAGGATCCCACGGCGCTGGAGCTGACCGCGGCGCGGATCCAGACGCGCTTTGAGGCGCCGTTTGAGCTGGAGACGACCGAATGCTCGGTCACGACGTCGATCGGAGTCGCGTGGTCAGACCTGCGCCAGGAACGCAGCCCCTCCGATGTCCTGCGTGATGCCGACACCGCGATGTACGAGGCCAAGCGTCGCGGTCGCGGACGCTCGGTCAAGTTCCAGGCGTCGCTGGACGACAGCCGCCGGCGGCGCACCGAGCTCGAACGCCACCTGCAGCGAGCGCTGGATCGCGGCGAGCTCGTGCTGGAGTACCAGCCGCTGTTCACCGCCGACGGCGCGGTGGCCAGCCTCGAGGCGCTCGCCCGCTGGCACAGCGAGGCTCTGGGGCGGGTGGAGCCGACCGAGTTCATCCCGATCGCCGAGGAGATCGGGCTGATCGAGGAGATCGGCGAGTGGGTGCTGGAGGCCGCCTTCACCCGGCTGTCGGAGCTGCGCGGACTCGGCGCCGACGAGGTGTCGATGGCGGTCAACCTCTCGGCCCGGCAGCTCGGCGACGTCGGTCTCGCCGCACGCATCGAGGGGCTGCTCGACCGCTTGGCGATCCCGCACGAGCGAGCGACGGTCGAGATCACCGAGGGCATGCTGATCGCCTCCAGCGGCCCGACCGTCGACACGATCGCCCGGATCCGCGCCCTCGGGGTCCAGGTGGCGATCGACGACTTCGGGACCGGCTTCTCGTCGCTGGCCTACCTGCGGCGGCTGCCCGCCGACATCCTGAAGATCGACCGGGCGTTCATCGCCGAACTGGGCCGCGGGTGGGCCGATCAGGAGATCGTCGGCGCGGTGGTCGGTCTCGCTCGCCGGCTGGGGATCCGCACCGTCGCCGAGGGCGTGGAGACCCCCGCCCAGCTCGCCATCCTGCGCGAGCTGCACTGCGACCTGATGCAGGGCTTCCTGCTCGCTCGGCCGCTCCCCAGCGAGCAGGTGCCTGAGCTGCTGGCGCGGGGCAACGAGTCGCCGCGGCGCGCCTGACCCGCGCGGCCGCGGCGCGATCCGCTTCAATCCAGAGTCGCGATGTCCCCGGCCCCGGTCACGATCACCTCCCCCGGCGGGGAGACCGTGGCGGAGTTCGTGCCCGAGGCCAACCTCCTGTGCAGCTCGCTGCGCCACGGCGGGGCGCAGCTGCTGTCACTCGGACGCGGGGTCGACGCCTACGCGACGCTCGGCAAGACGATGGGCATCCCGCTGCTGTACCCGTGGGCCAACCGGCTCTCGCGCCATGGCTATGCGACGGCCGGACGCACGGTCTCCCTGCCGTCCCCCGAGGGACGCTTCGCCGTCGATCCCGGAGGCCTGCCGATCCACGGCGCGCTGCCGGGCGCACTGGTCTGGGAGGTCGCGCAGCGCGACCCCGACCGGCTGCGGGCGGTGCTGCGCTGGGATGCGCCCGAGCTGCTGGAGCTGTTCCCGTTCGTGCACGAGGCGCAGGTGGAGGCCTCGGTCGACGCGCACGGGCTGACCCTCACCACGATCGTGCTGGCGACCGGCCCCGACCCGGTCCCGGTCTCGTTCGGCTACCACCCCTACCTGTCGATTCCCGGCTCAGACCGCCGGGGCTGGCAGGTTGACCTCGGGGCCACGAAGCGGCTGACGCTCGATGACCACATGATCCCCACCGGCGCCCGCACGCCGCTGACTCACCGCGACTTCCTGCTCGGCGACGAAAGCTGGGACGACGGCCTGGCCGGCCTCGCGACGCCGGCTCAGTTCCTGGTCTCCGACGGCGAGCTGGCGCTGGCCCTGACCTTCGAGGCCGGGTATGACTGGGCCCAGGTATATGCGCCTCCCGGGCAGGACTTCATCTGCTTTGAGCCGATGACCGCGCCCACCGACGCCCTGAACAGCGGCGAGGGACTGACCGTGATCGAGCCCGGCGAGCGCTACCGGGCGAGCTTCGCGGTCAGCGTCAGACCGTGACCCTGATCGACCCACTGCCACCACCAACGGGGAGATGACGATGGACCTGACCTTCAGCGACTCCGAGCTGGCCTTCCGCGACGAGCTGCGCGCCTGGTTCGGTGCTCATCACCCGGGCGCCGAGCCCTCCGGCGACGAGGACGCTCACTACCGCTGGCGCCGCGCCTTCCAACGTGAGCTCGCCGACGGCGGCTGGGCGGCGGTCCACTGGCCGGTGGAGTACGGCGGGCGCGGTGCGACGATGACCGAGTCGGCGATCTTCTTCGAGGAGCTCGGGCGTTCGGGCGCACCACTGCCGGCCAACGTGCTCGGACTGCTGCTCGCCGGCCCGACGATCATGACGTGGGGCACGCCCGCGCAGAAGGAGCGCCACCTCAGTCCGATCCTCACCGCCGAGGAGATCTGGTGCCAGGGGTTCTCCGAGCCCGACGCCGGCTCCGATCTGGCCGCGGTCAAGACCCGCGCGGTGCGTGACGGCGACGAGTGGGTCGTCACCGGCCAGAAGGTGTGGACCAGCGGCGCCCAGTACTCCAAGTGGTGCATGCTCGTGGCCAGAACCGACGTCGAGGCGGCCAAGCACAAGGGGCTCACCTACTTCCTGATGGACATGGAGCAGCCGGGCGTCCAGGTCCGGCCGTTGCGTCAGATCACCGGCGAGCCGGAGTTCAACGAGCTGTTCATCGACGGCGCCCGGATCCCGGCCGAGAACGTCCTCGGCGGCGAGGGCAACGGGTGGAAGGTGGCGCTGACCACGCTGATGAACGAGCGTGCGGGTCTCGCGTTCTTCCTGCAGGTGCGAATGCGGCAGCTGCTCGACGAGCTGTTCGTGGAGGCACAGGAACGCGGCCTGCTCGAGGATCCGGTGATCGCCGACCGCCTCGGCGAGCTGCACCTCAAGGCCGAGGTGCTGCGCCTGACCGCCTATCGCGGCCTGACCGCGATCGAGAAGTACGGCCAGCCCGGCCCCGAGGGCTCGCTGACCAAGTGGATGTGGTCAGAGACCAACCAGCAGCTCACCCAGTTCGCCGCCGACCTGGTCGGGCCGGCGGCGCTGACCGCGGGCGAACCCTGGTCCTATGAGCTGCTGCGCGCCCGCGGCAACTCGATCGAGGGCGGCACGACCGAGGTGCTGAAGAACATCGTCGCCGAGCGCGTGCTCGGCCTGCCCAAGGCCCGCTGAGGAGGCGCCGTCATGGATTTCGACCTCACCGAGGACCAGAAGGAGATCAAGGCGGTCGCGCGCGAGCTGCTCGGAGCCCGCTCGACGTGGACGCGGGTGCGGGAGGCCGCGCTCGCCGGCGAGTACGACGCGGCGCTGTGGGACGAGATCGTGCAGCTCGGCTGGCCCGGGATCGCGGTCTCGGAGCGGTTCGGCGGCCAGGGGCTGGGCATCGTCGAGCTCGCGGCGCTGCTGGAGGAGCTCGGGTATGCGTGCGCGGCGGTGCCGTTCCTGTCGACGGCGGTCGTCGCCGCGGTGATCGACCGGTTCGGGTCCGACGAGGACCGGGAGCGGTGGCTGCCGGGGCTCGTCGACGGCTCGGTGACGGCCGGACTCGGGCCGGTGGGCCTGACCGTCGACGGCGCCGGTGCGTCGGTCGCGGTGTCGCGGTTTCCCACCGACACGCGCCTCGCGGTCGAGCTCGTCGCCGCGCCGCTGGTCTCGATCGACGCCACGCGCCGATTCGCGACCGTCGGCGGGTCCACCAGCACCGAGCTCGCCGATGGGGCGGCGGCGCTGGTCAGCACCGCGGTCGCCGCCGAGCTGGTCGGCGTCTGCCAGCGGGCGCTGGAGATGTCGCTGGCCTACGTCAAGGACCGTCGGCAGTTCGGCGTGCCGGTCGGCTCGTTTCAGGCGGTGGCCCACCGCTGCGCCCAGATGCTGCTGCACACCGAGAGCGTGCGCTCGACGGCCTACTACGCGGCCTGGGCGGCGGATGCGGATCCCTCGCGCCTGGACGAGGCGGCCGCGCTGGCGGGCGCCGCGGCGGCCACCGGGGGTCGCGAGGTGACGGCGAGCGCGATTCAGGTCCACGGCGGCATCGGCTTCACCTGGGAGGCCGACGTGCACTGGCTCTACAAGCGCGCCGAGGTCGACCGCGCGCTGCTCGGAGGGTCGTCGGTGCATCACGCCGCGCTCGCGCGGGCGGCGGCCGCCCGGCTCGCCGGCGCCGCGGCGGGCTGACGCGGAGGGTCAGGCCGGGCGCACGCGTGCAGCGACAGGGATCGGCGCCCGCCCGGCGAAGCTGGGCTGCGATCCCCGTCGACGAGGCCGCGACCGCCCGCTCGGGGCCGGCCCAAGGAGTGACCCGATGTCCGATTTCGCCAGATGGGAGCGCGAGTCCCAGGAGGACCTGAGCCCGCCCGCCCCGTCCGCCCCGCCCATCAAGACGGCTTGCGAATCTACATCATGGTCGACGATATGGATGCGGCTTTAGCGGCAATTCAGGCCAATGGCGGCGAAGTTTATGAGG
>CAZZYU010000080.1:14142-15457 GCA_964658375.1 uncultured Acetobacteraceae bacterium | reverse complement strand
GCGAGACGGCGAGACGGAGTCCCTGCCGCGGTCAGGCGCCGCGAGTGGACGGCCGCCCGCGGCGGGGTATCGCGTTCGCCTGCTTGGGCATCCGGCCCGCGTCATCAAGGGCTCGGCGCAGCAGCACCTCGATCTGGGCGTTGAGGCTGCGTAACTCATCAGCAGCCCACCGGGTCAGCGCGTCATGAACGGCGGGGTCCAGGCGCAACGGGACCTGCTTGCGCTCGCGGCTCACGTATACAGAGTGCCGGTGTTGACGACCGGCGACGCCGGCTGATCGCCGCACAGCACGACCAGCAGATTGCTCACCATCGCTGCCTTGCGTTCCTCGTCGAGCTCGACGATCCCCTCCTCATCCAGACGCGAGAGGGCGAGATCGACCATGCCCACCGCGCCATCGACGATCCTCGACCGGGCCGCGACGACGGCGTTTGCCTGCTGGCGGCGCAGCATCGCCTGGGCGATCTCCGACGAATAGGCGAGATGGCTGATGCGCACCTCAACGATCTCCAGCCCCGCGATCGCGACCCGCTGGGCGAGCTCCTCGGCGAGCTCTCCGGCGACGACATCGGTCGAGCCGCGCAGCGAGGTGCCCTCGCCGGCGGGATCGTCGTAGGGATGGATGGTCGCGACGTGGCGCAACGCCGACTCGGCCTGAACCTCGATGAAGTCGACGTAATCATCCACCGCGTACACCGCGCGCGAGGTATCGGCAACCTGCCACACGACGATGCCGGCGATCTCCACCGGATTGCCGTCGGCGTCGTTGACCTTCAGATGATTGGTCTCGAAGTTCCGGACCCGGATGCTCAGGCTCCGCCGGTCCGCCAGCGGCAGGACCAACCACAGGCCGGTGGGCCGCAACGTCCCGACGTAGGTCCCGAAGAACCGCACCACCTTCGTATGACCGGGCTGGACGATCACCAGCGAGCTGAGGAGCACGACCGCAACCGCGCCCGGCACAACGGCGACCGCCGCAACCGAGGTTCCGGCGAGCACGATCACGCCCGCGACGCACCCGGCGATGACGAGCACACCGAGCCAGCCGCTGATCGCCCAGGCCGGACGTTCGCTGATCTCGACACGGGTCCCGGCATGTCCCACCGGGGCTGCCGCCGGCGGACGATATGGCTGGACGTGCTGGCTCATGATCTCCTCCAGGTGTGGACTCGCTCACAAACTGATTTCGCGATGATATCAGTTTACGACGTGATGCCAGACGCGTGGGTACCGGTGCTGGGCGCGGCTGCAATGCTCGGTGGCGATGGCTGATCAGACCGCGGTGCTCGTCCGGAGGCCCCTGCCCGCGGAACAG
>CAZZYU010000080.1:0-14042 GCA_964658375.1 uncultured Acetobacteraceae bacterium | reverse complement strand
GGGTCGGGTCTTAATCCGTACTAACTGGATCAAATCGCTCCTTATACTGTCGCGCGTGTCCTCGCTCGGTGCCGCCCGTCGTGTCGATGAGCTGCGCGTGCTGGAGGCCGAGGCGGTCCACGTCATGCGCGAGGTCGTGGCCGAATTGGAGCGCCCGGTGCTCCTGTTCAGCGGCGGCAAGGATTCGATCGTGCTGCTGCGCCTGGCCGAGAAGGCGTTCGCCCCCGTGCCGCTCCCGTTTCCCGTGCTGCACGTCGACACCGGCCACAACTTCCCCGAGGTCCTGGAGTTCCGCGACCGGCGCATCCGCGAGGCCGGGCACGAGCTGATCGTGGCCTCGGTGCAGGAGGCGATCGACAATGGCCGGGTGCAGGAGGACGACCCGACCGCGTCACGCAACAAGCTGCAGACGCGGACCCTGCTCGACGCGCTGGAGGCCAACCGCTTCGACGCCGCGTTCGGCGGCGGGCGCCGCGACGAGGAGCGGGCTCGGGCCAAGGAGCGGGTCTTCTCGTTCCGCGACGAGTTCGGGCAGTGGGAGCCATCGGCGCAGCGCGCCGAGCCGTGGGCGCTCTACAACGGGCGGATCCGGCGCGGCGAGCAGATCCGCGTGTTTCCGATGAGCAACTTCACCGAGCTCGACGTGTGGAACTACATCGCGCTGGAGGGCCTTGAGCTCCCGTCGATCTACTTCTCCCACGAGCGCGAGGTCGTGCAGCGCGACGGCATGCTGCTCGCCGTCTCCCACGTGCTCGGACCACGCGACGGCGAGTCCGTCGAGCGCCTTGCCGTTCGCTACCGGACGGTCGGGGACCTCACGGTGACCGGGGCCGTGCGCTCCACCGCCGCCGACGTGCCCGCGGTGATCGCGGAGGTCAAGGCGTCTGAGATCTCCGAGCGCGGTGAGACGCGCGCCGATGACCGGGCGTCGGAGGCGGCGATGGAGGACCGCAAGCGCGAGGGGTACTTCTGATGGGTGCGGAGATCGAGCCTGATTCACGTGAGCTGCTGCGGCTCGCGACCGCCGGTTCGGTCGACGACGGGAAGTCGACGCTCATCGGCCGCCTGCTGCTGGATACCAAGCTGCTGCTCTCCGACCAGCTGGCGGCGGTCTCCCAGGGCCGCAACGGGACGCCCGACCTGGCCGCGCTCACCGACGGTCTGCGGGCCGAGCGCGAACAGGGCATCACGATCGACGTCGCCTATCGGTACTTCGCCACCCCGCGGCGCAACTTCATCCTCGCTGACACCCCGGGGCACGAGAGCTACACGCGCAACATGTTCACCGGGGCGTCGACGGCCGATCTGGCGCTGGTGCTGATCGACGCCCGCGCCGGCGTGGTCACCCAGACGCGTCGCCACGCCCAGATCGCGGCACTGCTGCGCATCCCCTATGTGGTGATGGCGATCAACAAGATGGATCTCGTCGGCTTCTCGCAGGAGCGCTATGACGAGGTCGCGGCCGAGGCGCGGGTGCTCAGTGCGAACCTGGGACTGCCCGAGCCCTACGTCGTGCCGATCAGCGCCCTGGACGGAGACAACGTGGTCGACCGGTCACAACGGGCAGGCTGGTATGAGGGCCCGACGCTGCTTGAGATCCTCGAGACAGTCGATGTCGGCGCCGGGCTTGACACCGACGAAGCTCATCTGAGACTCCCGATCCAATGGGTCGCCCGCCCCCACGACGGCGGCCGCCGCGTCTACACCGGCCAGCTGGCGGCGGGCACGCTGCGCGCCGGCGATGAGGTGGTCGTCGTTCCCTCCGGCGCGACGACCACGATCACCTCGGTCGACACGCTGGATCCGACCCGCGACGAGGCGTTGCCGCCGATGTCGGTCGGCGTCACCGTCGCCGATGACCTCGATATCGGCCGCGGCGACCTGCTGGCCGCACCCCACAGCCCGCCCCCGGCCGCCCGCGAGCTGGACACCACGATCTGCTGGATGACCGAGCAGCCGCTGGCGCCGGGCCGTCGCTATGCGCTCAAGCACGCGACCCGCACCGTGCGGGCCACCGTCCAGGCGATCAACGACCGCTGGGACCCAGAGACGCTCGAGATCCTCGCCGACCCCAGCGCGCTCGCGCTCAACGACATCGGTCGGGTGAGGCTGCGCACAAGCTCGCCGGTGCTGGCCGATCCCTACCGGCGCAACAGCGTCACCGGCGCCTTCATCCTGATCGACGAGCACTCCAACGACACCGTCGGAGCCGGCATCATCCGCCAGGCGCGGGAGGTCAAGCCGCCGGCCGAGGGTCGCCGCGACGTGACCTGGCATCCCTCGGCGCTTGATCGCGCCGACCGCTGGCGCTCGCTACGCCAGACCGGGGCGACCGTGTGGCTGACCGGCCTGCCGGCATCGGGCAAGTCGACGATCGCGGTCGCTCTGGAACGTCACCTGGTCGCCAACGGTCAGTCCGCGTATCTGATCGACGGCGACAACATCCGCCACGGGCTGTCTGACGACCTGGGTTTCGCGCCCGGCGACCGCGCGGAGAACGTGCGACGGGTGGGGCAGGTGGCTCGGCTGTTCGCCGATGCCGGCGTCGTCGCCGTCGTGTCGCTGGTCTCGCCGCTGCGCTCAGACCGAGAGGTGCCCCGCCAGCTGCACGACGCGGCGGAGCTGCCGTTCATCGAGGTGCACGTCGACACCGATGTCGACGAGTGCGCGCGCCGCGATCCCAAGGGCCTGTACGCGCGGGCGCGCGCGGGCGAGATCAAGGGATTCACCGGAGTCGACGCCCCCTACGAGGCTCCGGAGGCGCCCGAGATCCGCGTCGACACCGCGGCCATCGACGTCACCGAGGCGGTCTCGCTGATCGTCGCCGCGCTGAAGCTCGACGACGATCCGCAAGCCTGACGGTCAGCGGGCGTAGGTCTGCAGGCCCGGACGAATCGTCTTGTCGTCGAGGAACTGGGTGAGGCCCTGCTGGCGCCCGTCCTCGCGGTCCTGGTAGGTGGACTGGTCGAGCTTGGCGTAGAAGTAGTCCTCGGCCTGCTCCCAGCTCATGCCGAGCGCGTGCTTGAAGCCGAGCTTGGCGGCGCGTAGCACGACGGGGTTCTTCTCCAGCAGGGTCTGCGCCAGCTCACGGACCTCGTCGCGCAGACGCGCCAACGGCACCGACGCGTTCACCAGCCCCATCTGCGCGGCCTTGGGTCCGTCAAACGTGCGGCCGGTCATGATGTGAAACAGCGCGTCGCGGGTGCCGACCGTCTCGGCCAGAGCGCGGCTGACGTTGCCTCCGGGGGGGATGCCCCAGTTGATCTCAGACAGTCCGAAGGTGGCCTCGTCGGCCGTGATCGCCAGGTCGCAGGAGACCAGCGGCGTGAACGCGCCCCCGAAGCACCAGCCGTTGACCATCGCGATCGTGGGCTTGGGATAGGTGCGCAGGGCTCGCCACTGCCAGCCCATGCTGTCGCGGCGCACCCGGCGCTGGACGTGGTCGGGCTGCTGATCGACCTCGCGGAAGTACTCCTTGAGATCCATCCCCGCCGAGAACGCCTCGCCCGCCCCGGTGAGCACGAGCACCCCCACCTCGTCGTCGGCGTCCAGCGTGTCGAGCACGTCGAGCATCTCGGCGTTCAGGGTCGGGTTCATCGCGTTGCGCTTCTCCGGTCGGTTCAGCGACACCCACGCGATCCCGCTGTCCTTCTCGACTGCGACGGTCTCCCAGCTCATGGTCTCCTCCTCGTGTTCATTTGCGTATCAGCTTAACTTATACACGACGCGGCTCCGTTCGTCCCCGACCTGACCGCCGAGCAAGGGCGGCCCGCCCCTGAGCTCGTCCCCCAGCGGCTACAACCCGCCCCCGAGTCGGCGCACGCAGCTGCGCATCAGCTGCAGGAGCTCCTGCGCCTGACCCGCCGTGAGGTCCGCGGTCATCTGCGCCTCGAGCTCGTCGACCGTCTGCTCGCATCGCTGCAGCACGCGGTTGCCCTCCTCGGTCAGCGTCGCCTGCAGGATCCGGCCGTTCGCCGGGCTGGCGGTGCGCTGGACCAGACCCCGGGCCTCCAGCGTGCTGATGACGGCGATCATCGACTGCGGCGTGATCATCGCCCGGCGGGCGAGCTGGGCGTTGGACAGGCCCGGACGCGCGCGGAGCACCGACAACGCCGTGAACTGCTGAAAGGTCAGCCCCAGCGGCTGGAGCCGCTGCGCAAGCTCGCGGCGCACGCTGCGCTCCAGCCGCGCGACGACATAGCTCAGCCGGGGAACGATCCCGGGCAATGGGTCGTCAGCGAGCTCAACCGCCTCATCGGAGCCGTCGGCCACGCCCGTCACGCTATCCCACGCTCCCGCCGCCTCAGCGGTGAATGTCGGGTCCGTAAGGTTTCAGTAAGATTCAGCAGATCTGCGGCAGGGGCAACCGCGTCCCTGGACTTGTCAAGAAAAGGAGTTCTTCGTGGTCAGGCACTGTCGAGCCGGGATGCGCGCGTCGATCGGGGTTCTCGCGGCGAGCTTGGCAATCGCGGCCACGGCGTCGGCGGCGACACCCGCGCGCACGCAGCTGCTCAACTCACGGTCGCCCGCGGCGGCGAGCACGCCGGCGACCGGCCAGGTGAGCTCGAGCACGCCGATCGACTTCGAGGTCGACCTCGCGCTTCCCGATGCGGCCGCGGCCGAGTCCTTCTCCCAGGCGGTCTCGACGCCGGGCAATGCCCTGTATCGGCAGTTCCTCACCCCCAGCCAGTGGGAGACGCGCTTCTCACCCAGTCAGGCGTCGGTCACCCAGGTCACGTCGTTCCTCACGCAGAACGGCTTCAGCGTCGTGGGCGTGTCGGCCGACCGGATGGCAGTCGAGGCGACCGGCACCGCCCAGCAGGTGCAGCAGACCTTCGGGACGACGCTGAGCTACCACACCGTCGCGGGCAGTTCGCTGGTCCTCGCCAACCAGAACCTGTCGATCCCCAGCACTATCGCCGGGGTCGTCTCGGGCGTGTCGGGCGTCAACGAGGTCAAGGCCACCCCGAATGACACCCCCGACGGGGCCGGCGCCAGCACCGCGGCCGCCACCACCACCGCCGCCGCCGTGCCCGATGCCCCCCAGCCGGCCGGTTACCGCACGCCGCAGCCCTGTGGCACCTATTACGGCCAGATCTTCGACACCGAGCTGCCCCAGTACCCCGGATTCGGCGCCAACCCGCCGTGGGACGTGTGCGGTTACACGGGCCCCCAGCTTCGCTCGGCCTACAACCTGGGCGGTTCCGACAACGGCGCGGGCGAGACGGTCGCGGTCGTGGACCCCTACCTGTCACCGACGCTGTATTCCGATGCCGCGCGGCTGGCGGCGACCACCGATCCCGGCAACCCGCTGCGAGCCTCGCAGTACGCGGTGGTTCGCGCGCCCGTGTTTGACCTGGGTGGTGATGGCACCTATGGATGCGGTGCCAGCGGCTGGTACGGGGAGCAGACGCTTGACGTCGAGGCCGTGCACGACATCGCTCCCGGCGCGAAGATCCTCGTCGCGGCGGCTGAGAACTGCTACGACGGCCTGAACACGATGCTGCGACGGATCATCGACCACCACCTGGCCAACGTCATCTCCAACTCCTACGGCGATGACGGCGGCGACGTTCTGGACAGCGCCGAGGATCGCGCCGCCACCGACAACATCCTGATGATGGCGGCCGCCACCGGGGTCACCGTGACGTTCTCCAGCGGCGACGACGGCGACGAGTACACGACCGTCGGTCAGGTCGCCGCCGATTACCCGGCGTCCAGCCCGTGGGCCACCGCGGTCGGAGGAACGACGCTGGAGGTCGGCGCGGCCGGCCAGCGGACCGGCGAGTACGGGTGGTCGACGGCCAGGAGCTTCCTGTGCACGCCCGCTTACCTACTGGCCGCTTCGGTCACCGGCGGCTGCAAGGTCAGCCAGCTGGGCCAGTGGCTGCCGATCGACCTCGCGCTCGACGGCGGCTCGGGCGGCGGCACGAGCGTCAACTACATCCAGCCCTTCTACCAGGCGGGCGTGGTGCCCAACTCGTTGTCGGAGGCCAACGGCTCGACGCCGATGCGCGTCGAGCCCGACATCTCGATGGAGGCCGACCCGGCCACCGGAATGCTCGAGGGCGAAACCCAGACGTTCCCCGACGGGACCTACTACGACACGTATCGGATCGGTGGCACCAGCGTCGCCTCGCCCCTGTTCGCCGGGCTCATCGCCCGTGCCGACGAGGCCGCGGGGCGGCCGCTGGGCTTTGTCAACCCGCTGCTCTACGCCCTGCCGAGCGGTGGCGCCGGCTATGGATCAGGCGCCCTGTACGACGTCTTGCCGACTCACCAGGACATGTCGAGAGCCGACTACATCAACTCGATCAGCTACGCCCAGGGCCTCCAATACCAGTCGCGGATCGTCGACTATGAGGGGCTTGAGCAGTACTGCGATGTCGACGACGTCTGCACGGAGCGGTCCGTCGCCCTCAACACCGCACCGGGCTATGACAGCATGACGGGCCTCGGCTCGCCGGGCTCTGGCTTCGTAGCCGCTCTGTCGGGTCACTGAATCGGTCACTGACACTTACGCCGACCGTCAGGCGGGGCGCTGCCGGCGCCTCGTCCGCGGACGGTCGTCATTCCTTCAACCAAACCCAAGCCCTCTCTAACACACGCGCTGCATCATCATCGCGTGCGCACGCGGTGGGCCCCCAGCCGTCTGACGCCTGATCCGGTGACGCCGTCGTGGCGGTGACAGCACCCACGAAACCGGTCGATGGCGAGACCACCGCCCGGGTGCCGAGCCTGGTCGCGCGGGTGCGCCGGCGGCCCTCGCCGAACCTGATCGGCGTCCTGGTCTGCGCGGCGCTGGGGATCGTGTCGATCCTCACTCTGCCCTCGATTCCGAGCTATGACCCGTTCTCCTGGGTGATCTGGGGTCACGAGCTGGCCCACCACATCATCGCCCCCCATGAGGCGTTCGTCTCCAGGGGCGGCCCGTCGTGGAAGCCGCTGCCGGTCCTGTTCACGACGATCTTCGGCTTCTTCGGCCCGTCGGTGAAGCTATGGGTGGCCTTCGCGCGGGCGGCCGGTCTGTTCGGGCTGTTCATCGCCTACCGGCTCGGCTCCCGGCTGGGATCCAGCCCCCGTTGGCGACTCGCGGGACCGATCGCCGGCGTGCTGGCCGTGCTGGGGATCTTCCTGACCTCGGAGTGGACGCACTACATGTTCCGCGCCACCTCGGAGCCGATGGTCGTCACTGCGACGCTGTATGCGATCGAGCGCCACGTCTCGGGTAAGCGCATGACCGCCTTCTTCTCCGGCATCGCGCTCGCGATGCTGCGGCCGGAGTCGGGCGTGTTCGTCGGCTTCTACGCGCTCTGGTGCTTCATCACGATCCCCAGGGTGTGGACTCGGCTGACGCTGGTGGCCGGGCTCGTGCTCGTCCCGGTCGCCTGGACGGTGCCGACCTGGATCTCCTCCAGCGACCCGCTGCTGGCCTCCAGGCACGCACGTGCCTATAACGGTGACCTCGGCGCGCATCCGTTTGACGAGGTTCTCAAACGCGCCACCAACCTGTCGGTGTGGCCGGTCATCATCGCCGCGGGCGCCGTGACCCTGCTGGCCCTGCGCACCCGCGACCGGCTCGTCCTCATCCTCGCCGTTGGCGCGCTCGGCTATGTCGCCGTCGTCGAGGCGATGACCGCCGACCACTACCCCGGGCTGGAGCGATTCATGCTCCCGGCGGCGGCGATCGCCGCCGTGCTGGCGGGCGTCGCCGTCGTCCGCTTTGCCACCTTCGCCGGGGGTGGCATCCGGTCGCTGGCGGTCAGCGTGGTGCTGGTCGCGATCGCCGTCCCGTTCTTTGACGGCCGCATCGTGGCGGCCCGGCCCGAACGCGGCATCACGCAGCGAGCGGTCGACATCTACGGCGCGATGGTCACCGCGATCAACCGCGCCGGCGGCCCCGGGCGGGTGTTTCCCTGTGTCAGCAGCACGGTGGCCATCAATCACTCGCTGCAGCCGAGCTTTGCCTGGGCCACCCACATGCCGCTGATCCGGGTGACTCCGGTCACCCGCACCGCCACCTCGCTGCACGACCCGACACTCGCGTTCTTCGCGCCGGTCAATACGGTCACCGGTGGGCGACCGCACCGTTTCGTCGACGGCCTGCGTGGCCACCTGCTGTTGCGCTCGCGCGGTTGGAGTGTCTACCGCGTCACCCGCCGCTACGACCTCGTGGGGAACGCCTGCGTCGGTCGGTAGCGCGTGACCGCGGCGGCGAGCGGCGGCGCCGACGTTCAGCCGCGGTAGCGCAGCCCGTCGAGCGCGATGTCGAGGATGTGGTCGATGTGGCCCGGCTCGGTGGTGGGGATCTTCGCGATCTGGCCGACGAGTTGGATGACCTCCGCAAGGTCGGTGTCGGGGCGAACCGAGCCGGCCTCCTGGGCGCGCTTGAGCAGCGGCTCGCCGGCGGCGAACAGAGCCGCGCGGCACTCCTGAAACAGCGGCGCATCGCGGTCGACGTAATCAAGCAGCTCTGACGCCAGCGCCTGCTTGGTCTCCATGTAGCCGACGAAGCGCTGCAGCCAGCGCCGCAGAGCGTCCCATGGATCAGACGCGTCGGCATCGGCCGACGCGCACAGCGCCTCGAGCTCGTCGACGTAGATCGCCTCCAGCAGGGCCTGACGATTGGGGAAGTTGCGATACAGCGTGCCGATTCCCACCTGGGCCCGGCGCGCGATCTCCTCCAGAGACGTCGAGGCGCCGCGCTCGGTGAACGCCTCACGGGCGGCCGCGACCACCTTGTCGTAGTTGCGGCGCGCGTCGGCGCGCTTGGGGCGCGGGCGCGAATCGATGGGGTTGATGGTGCTCATGCGATCTCAATCACGAGTCTTGACAAACCGGAGGACCCCTCCGCTATATTGCTTCCGGAGGGATCCTCCACTTAGTTCTGGAGGTGCCCTCCAGTTTAGTACTCCCACTCTCCAGATGGAGCTCGTCTTGACTTTTCTCACCTCGCTCACGCCGGATCGCCGCCGCTGGCTGGCCCTCGTGGTCGTCTGCATGGCCCAGCTCATGATCGTCCTGGATACGACGATCGTCAACGTCGCCCTCCCCCAGATCCAGCGTGATCTGCACTTCACCCAGGGCAACCTCACCTGGGTGATCAACGGGTTCCTGGTGACCTTCGGCAGCTTGATGCTGCTCGCCGGCCGACTCGGCGATCTGCTCGGACGCAAACGCGTGTTCATGCTCGGCGTGAGCATCTTCACCGTCGCCTCGGTGCTGTGCGGCTTCGCGCCCAGCCAGGGCGTGCTGATCGGCGCCCGCCTCATCCAGGGCGTCGGCGCGGCCCTGCAGTCCTCGGTGATCCTGGCGATCATCGTGACCGAATTCCCGGAGCCCGCCGATCGCGCCCGCGCGATGAGCGCATACGTGTTCACCGCGGTCGCCGGCGGCTCGCTGGGCCTGCTCGCCGGCGGCGTCCTCACCCAGGCGCTGAACTGGCACTGGATCTTCTTCGTCAACATCCCGATCGGCGCCGCGACGCTGGCCCTGGGCGGTTCGCTGATCCCACGTGACACCGGGGCCGGACTCCGCCACGGCGTCGACTGGCTGGGGTCAGCCCTGGTCACCCTGGCGCTGATGAGCGGCATCTACGCGATCGTTCAGGCGACCGGCCACGGTTGGACCTCACAGCAGGTGTTCGCGCCCGCGGCGCTCGCCGTCGCACTGATGGCCGGCTTTCTCACGCTCGAGTCGCGCATCGCCAACCCGATCATGCCCTTGCGCATCCTGCGCATCCGCAGCCTCGTCGGCTCCAGCGTGGTGCGGGGCTTCATCGTGACCGGGATGTACTCGGTGTTCTTTCTCGGCACCCTGTACCTGGAGCGCGTGCTGCACTTCAGCGCTCTGCAGACCGGGCTGGCGTTCCTACCCTGGACGGTCACCGTCGGGATCCTGTCGCTGGGCGTCACCGCCCGCCTGGTCGCTCGCTTCGGCGCGATGCGGGTCCTGGTGACCGGCATGACGGCCGTGATCGCGGGCATGGCGCTGCTGATCAGCACCAGCACGCACACGGCGTTCTTCCCCACGCTGTTCGTCGCGTACTTCGCGATCGGACTGGGGATCGGCACCGCGTTCATGCCGCTGCTGACGATCGGGATGTCCGATGTGCCGGCGGCCGATGCCGGCCTGGGCTCGGGGATCATCAACGTCTCCCAGCAGGTCGCGGGGGCGTTCGGCCTCGCCGTACTGGGCACGATCGCCACCAACCACACCAAGGCGCTCGTCGCCGCCCATCACCCGGTGGCCGCGTCGATGGTCAGCGGCTATCACGTCGCCTTTGTGATCGGCGCCATCGTCATGGTCGTCGGGATCGCCGTCGCCCTGGTGGTGCTGCGCACCCGGCCGGCGAGCGCTCCGTCGCAACTGCCGGCACTCGTCGAGCCCGCCGACGGGTTCGGCGAGGCGTTCGGCGATCTGCGCGAGGCCGAGGTCGCCGAGCTCGTCTAGGCGCGCGACTCCTCGGCGAGGATCCGCGGGCTGTCGAGCAGGATGCCGCGCCGGCGCAGCACGGTGAGCAGCGGCTCCTGATCGGCGAACGCGACGAGCCGCGCCACCGTGGGACGCAGGGTGATCAGCAGGCGCTCGGGCGCCTCGGGGACGGCCTGTCCGTCGACCTCGAGGCGAGCGCCCCCGTAGCCGGCGCTGATCTCAAGCGCCACGCGCGAGCGCGACCCCAGCACCAGCGGCGGGAACACACCGCCGTGAGTGGCCAGCGCGGTGATCACGAACGCTCCGGCGTCCAGCGCGAGCAGCGGACCGCCGGCGGCCAGCGTGTAGGCGCTTGAGCCCAGGGCGGTGGCGACGATCACCCCGTCGCCGGCGAGGCGTCCGTACAGCTCACCGTCGACACGGGCGACGACGCGGATCTGCCCGATGCCGGCACGGAGCACCGCGAGGTCGTTGATCGCCAGCAGCGCCGGCTCGGGGCCGCGGTCGACGTGCAACGCGGGCAGGTCACGTGCGGTCCAGTCCCCGGCCCGAAACCGGTCCAGTGCGACCGACAGCTCGCCGGGGGCCGTCCGCGCCAGCACCCCGAGCGACCCGCAGGCGACGCCGAGCACCGGGCACCCACCGGAGAGCGTCGCGCGGATCGCGGCCAGCATCGTGCCATCGCCGCCGATCGAGACGAGCAGCGAGCAGTCCTGCGCCTGCCCCCGGGGGGCGACCTGGCGCGTCTGCCCCGGTACCGGGACCTGGACGATCTCGGCGCGATGCCGCCCCGCCCAGTCGCCGAGCTCCTCAAGCGGCCCGCCGATGTCCCGGGACGGATGGACGACGACGCCCAGCACGTCGGGTCGGGCCGCAGACGCCGCAGGGGTCATGGGGTCCGCGGGGGCCGCAGACCGCAGCTCAGCGAGCGCCGGCGGGGGTGAGCACGAGCGCGGGAATGACGCGGTCGGTCTGCTTCTCGTACTCGGCGAACTGCGGCGAATGCTCCGACATGGTCGCGTAGAGGCGGTCGCGCTCCGCGCGGGACGCCTCGCTGGCGGTGGCCGAGAGCGTCTCGCTGCCCACCTCGAGCGTCACCTCGGGGTGGGCCTTGAGGTTGTGATACCAGCCTGGGTTCTGCGGTGCCCCGGCCTTGGAGGCGAAGATCACGTAGCGCCCGTCGTCTTCGAGGTAGACCAGTGGCGTGACGTATTCGGCACCCGACCGCGCCCCCGTGTTGTGGAGCAGCAGCAGGTTGGCGCCCTCGAACATGCCGCCGACGCGCCCGCCGTTGGCGCGGAACTCCTTGATCACCTGCTCGTTGAAGTCCTCCGGCGAAGCGGACATGGCTGTGAGGATAGACCTTGTCCGTCGACGATCAGGAGCTCGTGCAACCGGCGCCGGGCTGGTCTGAGCCGGGCGTGAGGCAGCTGATCTTCACGGCCGGCTGCTTACGCGCCCGAACCACGAAGCGGTAGTACTTGCCGACGAACCGCTGGCGGCTGATCGTGATCGTGACCCGGGTGTGGACCCGCAGATCCCGCCGCCGGAAGCTCGACTCCAGGTTGACGGTGCCCGGGGCCGGGCAGGCGTGCTTCTTCGTCGCATGGCACGGCTTGGGCTTGGCGACCGTCCGGACATCAGTCTTGAACGGGCACCCCTTCCCCGAGCAGCGCACGGTGACCGTCGAACCGGTGCCCGCGCCGTGGACGACGAGCGCCATGATCCGGGTCCAGGCGGGGGTGTAGTGGAAGGTCCACTGCATCGTCGCGGTGATCCGCCCCAGCAGCTTGGCGGTGGGGGCGACGACGTGCACCGTCTCGGTGCGTGAGGTCGAGCCGCGGAAGCTCGCATCGCCGGCGTACCGGGCACTGATCGATTGAGAGCCGGTGGCCGAGTACTTCACGGTGCACGTCGCGCCCGCGTCGACGATGCGAACCGCACCGCAGCCGGCGATGCGCTTGCCGTGGTCCAGGAATGTCACGGTCCCGGTCGGCAGGACCGGACCGGCCCGGTTCTCAGCGGCCGCGATCGATGCCGTGTAGGTGGTCGAGCTGTTGCGCTGGACCTCATGGGAGACGTCCAACGACGTGGTGCTGGACGCTTGCCGAACCGACACCGAGGTGGTCGCGCTGGAGGAGCCGAGCAGCGCCACACCCGCCGCGGGTGTGAACGATGCGCTCAGCACCGGGGTGGAGAGCCCAAACGACGTGGCGCACGTGACGGTCACACTCTGACCCGAACCGGGCACCGAGAGCCCGGAGCAGCCGGCGATCGGCGCGCCGTCGTCGTTGAACGTGAGCGTTCCCCGGGGCGCGACGGTGCTGGAGTTCGAGGTCACGATCCCGACGAGCGTCACCGGCTCATCGACGGTGGCGGTCTTCGGCGATGCGACGATCTGGACGGTGCTCGTCGGGGTGAGCGTGGGCTGAAGCGGGACGGGCACGGCGGTGGCGGCGACCACGCCGGTCGGAGCCGAGATGATCGGTCCGGTCGCCGTCGAATAGACGAAGGCGGTCACGGCGACCTCCAGCACGTGCCCGACCTCGGCGGCCGGGGGCGAATAGGTCGCGCCCGTGGCCCCGGCGATCGGGCTGCAGTCGATGGCCAGAACCCCGCAGCTCTCCCACTGATACGCATAGCCGGTCGGGGTCGGCGACCAGGTGCCCGCGCTGGCCCTGAGCGTCTGACCGACCTGGGCGGTGCCGGAGATGGCGGGAGCATGCTGGGGCAGCGTCGTCTCGCCGACGCGCGCGCTGGCGTTTGAGTCAACCGCGTCGAACGTCGTCGTGCCGTCATAGACCGGGGTCTCGGCGACCTCCACCTGATAGCCGACGTCGCCCGAGCCGAGGGTGTAAGACGACGTGGTCTGACCCAAGATCGGCGAGCAACCCGCGCTCGAGCAGTCCAGCCATTGGTAGGTGAAGGACGCAGGGCTCGGTGGGCCCCAGGTGCCGTCGGTCTGCACGCTCAACGTGTCGCCCACGGTCGCCGTGCCGCTGATCACCGGCGCCGCGCTGTTCGCGGGCGGGTCAGCGGTGACCGGGGCGGTGGTGGCCGACGTCGCCGCCGTGGTTCCGGTCTCGACGACGTAATAGGTGTCGCCCGTGACGAGTGCGGGCGAATCGGGGCCGGCGACAGTCGTGTCCGTGCAGTTGGCCCCCGTTGCGTCGCACTGCCACCACTCGAGCGTGGACGCGTCGGCTGGGCTCGCGGCGGTTGCGACGAGCGTCTGGCCCGCCCAGGTGTTGTCGGTGATCGTCGGCACGCTTCCGGCCTGCGCCGAACCGGCCAGCACGAAAAAGCTCAAGGTTGCGACAAGAGCTGCCGATAGACGAACAGCGCCCCTGCGTGCCACACTCCGTTGCCGCGCACCGGGGCCCGCAGCGCTGCTGCCGGTGCCCCTGATCTTGTCAAGGACGCCATGGCTTCTCGTTGTGAAGTACCGAATCATGTGGTCTCAGATGGTGAGCTTTGCGGAACGAACCGCAGGGATCCTAAGGGTTGGCTCGAAACGAGGGCCCCGACCATCTCCGGCTTGACATGGGCCTGACGCCCGACGCGCGTCGCGCGCCGCATCCCTCGACCGGCATTCGTGGGCGCCTTGC
>CAZZYU010000079.1:0-15788 GCA_964658375.1 uncultured Acetobacteraceae bacterium | reverse complement strand
TGCTGGCGCACCGACCAGCTCGAGGACTTCGTCAAGGCGCTCACGCAGCCGCTCGTGGGCTGATGCCCGCGCCGGAGGATGACGAGCGATGATCGAGGCTCGCTCGAGGACCCACGCGTCCCGAGCCCGCCCACCCCGGGTGGCGCAGACGGCGCCCGCGCCGCCGACGACGCCGGCCGTCAGCGTCGAGCACGTGCGCCGGGAGTTTCGGACCCGCCACGGCGTCGTCGCCGCGCTGGCCGACGTGACGCTGCGGGTCGGCGCCGGCGAGATCGTCGCCGTCGTCGGGCCCAGCGGCTGCGGCAAGTCGACGTTGCTCGAGCTCATCTGCGGGCTGCAGCGTCCCGATGCCGGGACCGTGACGGCGGCGCCCGCGGTGCTCATGCCCCAGCGCGACCTGCTGCTCCCGTGGCTGTCGGCGCTGGACAACGCCGGACTGGCGCTGCGCGCCCAGGGCCGCTCGCGCCGAGAGGCGCGGGAGATCGCACAGCCGTGGCTGGAGCGCGTCGGGCTGGCCGAGTTCGCCCAGGCCCGGCCCGATCAGCTCTCTGGTGGGATGCGCCAGCGGGTCTCGTTCCTGCGCTCGCTGCTGGCCGGCAAGCCGGTGCTGGCCCTCGATGAGCCGTTCGCCGCGCTGGACGCGATCACGCGGGCCGCGGCACAGGCGTGGCTGGCCGAGATGCTCGCCGCGGAGACCCGCACGGTGGTGCTCGTCACCCACGACGTGGAGGAGGCGGTCGTGCTCGGCGACCGCGTCGCGGTCCTGTCGCCGCGACCGGGTCAGATCGTGGCCGAGATCGCCAATCGACTGCCACGCCCGCGCCGGCGCACCGACCCGGAGCTGGTGGCCCTGCGCGAGCAGGTGCTGATCGCCCTCGGGGCACCGGCATGAGCCGCCCGGCCACTCGCGGGGGCCGCGTCGCCGCCGGCCGGTTGATGTCGCCCTGGCGATCGGTCGTGCTGCTGGTCGCCGTGCTGGGCATCTGGGAGCTCTACATCGACCTCGGCGCGGTCAGCTCGCTGATCCTGCCGGCCCCCCACGCGATCGCCTCCGCGCTCTATGACGACCGCTCGCTGCTGTGGTCAAACTTCCTGGTCACCGCGTCCGAGGTGCTGCTCGGGATCGCCGCCGCCGCCGTGGCGGCGCTCGTCCTGGCCACGGTGATGCACTTCTTCGCCAGCGTCCGGCGGGCGGCGTACCCGCTGCTGATCGCGTCCCAGACGATTCCGATCCCGATGCTCGCGCCGATCCTGGTGCTGTGGCTGGGGTTCGGGATCCTCCCCAAGCTCGTGGTGATCGGCGTGGTGTCGTTCTTCTCGATCGTCGTGACGACGCTCGCCGGCTTTGCCGCCGTGGACCCGGAGCTGATCAAGCTGATGCGGACCTTCGACGCCTCGCGGGGGCGGGTGTTCATGAGCGTCGAGCTGCCCACGGCGCTGCCCGGCGTCTTCACCGGAGCCAAGATCGCGGTCATCTTCGCCGTGCTCGGCGCCGTGTTCGCCGAGCAGGCGGGGGCCACCTCGGGCCTGGGCTACATCTTCGAGCAGTCGCTGCCCCAGCTGCTGACCGCGCGCGCCTTCGCGGCGGTCGTGATCCTCTCCGCGTTCGCGATCCTGCTCTTCGCCCTGTTGACCATCGCCGAGCGCCTCCTGCTGCCCTGGGCCCATCGCTCGGTCAGAGACACCCTCAGATGAGACGCGCGGCCGGTCACCGACACCGTCAGATCAGACGCACCGCGGCCGTCGCCGCCGCGGGGTTGGCGGCGACGCTCGCGCTGACCGCGTGCGGGGAGATGGTCAACCAGATCAACCCGGTCGCCTCCAGGGCCAGTTCGCTGACCCTGGAGCTCGACGCGGCACCCAACGCCGATCACGTCGGCATCTATGACGCGGAGGCCAACGGCGGCTTTGCCCGCGCCGGGCTCAAGGTGCAGATCGACAGCCCCGCCGCCGGCGCCAGCCCGCTGTCGCTGGTGGAGTCCGGCCGGGTCGACGTCGCGATCTGCTCTGAGCCCCAGCTGATGCAGGCCCGTAACCAGGGTGCGACGGTGCTCGGCTTCGGAGCGATCACCCAGCGCCCGCTGACGTCGATCATCTCGATCGGCTCCGAGCACATCAGCTCGCCCACCGAGCTGCGCGGCAAGACCGTCGGAACCGAGGGGACCGCCGTCCAGCGCGTCGAGCTGGACACGATCCTGCGCCACAACCACGTTCCCGTGGGGTCGGTCAAGCAGGTCAACGTCGGCTCCGATCTGCTGGCGGCGATGCTCTCGCGCCGCGTGGACGCGACGCTCGGCGGCTACTGGAACGACGCGGCGATCCAGCTGCGCCGGAAGCACAAGCAGCCGAACGTGATTCAGGTCTCCCAGGCGGGCGTGCCCGTCTACGACGAGCTCGTGCTCGTCACCACCGAGACGTTCTTCGCCAACCACACCAACGAGCTGCGCCGCTTCGTGCAGGCGGTCGGCCGCGGCTATGACGCGGTGCGCGCCGACCCGGCCGCCGGCGTCGCCGCGCTGGACACCGCCGACCCGACGAACCCGACGCTGGTGGCCAGCGCCGTCAAGGCGACGCTGCCGGCGTTCTTTCCCGGCGACGGCGAGCCCTGGGGATGGCAGAACCAGCGCGAGTTCAACGCCTACGGGCGCTGGCTGACCGACCAGCACCTGATCGCCGGTCCCCAGGCGTGGTATGAGGCGTCGACCAACCAGCTGCTCGCCGGGCAGGGGCCGTAGGTTCGATGGTGCTGCGCCGCGACGCCGCGGGCGTGCTCGCGGTCGGTCAGCCGGCTCATGCCCGCCTGTGCGGCCAGCTGGCCCGGCTGTGGGGCAACGAACGCTTCGGCGCGGTGCGCCCGCTCGACGAGGTGGCGCTCGGCGCCGAGCAGCACGACATCGGGATGGCAGCCTGGGATCTCGCCCCGGCTCGCAATCCGGCCACCGGCCTGCCGACCACGTTCATCGAGATGGCCCCGGAGGTCAACGCCCAGCTGTGGCGCGACGGTCCGCCGACGCTCATCTCCCAGAGCCGCTACGCGGCGCTGCTGGCGACGATGCACGGCCGCCGTCTGTCGCAGATGCGCGACGTCGACAGCCTGGCGCCCGACGCCGCCGCCGTCGTGCGCGCGCTGCGCGACGAGAGCGTCGAGCGCGAGGCCGAGCTGACCGCCGCGCTGCGGGCCGACCCCGACGTCGCCGAGCTCGCCGGCGCCGAGCTGATCACGCGCAACAGCGACCTGGTGTGGACCTGGGACGCGCTGTCGCTGGCGCTGCTGCTCGACTGGGCGCCGCACACGTTCTCGGCGGTGCCGGCCGCCGGGCGCACAGCGGTCGACATGAAGCTCGACACGGTGACCGGGCGCGGCCGCGAGCCGTCCCTGTCGCTGTCACCGTGGCCGTTTCGCGAACGCGACGGCGTCGTCGTGATGACCGAGGGCCGGCGGCTGACCGCGACCTATGACTCCGACGCTGCGCTCAGCGCCGGGCTCGCCGCCGCGCCGTGGGAGACGATCCGCTTCCGGCTCGTGCCGGCCGGCGCCGCGCGGGGCAGGCCGGTGCCGACCCCGCGCAGCGCGTGCAGCCCGGCCAATCCCGCCCACGGCGCGTAGGGGGCGAAGAACTCCTCCACCTCGGCCTCGGTCGCCCTCGCATACGGCCCACCCAGCGTGCTGTGGTGGCCGTGGAGCAGGCGACCGACGAGCTTGAGGTAGGCCAGATCGCCGGCGGGCAGCCGATCGAGGCGGCTCTGGCCATGCAGGGCCAGGCAGTCGATCGTCCAGGAGCCGATGCCGGGAATCGCGCGCAACCGCCGCCACCCACGCTCGTGGTCTGCGGCGAACAGGTCGACGCGGCCGCTGGCCACCTCCCGTGCGGCGCAGATCAGCGCCCGCGCGCGGCCGTGGGAGAGATCGAAGGACTCAAGCAGCGCCGGCGCCTGACCGGCGAGGACCGCCGCCGGTGGGCAGTCGCGCAGCTCGGTCTGAGCACAGCGGCGGCCCAGCCGGGCGATCAGCCGCCGCTGGATCGCCACCGCCCGCTCGTACTCGATCAGCTGCTCGCACACCGCCCAGGCCAGCGCCTCGAACGGATCCGGCCGCCCCGGGGCGCGCAGGCCCGGCTGGGCGCGCAGCGACCGCCCGATCAGCGGATCGAAGCGGAAGCGCTCGTAGAACGGCGCGAGATCCTGGTCGATTCCGGTCGCGGCGCGCATCCGCTCGATCCCCCAGCCGGCGAGCTCGCGGTCGGCCGCGCGGGCGCCGAACAGCACCCGGTCGGCCGACAGCTGCGCGATCCGGACCGCGACCGGCGCCTGCCCGTGGTGCAGCAGCCGATGCAGCACTCCGCCGCGCACCCGGGTGAGGCCGTCCATGCCGTGGTAGCGCGGAAGCCGGAACACCCATCGCGGGCGCACCTCGACGCGCACCTCCACCGCGTAGACGTCATCGGCGTCGTGACCCGCGGGGGCGGTGGCCGCGACGCTCGCCCGCGCCTCCCCTGGACCGCCGCGGGTGATCACTCGCTCGGCTTGAGCAGGTGCACGTCGATCAGGAACGTGCGCGTCCCGACGATCGGGAGCGCGTCGACGCCTCGTCGCGGGCGGACCGTCGCGCGGGCCAGCCGGCGCGCGCCGCGCCGGTGCATGATCGCCAGCGTCGCCGCGCCCGCCACGAATCCGGTGACCGCGGCCGCCGCCTGGACCGCGGACGGACTCATCGCCATCAGCAGCTCCCGCGGCGAGGCCAACGCCGTCAACGGCCAGTCGTGGTCGAGTACCGGCACGCCGTCGACGATCTCCTCCTCGCCGGCGGGCGCGGCGCCGCGCAGGCCCGGCGCGACGGCGATCACGAGCTCGGCGTCGGTCGGTTGCACGTGGGGTTCGGCGCTCATCGATCAATGGTGACAGCGCCGCCGGTCAGCGCGCACCGGGAAGAGCTCGCAACGTGCGGAGTGCGCGGTGAGCGCCCCGGGGTGATCTACAGTGAGCCGGTGCCCACGATGACCGACGTGTTCGCCAAGGCGCGCCACAACGAGCGCCTGGAGCAGCTGCGGGCCGCCCGTGAACTGGACGTCGTGCCCTACTTCCGCGTGCTGGAGGGGCCGACCCTGCCGGTGGTCGAGATGGAGGGCCGGCCGCGGATCATGCTCGGCTCCAACAACTACCTGGGGCTGACCGGCGACGAGCGCGTGCGACAGGGGGCGATCGACGCCGTCAACACCTACGGCACCGGGCTCACCGGCTCGCGCTTTCTCAACGGCACGATCGACCTCCACCTCGAGCTGGAGCGCGAGCTCGCCGAGTGGATGGGCACCGACGCCGCACTCGTGTTCACGACCGGCCATCAGGCCAACCTGGGGGCGTTGGGGACGATCCTGGGCCCGGCCGACACCGTCATCGCCGACGCGACCGACCATGCCTCGATCCTCGACGGCTGCCTGCTCTCGCGCGCGAAGATCCGCACCTTTCGTCACAACCGGCTGGACCTCCTGGAGAAGCGCCTGGAGGCCGCCCAGCGCGACGGCGGCGGCGTCCTGGTCGTCGTCGACGGCGTCTTCTCGATGGAGGGCGACGTCGCCCCGCTGCCGGAGATCGCCGACCTGTGCGGGCGCTACGGCGCCCGGTTGATGGTCGACGAGGCCCATGCCCTCGGCGTTCTGGGGGCGCGCGGAGCGGGCGCCTGCGAGCTGCTGGGCATCGAGGATCGCGTCGACCTGCGGATGGCCACCTTCTCCAAGTCGCTGGCCTCCTGCGGCGGGGTGATCGCCGGTCCGGAGGACGTGGTGGAGTACCTGCGCTTCCAGGCGCGGTCGTTCATGTTCACCGCCGCCGCAGTCCCCGCCGCCGTCGGCGCCACCCTCGCCGCGGTGCGCATCTGCCGCTCGCAGGAGGGCCGGGAGCTGATGGCCCGGACACTGGCCAACGCCCGCTACCTGCACGCCGGCCTGGAGGCCCTGGGCCTGGAGGTCGTCCGGCCCACGCGCCTGGCCGACGGCTCGGAGATCGTCACCACCGTCGTCCCGGTGGTCGTCGGCGAGGACTGGAAGGCGGCGCTGCTGTGGAAGGCGCTGTACGACGCCGGGGTGTTTGTCAACGTCGCCATCCACCCGGCGGTCGGCCCGGCGGGGGCGCTGCTGCGCACGAGCGTGATGGCCAGCCACGACGAGGCCACCCTCGATCAGGCGCTGGAGCGCTTCGCGACGGTCAAGCGGGCCTTCGAGGCCGAGCACGGACCGCTGCCAACCGGCGGGGCGGGATAAAAATCGCGCTCTAAGCGCATGTCACCGCGGTGTGACATTGCTGTGACCCGGTCGGTGTTCTAGGTTCATACACGTCGCAACGGTGGCGGTCGGTTGGGTGCATCGAGGCCGCCGGCCCGGGATCTCCGGACCGGACACTGCCACTTCATAGATGGCGGCCATAGGTGGCCGGCCATCGCGTATCGGGCCGATCCGGCAGGCTGCTCAGCGGGCAGCACGCGCGATCGGTGAACGTCAACGACCGCGCGCGGAGAACTCAGCGCGCGGACATTCGATCCAGGGAAGTGAGAGCGCCACATGACGCAAACCGCCTTGAAGACCTCCGAGCCGCAGAGGCTGCGCGCGCTCGGGCGAGCCAATGAGATCCGGCTCGCGCGCGCAGCGATCAAGCGACGGATCGCTCTCGGCGAGGTCTCAGCTGCGGATGTCATCCTGGAGTGCCCCGCCGCGGCCGACAGGTGGCCGGTGGGCGAGCTGCTGATGAGTCAGCGCCGCTGGGGCACGACGAGGTGTCGGAAGTTCCTGTCACGCAACCACATCGCGGAGACCAAACCGATCGGGTCGCTCACCGAGCGCCAGCGCAGGCTGCTGGCCAGCTCGCTCGCGCAGCCCCCCGCGATGCCGCGTGAGATGGAGCTCGTCGCCTGACCAACGGCAATGCGGCCGGGACGTGTCTCACTGTGAGTGAGACGGGGCACGTTCCGGTCGCGGGCGGCCGGCGCCCCCCCGATCAGAGCTGGATGCCGATCGGCGCCGGCGCGGCACCGGCGAAGAACAGAAACCAGACCGAGAACACCGCCATCGTCACCCCGGCGCTGACGACGAGCACCCCCTCGAGCACGACGTGGCCGGGATCACCGCGCCCCCGCGCGATCCGGTTGCCGCGGTAGATGTCGCTCAGGTGCGACAGCACCGAGGCGAGCAGCATCACGCTGATGATGACGCCGACGAACGCGACCGCCAGCGCGGTCGACAGCGACTCGGTGTCCCCCTGGATCTGTGAGCCGACCCACAGCCACAGCAGCGGCGTCCCGACCCACAGCACGATCGAGCCGATGATCATGATCGAGAGCAGCAGCACCGCTCCCGTGCCGGTTCGCAGGAGCGCGCGGATCAACGCCGGCCCCATCCGGTCGCCGGGCTCAGGCCCAGGCCGGCCGACATCGGACCCCGGTGGGTAACGGACAGCCCGAGGACAGCTTGACCTGCCACCATCCCGCCAGCATCCCGATCAGTCCCAGGCGCGGACGCACCTGCCACACCCCGCAGCCGGGCTCGCCGAGCTCCTCACAGGAGATGCGCGTGAACCGGTAGCGCCCGGGCGTCAGCTGCATCCGCTCCAGCAGCTCGCGCTTGGCCGCCTGCTCATCGGCGCGCCGGGTGAGCGCCGCCCGGGCGACGCGCAGGCGGCCGGCCAGCTCGTCGCGGACGAGCTCCAGCTCGCCGAGGTCCAGCAGGCGGGGCGCCGCGGCGACGCCTGAGCTCACGGCCGCCGCCGGACGGGCGGCCTCGCCGGTGCCCCGCATCTGGAAGTCGGCGACGAGCGCCTGCGCCAGCTCGGCCTCCAAGCGCGCGATCTGGGCGCGCAACGTGTGACGAGCGGCGCGCTGGCCCAGCGCCGCGTCGTCAGCGGGAACGGCGTCGATCCCGGGATCGACGGCCCGCGGGGGCATGACGAGCACCACATCTCCCATGCGTGCGGAGAGTACCAAGCGACTACCCGGGCTCCAAGGGGTCGGCGGCCATCCACAGCGCCTCGTGGACGTGGATCTCCGGCACTCCGGGCACGCCGACCGCGAACAGGGTGACCGACGTCGTCTGCGGGCCGGGCGCTGACCCGGGACGCGGGTCGGCGAACAGCAGCGCGTGGACCGCGCCCGGGTCGGCGACGATCAACGAGCCCGCTGGCACCTCGTCGCCGCGCGCCGGCCCGCTGAGGCCGATCCCCGGTCCGTCGGGATGCAGGGCGGCGCCGTCCAGCGCCCACACCCCGACCGAGGTCTCGATCACGGCGAGCAGGCAGGCGTCGGCGATCTGATCGCGGCAGTGCAGCCCGCCCTGCATCATGCGCGCCACCGCGGCCCGCTCGGCGGGGATCCGGTCGACGTCGGGGTCAAGGCCGATCTGACGAAAGAACGTGCGGTAGGCCCGCGGCACCGGGCGGGTGCGCAGCGCCACCGCGTCGGCGCCGCGGCCGCGGTCTGACAGGTCGCGCAGCCGCGCCCGCAGCCCGGGCGACGCGGGACGCAGGCGCGCGGGCACGCTCACCCACTCCAGCCACAGCCCGGCCAGCTCGCGGGCGACCGCCGGTGCCACCGGACCGCGGCGCGGTCCGATCACGAGGGGGGCGCTGCGAGCGCCGCGACGCGCGGGTAGAGCTCGGCGCTGGTCTGCCAGTGGTCGCCGATCAGGCGGTCACGCACGATCCCCCCGCGCGTGGCCAGCTCAGCCATCGGACAGACCGCGACCCCGTACTGGTCGCCGACCGCGCCGTCCTCGTCGTAGGCGACGGGGATCGTCCAGTGGTGAGCGCGCACCGCCCGCGCGGTCCTCGCCTGACCGGCGTTGACGGCCACGGCGACGAACTGGATCTCGGAGGCGGGAAAGCGGCGCGACAGCGCCTGGAGGGCATCGACCTGGTGCTCGCACTCGGTCGACCCGAGCACGAAGAACGACACCACGAGCGCCGTACGCCGGGCGTCGAGGCAGAGGTTCAGGGCGCGCGGATCGTGGGCAGCCGCCGTGCACGGCGGGCGCAGGTTGGGGCTGCCCTCGAGGTTGGTGGTGGCCAGCGGCGCGGCGAACCAGCGCAGCCGGTGACCCGGAGCGACACCGGTGGTTCCGGTTCCGTGGGTGGCGAACTGCTCGACGGAGACCGCGACGAGGAGCGCCAGCCCGATGATCCCGATCGCCCACCGGTAGCGGCGGGTGTCGATCACCGGGCGTGTCGGGATCGTCGGGCGCGGCGGCGGTCCGGCGGCCGACGGTGCAGGTCCGGCGGCCGACGGCGACCCGGCGCCCGACGGTGGGGGTCCGCCACCCGACGGCGGCGACCCGGCGGCGTCGGGATCGAGTCGCGGCAGCGGCGGCGGCCGGTCCTCGGGGGCCGGTGCGCTCACGCGATCCGCGTCCGCGCCCGGCGACCGCGACGCGCGCGCCCGACGCCGCGCAGCCGGCCGATCGCGATGCGCGCATCGTCGCGCGGCCGGGCGACGAGCACCGCCGGCAGGACGAGCAGGACTCCGGCCAGCGAGACCGTCAGGTCGATCAGCGTCACCAGGCCGAAGTCGCGCAGCATCGTGATATCGGACAGCACGAGCACGCCGAAGCCGACGATCGCGGTGATCCCGGAGGCGATCACCGCCATCCCGGTCGAGCGGTAGGTGCGGGCCAGCGCGACGGCCGGCGGATGACCGGCCGCCCGCTCCTGCGCGAAGCGCTCGGAGAGCAGCACGCTGAACTCGGTCGAGATCGCGATCACCAGCGTCCCCAGGGTCGCCGACATCGGGTTCAGCGCGATCCCGACCAGGTAGAGCACGAGCGCCGACCAGCCGGTCGCGAACACGATCGGGACCATCGGGATCAGCGCGCGCGCCGGCCGGCGCATGACGATCAGGAGCACGAGCCCGACCGCGAGCAGGCCGGCGAGCACGGTGAGCAGGCGCCGGCCCGGCGAGGTCAGCGAGGCGTTGGCCTGGGCGGCGAGCACCGGCAGTCCGGTGAGCGCGGCGCTGACGCCCGGCGGCGGGTGCAGCGCAGCGCGCATCGCGTCGATCACCCGCTGCTGGCGAGCCAGCGGCATCAGCCGGATGCCGAAGGCCAGCGTTGCCTCCCGGCGGTCGCGGGTGAGCACCGCCGAGGAGAAGTAGCTGGGCACCGCCGCCAGCAGCTCGTTGATCTGGGCCTGGGTGAGCGTCGTCGAGCTCCCGGAGCCGGCGGTGGCGAACAGGTCGGGCAGCGACAACGCGGGGCACAGGGTGGCGCGGGCGCACGACCCGCTCGCGCCCGCGCCGAAGCGGCGCAGCACCGTGGACTCATACGCGCTCATCCAGCGCACGGTCGCGGGGGTGGCGACGTCTGGGCCGCGCACGGCGACGTCGATCTCGCCCGAGACGCCGGTCGTCGCCTCCAGCGCGCGCAGGTCGCGCATCGCCGGCGTGGACTGCGGCACGAGCTTGGTCACATCGGACTGCACCGGGGTGCGACCGTCCACCACCCAGCCGCCGATCGCCAGCACGGCGGCGAGGGCGAGCACGCGGCCGGGATGCCGGACGACGACGCCGAGCACCCGCTCCCCGACAGGCCGGCGCTCGGGCCCGTCCCCCGGCGTCAGGCGCAGCAGCTCGCCGGCGCCCCGCAGCGACGGGCGCAGCAGCTCGCCCGCGCCCCGCAGAGCGGCGCCCAGCAGCTCGCCGGCACCATGCAGCACGACCCTCAGCAACTCGCCGGCACCCCGCAGCGGCGGCGCGAGGATCTCCCAGGCACCGCGCAGCGAGGCGCCGACCGGCCCTGAGCCCGGCACCGCCACGGCGTCGCCACGTGACCCCCGATCGCGATCGCAATCGCCGAGCACGAGCGCCGCCGAGCCGGCGGTGAGCGCGCAGCCCAGCGCGACGGCGATCCCGACGACCAGCAGCAGCCCGAAGCCGCGGACCATCGGCACCGGTGAGAGCAGCAGCACGAGAAAGCCGGTGGCGGTGGCCAGCGCCGCGGTGGCGATCGTCGGCGCGGCGGCGCCGGTGGCGTGCGCGACCGCCTCCCGCGCCGACAGCGTCGTGCCAGAGCCGGCGGCGGCAGCGTCCGCGGCGGCTCGGGCCTCCTGGGCGCGCGATTGAAATTGAATGCCGTAGTCGACGGCGAGCCCGATGAGGATCGGGAGCACCGCGATCGAGGCGAGGGTCAGCGCCACCCCGAACGCCGCCAGCAGCCCGAAGGTGATCCCGCTGGCGACGAGCGCGACCGCGAGCGGCAGCAGCCGCATCCGCTGGCGGAAGACGAGCAGCAGCGCGGCGGCCATCACAAGCAGCGCGGCGACGAGCAGCTCGCCGATCGCGCCGGTGATCTGCCCCGCGAGGTCGTTGATCACGACGGGGACGCCGCTCACGGTGAAGCTGGCGCCGGCCGGCGGGGCGAACATCGGCATCCGCACCGCCCGGCGGATCCAGTCGATCGCCTGCGCCTGCTGAGCGGCGGAGAGCGACGCGCGCAGTCGGACTTGGATGAGCGCCGAGTCGCGGTTGGGAAACAGGTAGGCAAAGCGCGACTGCGGGGTCGTCGCCGTTGCGTCCGTGCCGGCCCCGAACACGATCTGGCGCACGAACGCGCTGTCGGAGATGGAGGGCACGCCGGTCAGCCCCGAGCCGGTGGCCAGCTGCTCGAGGTGCTGCAGCTGTTCGATGTCCTCGGCGCGGCGCGCCGCAGTGGCGAGGGCCCGTGCCCGGGCGGGGCTGAGACCGCGGGCGAGGGCGAGCCGGTCGGCGGCGGCCGCGGCGCGGTTGCCGGCGGTGCGCGCCGCGCTGACCGTCGAGTTGATCTGTCCGTTGACCGCGGCGACGGCGCGATTGAGGAACGTCCCCGGGCCGTAGACGACCTGGGCGGAGCGGTGGCGCATCAGCTCACCGCAGGGGCTGGTCGGCCCGCCGTAGGCGGCGTGGCTGCCCGACGCGACCGGGACCTCGGCGTGCAGCGTCGGGCTGAGGGTCACGTACTGGCCGGCCAGGCACGCCTCCAGCTCGGTGAGCGCGGTGAGGTTGCGGCTCGCCAGCAGGGTGCTCAGCGGCTCGCGCACGAGCACGACGACCGCGTCGTCGCCGAAATGACGCTGATCCTGGACCGTCGCGCGGTAGGCCGGTGAGGAGGCCGAGACGAACGTGTCGGTCGCCGCCGAGGGTCGGAGGCCCAGGGCGAGCACGCCGCCCGTGATCGCCAGCGCGAGCACGACCGCCACCGTCAGCAGCGGCCGGCGCGCGGCCGCCCCCGAGAGCCGCTGGAACCCCGCGGGGCTCAATCCATCGTCAGGGGGCCCTGCGACTCCCCGGACAGGAACTGGCGGATGAACGGGTTCTCGGAGTTGAGCATGTCCTCGGCGGGGCCCGCCTCGACGATCCGGCCCTTCCACAGGACGTTGATGTAGTCGGCGACCCGGCGGGCGCTCATGATGTCGTGGGTGACCACGCAGAAGGTGGGCAGGTGCTCCTTCTGCATCTCCTTGGCCTCGTCCATCATGTCGCGGTGGATCTCCAGGATGAGCTCGCCCAGCAGCGCCGTGCGGACCGGATCCAGACCCGAGTCGGGCTCGTCGAAGAGCACGATGTCGGGCTCCAGCACGAGCGCCCGGGCAAAGCCGGCGCGCTTGCGCATCCCGCCCGAGAGCTCGTTGGGCATCTTCGTACGTGCCGAGCCCAGGCCGACCTCGTTGAGCCGCCGCATGACGATGTGCTCGACCTCGTCCTCGCCCTTCTCGGTGTGCTGGCGCAGCGGGAAGGCGACGTTGTCATAGAGGTTCATCGAGCCGAACAGCGCGCCGTCCTGGAACAGCAGGCCGAACTTCTTGCGCATCTCGAACAGGTCGTCGTCGGGCAGGTCGGGGACCGACTGCCCGTGGACGGTGACATCGCCGCTGTCGGGATACAGGAGCCCGACCATGTGCTTGATGCAGACCGACTTGCCGGTCCCCGAGGGGCCGAGGATCATCGACACCATCCCCTCGGGCAGGCCCATCGTCAGGCCGCGCAGGATGTGGGAGCGACCGAAGGACTTGTAGGTGTCCTTGAACTCGATCGCGTCGGGCCGACCCGAGGGATAGACCCGGTAGGTGTGCCACTTGTACTCGTCCTCGGAGGCGCCGGCGGGCGGCGCGGGCCGAGCTGGGGCCTCGTCGACCACCGAGACGCGGGAGGGAACCCGTGCCGGGGGCCCGGAAACCTCCAGTGCCGGGGGCGCGGGAGCCGCCGGGGACTGCCGTTCACCGATGTCGTTGTCGTCCATGAACTCTCCTCTCGGTGTGAGACGTTACCTAGCCGCCGATGGGGGCGCGCGGGTTGGCCCCCCAGAACAGCTGGGTGCCGAGCATGCCGATCAGGTGGACGGAGACGAGGTTGACGACCATCGACTTCGCGGTGGCCGTGCCCACGCCGACGGGGCCGCCACTGGCGTTGTAGCCGTAGTAGCAGCCCACGATGACGATGACGAACGCCATCGCCATCGCCTTTATCAAGCTGAATAAGAGATCCGGCGGGTTCTGGAACTGCCAGAAGATGAGGAAGAACCCGCCCGAGGAGACGTATCCGATCTGCTGCACGATCGCCAGGTAGCTGGCGAAGAATCCCGCGGCGATCGAGCACAGGTAGATGAACGGAAGCACGAGGATCGCGGCCAGCAGCCGCGTCGCGCACAGGAAGCGCATCCCGCTGATCCCCATGACCTCCAGGGCGTCGATCTCGTCCGAGATCCGCATCGACCCCAGCTCGGCGACGATCCCGGTGCCGACCTTGGCGGCCATCATGTAGCCGAACACCAGCGGGACGAGCTCGCGCAGATCACACCAGGCCGCGAACACGCCCGAGTAGGCCGGCGTCGCCTCCTGGTAGGTGAAGTACGCGCCCTCGATCCCGCACTCCAGGCCGATGATGAACACCAGGCCCCAGATCACGATCGTCGAGGAGATGATCAGGATGCCGGCCTGACGCAGGGCCTCGCCGAAGAACCGGAACACGCGCAGGGAGGCGATGTCGATCACCATCTGCGCGCCGAAGCGGACCATCTCTCCGAAGGCCTCCAGCCACCCCCGGGGCGCGGCGATCAGCTCGCCCATGTCAGCGCTTTCCGCGTCATTTGATGATCGTGGTGATCTCGGGGTGGGTGGCGAGCAGCGTCTGTGTGAACGCGTAGTTGAACGCGAACACACCGAGGAACGCGATCACCACCGCCTGGTTGACCGCCCGGCCGACGCCCTCGGCCCCGCCCGACGCGGTCATGCCCTTGTAGCAGCAGACGATCGCGATGATCGCGCCGAACAGCGTGGTCTTGACGACCGAGCCCCACAGGTCCGTGGTCTCGGCGTTGTTGAAGAAGGTCGCGAAGAACGGGCCCAGCGGCGCATGGTTGACCAGCGTGGCCATGATCCCGCCGATCACGCCGAAGATCAGCGCGTAGACGTCGAACAGGCCGGTGAGCAGCATCAACGCCAGGAACCGGGGCACGACGAGGTTCTTGATGGGGTCGACGCCGAGCACCTGCAGCGCCTCCAGCTCCTCGCGGATCTTGCGCGCGCCGAGGTCGGCGGTGATCGCCGTGCCGGCCACCCCCGCGAGCACGATCGCGTCGACGAACGGGGCGAACTCGCGCACCGAGGAGAGCACGAAGAAGCCGCCCAGGCGGTCGATCGCGCCAAACAGCACCAGGAAGTTGGCCCCCTGCAGGCCCGGCGCCTCATAGCCGAAGGCGATCGTCGAGATCAGCAGCGGAAACCAGCACAGCCGCATCGCGAACAGGAACTGGCCCACGAACTCGCTGCCGTACGGGTACGGCGGCCGGATCGCCGAGACGAGCGTGCGGCCGGTCAGGATCATCATGTTGCCCACCTCGTCGAGCACCGACCGCGTCGGCGTGAAGGTGCGCTGCGCAACAGCTCGGATCAACTGGTCGGCTTTCTCCCTCGAGATGCGCGGCGCCGCAGTCCGGCGCCCGGGCGCGCACAGCCTACGCCACCGCCCCGTCTGAGACCAACTGGCAACCGGTGCGCTGGCGGCGCTGCGGGGGTCCGCGGCCTCGCTCGCGTGTAACCTTGCATCCGCTTGAGCGCGAGGGTCACGAGGAGCTGTGGGGTCGTCGCCGGGGTCATGATCGCCCTGGCCGCCGCCGGCTGTGGCGGCTCGTCCTCGCACGCGGCGGCCGGCGCCTCGCGCGGCGACTTCCCGGTGACGGTGACCGCTCGGTTCCCGGCCGCCCAGCGTCTCGCGCAGCCGATCCAGCTCGTGATCGCGGTGCGCAACCGCGGCCACCGCGCCCTGCCCGACGTGGCGGTGACGATCTGCAACGTCAGCTGCGCTCCGTCAGACCGCCCCGACCAGGGCACCAGCGCCCAGGCGTTCGGCACCGACGTGAGCGGCACCGACCTCGCCGATCCGTCGCGTCCGATCTGGATCGTCAACCGCGGGCCGGGCGCCTGCGATGCGCGGTGCGACACCGCGGGCGGCCAGGCCGGCGGCGGGGTGACGGCGAACTCCAACACCTGGGCGCTCGGGTCGCTGGCCCCCGGCGCGACGGCGCGCTTTACCTGGTCGCTGACCGCCGTGTCGGCCGGGCGACACGTCGTCGCCTGGCAGGTCGCCGGCAACCTGTCGGGCACCGCGCGGGCAACGACCGGCTCGGGGCCGGGCACCGGCTCGGGGGGCGCGATCCCCCACGGGACGTTCACCGTGCGCGTCTCCGCCCAGCCTCAGTCGACCTACGTCACCCCGTCGGGTCAGGTCGTGACCACCCCGCAGTAGGTCCGCGCGCGGCGCGTGGCCCGGTCGCTGTCGCGGGCGCGGG
>CAZZYU010000078.1:0-15801 GCA_964658375.1 uncultured Acetobacteraceae bacterium | reverse complement strand
AGGTCGGGGGTGGCCGTCGCGTACAGGTTCCCGCGCCACACCAGCAGCGAGCGGAACCCCATCGGACGGCTGAGGGGAGTCGGGTAATGCACCTTGATCGCGGGCAGGTGCACGAATGACCAGTGCACGCCGTCATAGCTGCGCATCAGCCCCGGCGGGTGGCTCGTGAGCAGCGGCGGCGCGATCTCGTCGGGGGTGACCGCACCGGCGAACAGCGCCTGCTTGTGGGTTGTGGGGTCGGTCATCGCCGTCATCCCGCGGTAGGCGAGGTCGCGTCCGATCGCCTTGTACTTCTCCATCGGATTGGACTCCGTCGGGGCGACGTAGACCTCCTTCCAATGGCCGCTGGTGCTGACCGGGACCCTCGTCCTGCTCGTCGTCGTGGTCGTGCGCGTCTTGGTGACCGTGATCTTGATGTTGCCCTTGGTGGTCACGATCGTCGTGACGCCCTGCCGGCGGCTGACCTTGCGCGCCGGCACCGTCTTGGTCCCGGGCGGCGTGTACTGCCAGATCTCGGCGCGCAGATGCATGCTGAAGGGGTTCTTCGGACACTGGAGGTTGGGGCTGGGGTTGGTCGTATAGGCGCCGCTGCCGGGCTCGTAGCGCTCGACGGTCGCCCCCTCCATGCATTCCTCGTCACGCCCGGTGCCGACGTAGAGCTTGCCCTTGAACCAGTACATCGACCAGGCGTAGGAGTTGTTGTGATCGCCGAAGCCGTTCTGGGCGATGGTGCTCACGCCGGGTGTCGAGGCGCCGGCCTGCGCGCAGCTCACCATCATGGTGAGGGCGAGGCTCGCGACGATGGCGATCTTTGCGGGGGTCTTGATTCTCACGAGGCTCCTGTGACTGGTCTTCGCGCTACGGGTTGTCCGGTTGACTGCGGCCCATCCTGGACGGTGTCTTCGATCAGCGCGGCGGCTCCGTCGGGGCCGGGCGCTGCCTGCAGCGCCTGGGCGTAGCGCTGCGCGGCGATCTGATAGCTCGGCTCGCTGAGGACCTCCAGCACCGCCTCGCGCAGCGCGGCTGCGTTGCAGCGGCGCGGCCGTAGAATGATGCCAGCCCCAGCCTCGGCGATGCGCCGGGCGTTGTCGGGCTTGTCCCAGGTCGTGGGCACGATCACCAGGGGGATGCCGGCCCGGATGCCGGCCATCACCGAACCGGCGCCACCGGTCGTCACCATCGCGGCGCACCGCGGCAGCAGCGTCTCGTGACTGACCCAGCGGGTGAGATGGATGTTGGGCGCCGGCGCACCGAGGCGCTGTTCGGCCTCGGACTTCTCACGGCCGTGGGAGATGATGACCTGCACCGGCTCGCCTGACAATCCGTCGACGGCGGCGCGCAGCACGAACGGATCCTGGAAGTGCGAGGTGCCCTCGGTGACATGCACCCACGGCCGGTCGGTCGGGATCGCCCGCAGCCAGTCGCTCGCCGCCGGCGGCTCGGGCGGATGCCACAGGCACGAGCCGACATAGTGCACGCTGGCGGGCAGGTCCCAGCGGTTGAGGTCGAGCTCGGGGATCGAGAGCACGAGGTAGAGGTCGAGCTCGCCGAGCTGCTCGTTGACTCCGGCGCGCAGGGCGGGCAGGCCGTAGCCGGCGCGCAGCGCGTTGATGCGCCGCCGCATCGGGCGCGCCGCGACGTCGATGATCCCCTCGACGGTGCGGGAGAGGGCGACGGTGGCGCGGCTGCGGGGAACCGGCAGGCCGCTGCCGGGCGGCGGGCTGTCGGGCCCCGGCAGGCACGCGTAGATGAGCGGGGAGGCCAGGGCGACCGGGATCGACTCGGTCTCGCGCAGGACCAGCGACGGGCCCCACATCGAGGCGTCGACGACGATCAGGTCGGGTCTGAACTCCGCGATCACCGAGCGCAGGTCGCCGACCTGATCGGGGATCGTCTCCACCAGCCACTGGCGAAACGCTCGCTGCTCCACGCGCACCGACTTGCGGCGCCCGCCGGCCCGGGCCTCGGCGGCGCGGACCTCCTCCCACTTGGACTGCACGCGGCTGAACGGGAACACGGGCACGCCCTCGGCCTCGAGCTTGGCCTGATGCTCGGTGCCGGTGTAGAAGGCGACCTCGCCGCCGCGCGCGCGGACGGCCAGGGCGATCGCCAGCTGCGGGAACACGTGGCCCTCAAACGGCCAGCAGCAGAACAGGACCCGGGGGCTCATGCGGGTGCCGTGGCCTCCGCGACGCGGGCGCGCACCGCCAGGTGGTAGGCGAGCGGACCCGTGGGCAGCAGATCGTCGGCGATGTAGGCGACCAGCCACAGGGGGGTCAGCAGCTTGGCGATCGCCGGCGCCCGAAACCCGACCCGGATCAGGACGAGCGTGATCGTCACCAGCTCCTGCAGTCCCAGGCCGGTCCGCGCCACCCGGTCGACGGTGAACCACGGGGACAACAGGTTGGTCATCGCCGCCGCGGTGAAATGCTGGTGGGGGCCGCCGTCGGACTCGGTGGCCGACTCCAGTGGGGGCAGCGACGGCCGTCGCCGGCGGACCCCCGCGTAGAGGTTGAGCGCGTCGAGCCAGCGCGTCGGGCCGCGGTGGGGAACGGTGACGATGATCGCGCCGCCGGGAGCGAGCACCCGGGCGGCCTCGGCGAGCACCTGTCCGGGATCGGAGATGTGCTCGATCACGTCGAGCAGCAGCACCGCGTCGACCGCGCCATCCTCGACGGGCAGCGTGCGGGCGTCGCCCTCGACGATCGTCAGCCACGGGTAGCGCTCGGTCGCCGTGCGCAGATGGACCGAATCGCGCTCGACGCCGACCACGAGGCGATCGGTGGGACCGGTGGTCGTGATCGCGGCCATCGCATACCCCGACGAGCAGCCGACGTCGAGCACGCGCCGCGCGTCGGGTGGCAGCCACCGGCGGGCGCGGCCCCAGCGTCCGACGTGGGAGAGCAGCCGCGGTCGCCGGGGCGCCGCCGGCCCGCCGGCGGCTCGCGCGAACAGGTCCTCGGGCGCCGCGTCGTCAGACGCGACGACCGGCATCTCCACGCTCATCGGGTACCTCCGACAGGGGCGGCCGGAGGCCGGGACGCGCTGACCGGGGCGAGCCCCTCGAGCAGCTCGGCGGCGCGTGGTGCGCCCGGCGCCGCGGCGAGCGTGTCGGCGAGCCGCTGGGCCTGCTCGCGAAACCGGGGTTGGTAGAGCACCTGGCGAACCGCCCGGCGCAGCGCGGCCGGCGAGGCGCCGCGCGCGCGCAGCGCGACGCCGGCGCCCGCCTCGGTGACCCGGCGGGCGTTGTCGGGCTTGTCCCACGAGGTGGGGACGACGACGAGCGGCACGCCGGCGGTCATCGCCGCCAGGATCGTCGCCTTGCCGCCGACCGTGATCACGGCATCGCAGCGCGGCAGCAGCTGGTCGTGGCGCAGCCAGCGCGCGACGTGCACGTTGTCGGCGCCCGCCTCCAGGCCGAGTGCGGCCGGATCGCGCTGTCCGCCGGAGGTGACGATCAGCTCGACCGGCTGACCGGCGAGCGCCTCGATCGCCATCCGCAGCAGGAACGGGTCGCCGGAGGCCAGCGAGCTCTCGGTCACGTGGACCCACGGGCGCGCGGTGGGGATCTGGTCCAGCCACTCGCTCGTGCCCTGGTCGTCGTCGGGAAACCACATGTAGTCGCCGAGGTAGTGCACGGTCGGCGGGAGGTCGTGGCGGTCGTAGTCGAGCTCGCGGATGTTGCCGATCAGCGTGAGCGGCAGGCGCGCGGTGTGGCGGTTGACGCTCTCGCCCAGTGGCGGCAGCCCGTACTCGGTGCGGATCTCGTCGACGCGGCGTCGCAGCGGCGCGGCGCCGCGCTCGGTGACGGCGGTCAGGCCCCGGGCCACCAGCCGGCCGGCGGCTCGGCGCGGAGGCCGCAGACCGAAGCCCAGCGCCGGCGCGTCGGGGCCGGGGATCAGCGGTCCCATGAACGTCGAGGAGAGCGCGACCGGGATCCGCTCGGATTCGCCCACGACGACAATCGGCGCCCACATCGACAGGTCGGTGGCGATCACCTCCGGGGCGAAGTCGGCGATCACCTCGCGCAGGTCGTCGACCTGGCCCGGGATCGTGTCCACCAGCCACTCCCGGAACGTCGTCACCAGCCGCCCGCCGCCGGGGCGCCGGCGCCGGTCGCCGGTGTCGATCCGGTGCACGAGCTCAAAGGCGCGGCGCTCGTCGACGCGGGTGAAGGGATACAGCGTGAAGCCGGCGCTCTCGACGCGCTCGCGCACCGCCTCGCCGCTGTAGAAGGCGACCTCGGTGCCCCGCTCGCGCAGCGCGTGGGCGATCGCCATCTGGGGCAGCAGGTGGCCGGTGAACGGCCACAGGGTGAAGAGGACGCGGCGGCTCATCGCGACTCGCTGCCCACCCGCTCGGCGGGCGCGCCGACGGACGGCTCGGCGGGCGCCCCGACGGCGGACTCCAGCCGGCGCAGCTGTCCTCCGTAGTACAGGCGTTCGAACACGCCCGGCGCCAGATGGCGCCGCAGCGCGATCACGATCGCGGCGCCGCGCCCGACGACGTAGCGCAGCCGCGGCCGCGGGACGGTCATCGCCTCGACGATCGCGTCGGCCACCTGCTCCGGTCGCGTGGGCGAGCGACGGACGATCTTGTCGGCGGCCTCCTCGCTGGCCCAGAACAGCCGGTGGTAGGGGCTGGTCTCATCCTCGGCCCCCACGGCGGTCCCGCGAAAGCGCGACCAGCGGGTGGTGTTGATCATTCCGGGCTCGATGATCACCGACTGGATGCCGAACGGCGCCAGCTCCAGCGCGAGGCCCTCTCCGATTCCCTCCTGGGCGAACTTCGACGAGCAGTAGGTGGTGACCCCGAAGCCGGGCACCCGGCCGCCGATCGAGGTGATCGTGACGATCCGGCCGCGCCCCGCCGCCCGCAGGTGGGGGATGACCGCCTTGGTGACCTCGATCGTTCCGATCACGTTGGCCTCATAGACGGCACGGATCTCCTCCATCGAGCAGTCCTCCAGCGCGCCGCGCAGCCCGATCCCGCCGTTGTTGACCAGGCCGTAGAGAGATCCGGCGTCGGCGATGACCGTGTCGACGGCCGCATGGATGCTCGCCGAGTCGGTCAGGTCCAGCGCCAGCACGGTGAGCGACACCCCGCGCTCGCGGGCGGCCTGCTCGAGCTCGGAGCGCTGATCGGGGTTGCGGATCGTGGCGAACACCGCGAAGCCCTTGGCGGCCAGCGCAAGCGCGGCGTCGCGCCCCAGGCCGGTTCCGGCACCGGTGATCAGGACGGCATCGCCGGGCTGTCCGGGGCGTCCCGGGTGGCGCGACGGGATCATCGGACCTCCTCGGGACCGACCAGCCGGGCGAGGATCTCGCGCACGACCACGTCGGGCTGCTCCAGCGGTCCGAAGTGGCCCCACTCGGTCTGGGGAAGCAGGATCGGATGCGGGTCGGGCAGATGCTCGTTGAGGTAATGAAACGTGTCCAGGAACGCCGACCGCTCGGCGTACATGAGCGTCACCGGCGTCGAGATCTCGGGCACCCGGTCCAGCGACAGCGAGCCGATCTGGCGGTAGTCGTCGGGCAGCGAGGTCTGCTCGAGCAGGCGCAGCAGCGGCTTGGGGTCGCGCGGGAGCCCCTTGAGCGGACCCCACTGGGTCGGGAGGTCGATCGTCGCCCGGATCATGTAGCGCAGGTCGGAGCGGCTCTCGGGCGGGACGGTGTGTCCGGCCTGCTCCAGCGCCTCTGACCAGTAGCTCCAGCCCACCCAGTCATCGCCGCGGCGCGCCTGCTCCAGCGCCGGCAGCGCCGATTCGATCGCGATCACCTCCTGCACCCGGTCGGGATGGTTCAGCGCGAAGTACAGCCCGATGTCGGCGCCGTAGCTGTGTCCGACGATCACCGGCCGCTCGAGCTCCAGGGCGTCGAGCAGCCCCAGCAGGTCATCGGCCATCTGGTCGGGGGTGTAGCCGGTCGGCGGCGCGTCGCTGTAGCCGTGGGCGCGCAGGTCATAGGTGATCACGCGGAAGTGCTCGGCCAGCAGCGGCGCCATCTGCAGGTGCCACACCGCGAGGTTGCCGGTGATCCCGTGGACCATCACCATCGGCGGTCCCTCGCCGACCTGCTGGCTGTGCAGGCGGATACCGCTGCCCAGAAGCGTCTTGGCCATGCTCAGCGCCCCGTTCCGGAGATCATTCGACGTATCCCAGCGCGCGCAGGCGCTCCATCACGGCCGCCTGCTCCTCGGGCGCCAGCTCGGTGCCCGCCGACGGCGCCAGCGCCTCGGGGGGGAGGCCCGGCATCGTCTGCAGCGGATGGCGCTCCATCTCCTGCGCCGACATCAGCTCGGTCGCCAGCCGGCCCGCCATGTCGTCGGGGACCGGGAGCCCGAGGCGGTGCAGGACCAGCGGCGCGATGTCGACCAACGACAGCTCGGGTCCGGTCTGCCCGGCGTGGATCCCCGGGCCGGCGGCGAGGTAGATCCCCTCCCAGCGATGGTGGCCGCGCACCTGCTGGCGCTGGGCGATGATCTCGTCGGAGGGCAGGATCGAGAGCGTGCCGCCCTCCTGAAGCACCATCGTCAGATCGGGGCCGAGCGCCTCAAACGGGCCGGAGAACGCCTGCTCGCGCGTCCACAGGTCCGAGATCAGGGGCTCGCCGGTGGCGGGATGGCGCAGCTCCATCAGCGAGCTGGCGAGCTCCAGCGAGATCCGAGCGCGGACGTCCTCGGGCAGCGGGTCCTCGGAGCCGGGAACCTTCTCGACGATGTTGATGCCCTGGCTGGAGGGGGTGGCGGCGTAGGCCAGCGTGCGTGACCAGTCCACGGCGTTGACGTGCCGCGTCATCTCGGCGAAGCCGACCTCCTCCCCCGAGCGGCGGGGTGCCGTCTCGTCGGCCCAGTACAGGTACCCCTCCTGCTCCAGCCACGAGTTGACGTGAAAGACGTCCCGGGTGGGCCCGAAGCCGTGGTCGGAGGCGAGGATCACCGTCGCGTCGGGGCCGACGTGCGCCACCGCCTTGCCGATCAGCCCGTCCAGCGAGCGGAAGTAGCGCTCGCAGCGCGCGAGCATGTCGAGCTCCCACTCGGTCGGCTCGGTGGGGTGATAGGCGGGGTCGATGAAGCGCCAGCACAGGTGCTGGAGCTTGTCGACGCCGTCGAACATGATCGACACCAGGTCGGCGGGTTCGGTCTCCATCAGGTAGTCCAGGACCTCGCCCCAGCGCTGCTCGCGCGCGATGTGCAGGTCGATCCAGTCGGCGTACTCCTCCTCGGGGCAGCCGTCGATCGCCTTGACCTCCATCTCCATGTCGAGCATCTCACGCGGGTTGAAGCCGGGCAGCTCCTTGAGGCGCTGGAACAGGCCGGGCGGGTGACAGCCGAGCCGCAGCTGGCGCCAGGGCATCATCCCGCCGGGGACGACGGCCCCCTCGACGGGGGGCGCCGGGAACATCAGCGGGAAGTTCAAGGAGATGACGCGGCGTCCGTGATCGGAGGCGATCGTCCAGATCGTCTGGCTGCGCACGTCCTGGGAGCTTGAGTAGGAGAAGTAGATCGAGCCGGGCGCCTCCTTCTGGAAGAAGTCGAAGACCCCGTGCTGACCGGGGTGCTTGCCGGTCGTCAGCGAGGTCCACGCCGGCGGCGTGAGCGGCGGCATGATCGAGCGCAGCGTGCCACGTGTGCCGCGCGCGTAGAGCTCGGCGAGGTTGGGCATGACGCCGCGCTGCACGAGCGGGTCCAGCACGGTGAAGGTCGCGCCGTCGAGGCCGAGCAGCAGAGTCGGGGTCACGGTCATGCCTCCTGGCGAATCGGTTCACGGTGCTCGGCCACGAAGGCCACGAGCTCGCCGACGGATACGTCGCGTTCGGCCAGCGGCCGTTTGCCGATCTGATCGAAGAACGCGGGGAACGGCAGCTTGCCGTAGGTCCCCTGGATCATCGTCGACAGCACGACGATGTCCAGCGAGGCGAGGCCGAGATCGGCGATGAACCGGGTCTCGGGGCGGATCTCCTCGTCATATTCCCAATCCTCTTTGAGCTCCTCCAGAAGCCCGAGGACTCCCGACAGGATCTGGGGGTCCAACGTGCTCATGGCACCTCCGTCGTGGTCTGAAAGATCGCGAGCGCGACGACCCGGTCGTCGTCGATCAGCGTTCGCACCTGCAGCTGCATCCCGGCCACCGTGACGTCGATCAGCCCTGAGCCGACGTCGACACCGGAGATCACGGGGGTCTGCGCCCCCGGCAGCACTCCCCGGCCCGCGGCCTTGCCGGCGGCCTCCTTGGCACACCAGCAGCGCAGCACCCACTCCTCCATCTCCGCCGGCGCCACGCCGTCGAGCAGCGCGCGCTCGTCGTCGCGCAGCGCCGCGGCGGCGAAGCCCTCGGGGCGGGGGCGCAGCGGCTCGGCATCCAGGCCGATGCCCGCCTCGGCGCCGGGCCCGACCAGCCAGGCGGCGGCCGCGGCATGGCCCTGGGAATGGGTCAGCGAGACGATCGGGACGACGCCGAGCGCGTCCGCGGCCGACGCGTGGACGATCGGGCGGCCCTGCGCGTCGGGCAGGATCTCGACATCGGCGGGATGCGGCGCGATCCCCGAGCGCGCCGAGAGCAGTTCGATCACCGCTCCCTTGGCGGCCGTCCGGGCGCCGAGCCACTCCAGCTGCCGGGGCTCGGGCGTGGACTGGGCGGCGAGCAGCTCGCGCTCACGGCGGCCGAGCACGCGGGAGGCCCACACCTGCTTCCAGAGCGCCGCATCGGCTCCGAGCCGGGAATCGAGCCGGTGCACCGAGAAGGCGCCGTCGCCGCCGACCGGTGCAAGCGACAGCGGCCACGGACGCGACAGCGCGCCCAGCCGGCGCGGCACGGTCAGCGCCGCGAAACGCTCGGGCACGTCGAAGCGCTTGTCATCCCAGCCCGAGATCCGCATGTGACAGTGGCCGTCGGAGCCGGCGACCTCGATCTCGGCGGTCGTCAGCTGCTCGCCGACGAGCGTGACCGCGGCGGTCGCCGACAGCGCCTCCCCGGGCGGCGGGGGCGGTCCGTACAGATCGAGCGCGGCGACGCGCAGCGGGAACACGAAGCGGCCGTGGTCCAAGCGCTGTGCGGCCCAGAAGCCGACGAGCTGACCGGCGGCGTCGAGCACCACCGGGTCCAGGATGAAATCGGGCTCGGGATCGCCGGCGATCAGCCCCAGCCGCGGCAGCACGCGCAGGCGGGCCCGCGCGCCGGCGGCGCCGACCGCGTCGATCGACTCGACGCCGCGCCACAGCGGGCCATGGAACATCGCCTCGTCGTAGAGGTGGCCGGGAGCCCAGCGGGAGGGCTCGGCGTCGGGCAGGGTCAGGTCCGATGGCGCCGGCGCCGGCGCATAGTCGTGATCGAGCAGCACCGTCGCCTCGGCCAGCGGCGGGCGCCGGGGATCCTCGTCCAGCGCCACGAGCGTGACCCGGGCGCGCTCGGTGTCGCCGTCGGGGTCGATCCGGCGGGCGGTCAGCTGCAGCGTGCGGGGCTGCTCGCCGAAGGACACCCAGCGGTGCGCTCGCACGTCGCGCAGCCCGGAGACGACGCGGTCGGGCATCAGCGCGGCGGCGGACTCGGCGAGCATCTCGATGCTCATCGCCAACGGCATCACCGCGAGCGCGGCGAGCGTCGGGTCCAGGCCGGAGACCTCGCGACCGAAGGTGTGGTCCAGCAGATAGCGGTCCTGCGCCGGGTCGGTCGTGCGCTGGGTGACGAGCTCGATCCCGGGCTCGCAGCTGACCGTCTCTCCGAGCAGGGGCAGCGCCGGGGCGCCGGCCGCGTCGGCGCTGCCCAGGTAGGCCTGGACGACCTCGGCGCTGGAGCGCAGGAAGCTCTCCATCGTCTGCATGTGCGCGGACAGCACGAGCTCTGAGTCGACGCCGGCGGGCTCGGCGAGGGCTGTGGCGGGTGCGGCGCCGTTGGTGTGGTCGTCGGCCGGTGCCCCGAGCGGGGGATTGCCGCCACGTGCCCCGAACGGGGTATTGCCGTTCCGGGTCACGACCGGGCTGCTGCCGTTGTGGGGGACCAGGGCCACGGGTGCGGGGGCGGGGGCGGCGGACACGGGAGCGGGGCCCGGGGTGGTCCCGTTCGTTGCGGTCTCCGCGCGCCAGCGCGCGATCACGTCCTCGGGGAGCCGCAGCGCCGGCCAGGTCGTCGACAGCGGCACCGTCACCGGTGGGGGCGCGTCGGCGGTGTCCACGACGGTGGGCCGGTCGGCGGGGTCGGCCACCCGCGACTCATACAGCGGGGCGAGATCGAGTGCGACATCGTGGGCGGCGAGCATCCCGACCATGTGGTGCAGCTGGGTCACGCCCGAGCGCGAGGGCGTGTCGGCGGCGACGGCGAGCAACGGCCGGCCGCGCAGGATGTCTGAGATGAACGCGGTGAGGTTGCCGCGTGGGCCGACCTCGATGAAGATCCGGGCGCCGTCGTCGTGCAGCGCCTCCATCGTCTCGCGGAACCGCACCGGGCTGGTCCAGTGCTCGACGAGCAGCTCGCGGATCTGGGCCTCGTCGCGCGGCAGCGGCGCCGCCGACGTGCACGACCACAGGTTGGCGTCGGTGACGCGAACCGGCAGGGCGTTGAAGACCCCGCGCAGCTGCTCGGCGTAGGGCGCGAACAGCGGCGTGTGCACGGCGCGGTCATAGGGCAGTGTCTCGCACATGACCCCGTCGGCGGCGGCGATCTCACGCGCCCGGGCGGCCGCCTCCGGCTCTCCGACGAGGACCACCTGATGCGGGCAGTTGTCCATCGCCAGATACAGCTCGCCGCCCGCGGCGTCGGCGATCCGCCGCGCCTGCTCGGCGTCGGTGCCGAGCGCCAGCAGCGTCGCGTCGGCGATCTCATCGCCGGAGCTGGCTTGCGACCAGGCGTCGTGCAGCCCGTGGCAGAACGCGCCGAGTCGCTCGTCGGCCTCCAGATCCAGGACCCCGCCGGCGATCGCCGCCGAGTGCTCTCCGGTGCTGTGGCCGACGATCGCGTCGGCGTGGGGGACCAGGCGGCTGACCACCGCGTGCACCGCCGCGTTGGCGGTGAGCACCGATTCGACGGCGATGTCGAGCTCCATCAGCCGCGCCTCGTTGCGCTCACGCTCCTCGTCGGAGAACGCCGGCCGCGGGAACACCCAGTCAGAGAGCAGGTGGCCGCGCGGGTGATCGTGGTACAGGCGGTCGATGCGATCAAACGTGGCCCGCGCCTCAGGGAAGCGCAGGCACAGATCGGCGAGCATGTTGGGGTACTGGGAGCCCTCGCCGGGGAAGACGAACACGACCTTGCCGTCGCGGCCCAGCGGCTCGGGCTCGTAGTAGATGCCCGATCGGGTGCGGATCCGCTTGGGCTCGGGCACCGAGAGCTTCTGCACCGCCTCCTCCAGCTTGCCCGCCAGATCGTCGAGCGACGTCGCCACGATCGCCAGGCGGACCGGCTGCGTGATCGCGCCGAGCTCCCCGGCGAGCGTCGCGGCGAGCTCGGCGAGCGTCCCGGCGTGAGCCCCGCCCAGCGTGGTCGCCAGCTCCGAGGCCCGGGCGGCGAGCGCGGCGGCCGAGTCGGCCTCCAGGATGCACACCTCGTCGGGCCACGGCTGCCCGTGGGCGCCGGCGCGGCTGGGCGACAGATGCTCCTCGATCACCGCGTGCGCGTTGATCCCCCCGAAGCCGAAGGCGTTGATGCCCGCGCGCCGTGGCTGGGGACCGCCGTGGATCCACGGCCGGGTCTCGGTGTTGATGTAGAACGGTGACCGCTCCAGCCCGAGCCGGGGGCTGGGTTGGTCGACGTTGAGCGTGGGGGGCAGCACCCGGTGATGCAGCGCGAGCGCGGTCTTGATCAGCGATGCCACGCCGGCGGCCGGGATCGTGTGGCTGATCATCGACTTCACCGAGCCGATCGCGGCGTGGGGGAGGGCGTCGCCACGCTCGCCGAAGACCGCTGTCAGCGACTGGACCTCGGTGGCGTCACCGACCGGCGTGCCCGTGCCGTGAGCCTCGATCAGCCCGATCGTGCTCGGCGCGACGCCGGCCTCGTCATAGGCGCGGCGCAGCGCGACCTGCTGGCCCTCGCCCCGCGGCGCCATCACCGACACGCCGCGGCCGTCGGAGGACACGCCGACGCCGCGGACCACGGCGTAGATGCGGTCGCCGTCGCGCTCGGCGTCGGCGAGGCGCTTGAGCACGACCATGCCGATGCCCTCGCCGAGCAGCGTGCCGTCGGCCTCGGCGTCGAATGCGCGCAGGCGCTGGGTGTGCGAGAGCGCGCCCAGGCGGCAGAACAGATTCTGGGTGGCGACCGGCATCCACACCTGTGAGCCGCCCGCCAGGGCGAGGTCGCATTCGCCGTCGAGCAGGTCGTGCACCGCGTGGCGCACCGCCAGCAGCGAGGAGGCGCAGGCGGCGTCGACCGTGTAGGCGGCCCCCATCAGATCAAGGCGGTTGGCGATCCGCCCGACGATGATGTTCGGGATCAGCCCGGCCACCGTGTCGGCGGTCAGCGGCGGCAGCACGTCGCGCAGCTCGCCGCGCAAACGCTCCAGCTGCTCCTCGCTGTGCTCGGGATGCAGCTGGCGGATCAGATCGATCGTCTGCCCGACGACGAGCCCGCGCTGCAGCGCGATCGCGTTGCCGCCGTTGAGGTAGGTGCCCTTGCCGAGCACGATCTCGGTGCGGGTGCGGATCGCCTCGTCAAGCTCCGTGGCCCCGGCGTCGGCGAGCGCGTCGGTCGCGATCTGCAGCGCGAGCCACTGGTCGGGCTCGCCGCCGACGGCCACCGGCGGGATCCCGTGGGCCAGGGGGGCGAAGGAGGCCAGCGATCCGAGGTAGCCGCCGCGCTGGCAGTACGTGCGATCCTCATCCTCGAACTCGCCGTCGAAATAGACCTCGGGGTCCCAGGCCTCCGGCGGAGGGTCGGTGATCGAGTCGACGCGACCGAGGATGTTGGCCCAGTAGGCGTCGACGTCGGGCGCCCCGGGAAACCGGCACGACATCCCGATGATGGCCACGCCGTCGCGCGAGCGACCGGCGACTTCGGTGCTCACACCTGGGCTCCCGCGGCGAGCCGGTTCAGGGCGGTCGAGCCGACGCCGACGACGTCGGTGAGCGTCGCGATCAGCTCCCCGTCGGCGCCGTAGAAGAAGTGGTCGCAGTGACACATCGGCGCGTGGGACTCGGGGCGGATGCGCAGCTCGTGGCGAACCGCCTCCCCCTCCGCGGGGCTCCGGAGCCGTCGGTAGGCGCCGATCTCGGCGGGCAGCAGGGTCATGCCCCATTCCAGCCGCGCCCACATCACCTGCATCTGCAGCGCGCAGTCCAGCAGCACCGGATCCAGCAGCCAGACCGCGCCCTCGGCGCCGTCGACGCAGCGGGCGACGTGCGAGGCGCGCAGCGAGGCGGTCGCGCCGCGCTCGTCCATCCCGGCGATCGCCTCGATCCCCTGAAACAGCGGCCCGTGGAACAGCAGCTCGTGGTAGGCGTCGGCGATCGGGCGCTCAAACGGCGCCAGGCCGGTCAGCGGCGCCGGCTCGTCGGGCAGCTGCGGCGGCCCCCCGGCGGCCAGGGTGACCGTCGCGCGATAGTGCGGCCGCGGCCGGTCGGTGGCCAGCACCGTCACCTCGGCGGCGTCGCCCTCGGGGGTGGGCACGGCGCGGATCGCGACCCCGGCGCCGCCCGCGTCGGGGACGGTGACGCCCTTGAGCACGCGGATCCCGTCCAGGCCGGTCACCGTTCCGAGGTCGCCGTCGACCGCCAGCGTTGCGGTCTCGGCCATCAGCTCCATCGCGACCGCGAACGGGAGCACCGCTTTGCCGTCCATGCGATGGTCGTCGAGATACCGGTCACGCGCGACCTCGAAGCGGCGGGCCGAGATGCGGCCCGGTCCGTCGGGCGCGGGTGCCAGCGGGGCCGCGGCGCGCATCAGCGCCAGCGCCGGCCCGGTCGACTGGCCGGGCGCGGGCATCGTCAGCCCGGTGGCGGCGCCGACGACGATCTCGCTCTCGCCCTTGTGGCCGCGCTCGATCTCCTCCAGCAGCATGCGGCAGCCCTGCTCGATCTCGATCAGGACGACCCCGCGCCGGGCGAACTCCTCCTCCAGCGCGGGGGAGACCATCCCGGTCGAGCGCCACGGGCCCCAGTCAATCGAGACGACGTGGGCCGGCCAGCTGCGATCGAGCTCGTGGGCCAGCCGCGACAGCACCTCGCTGGCGGCGGCGTAGTCGGCCTGGCCGCGGTTGCCGAACCGACCGGAGACCGAGCTGAACAGCACCAGGAACCGCAGCGACTCGGGCCGCAGCGTCGCCGCGAGCGTGTGGGCGGCGCCGGCCTTGGTCGAGACGACCCGCTGCAGCGAATCCGGCCGCTTGTCGGCGATCAGCCGGTCCTCGATCAACCCGGCGCCGTGGATCACCCCGTCGATCCGGCCGTAGCCGGCGTAGAGCGATTCGATCAGGGCGGAGAAGGCGGCGGCGTCGGAGACGTCACAGCGGCGATAGTCGACCCGGGCGCCGGCGTCGGTGAGCCGCGCCAGGTTGGCGCGAAGCTCCCGTCCCTGGAGGATGCGCCGGCAGTCGGACTCCACGAGCGCCGGGGTCAGCGGCTCGCCGGCGGCGCGTCGGGCCTCGATCATCGCGGCGCGCAGCTGCTCGGGGGTCTCGAGCGTCACCGTGTCGGGTGACTCCGGCGCGTCGGAGCTGCGGCCGACGAGCACGAGCGTCGGCTGATGGGCGACGGCGAGCGCGTGGGCGATGTCGGCGGTGATGCCGCGCGCGCCGCCGGTCAGCAGCAGGACGCTGTCGCGGTCGATCGTCGGGGTGACGGCGCGGTCGCCCAGCGGCGTGGGGTCGACGGTGAGCTGCAGGCGCTCACCGTCGCGGTAGCCGACCTCGGCGATCGGGTCGGCGCAGAGCAGCTCGTCGGCGAGCCGCTCGGCGTCGGCGGCGTCGGGGACGACGGGCAGGTCGACGGCCCGGGCCCGGACCTCGGGCCACTCGAGCGCCAGCGACTTGACGAAGCCGGCGATCGCCCCGTGGCCGGAGCGGCCCTCGGGCCCGCTGCCGACCCCGAAGCTGCCGCCCAGGCGCGTCACGCCGAGGATCGCCGCGCCGCCGGCGCCGGCCGCCCGGTGCAGGTCCTCGCGCAACGCCTGGGCGAGGACGAGCAGGGTCGCCAGCCCGCCCTCCGGCGCGGAGTCCGAGGCGACGTGCACGAGCGCGCTGAGCGTGCCGTGGTCGCGCAGCCGCTCGGCGATGGCGAGAGCGTCGTCGGGATCGGCGATCTGCGCGGCCTCGTCGAGCAGCACCGCGTTCTGCCCGCGGCGCTGCAGCGCGATCGCCAGCGCCGCGCCGATCCCCGTCGGCTCGTCGACGATGACGACGACCCCCGGCGCCAGCTGCGCCGTGGGGGCCGTCATTGGAGCGCTCGTCGGGGTGACCACGAACCGGCCGATGCGCTCCGTCTCGGCAGGTCCGACTTCAAAAGGGCGTTCGCTCACCTCCGCCGCGGCGAGCGGCGGCCCGTCTCCGGGTGGCGATGCGTCTGACCCGATCGCTGATTCGATCACCGAGATCACCTCACGCAGCGTGCGGCTCATCGTCAGCTGCTCCATGTCGATCGCGGCACGCTGAGCCGCCGGGAGGTCGGCGGTGAACGTCCCGGCGATCTCGACGCGCTTGATCGAGTCGATCCCGAGGTCGCCCTCCAGGTCGCCGTCGAGCGAGAGCATCTCCGGGGGGTAACCGGTGCGCTCGCTGACGACGACGAGCAGCTTGGCCTCGATCTCCTCGGTCGACATCGTCACCGACTCGTCGGCAGGCGCCGCCGCGGCAGCCGGAGCAGCCGCCGGAGCGGGAG
>CAZZYU010000077.1:0-16172 GCA_964658375.1 uncultured Acetobacteraceae bacterium | reverse complement strand
AGCAGGCGCCGACGATCATCGTCGGCGGCGGCGACTCGGCGATGGAGGAGGCCATCTTCCTGGCCAAGTTCGCCTCATCGGTCGCAGTCGTGCATCGCCGCGACGAGTTCCGCGCCTCCAAGATCATGCTCGAGCGCGCCCGGGCGGTGCCCAATCTCGAGCTGCTCACGCCCTACGAGGTCGCCGAGTTCATCCCGGAGGGCAACTCCCTGGCCATCGCCCGTCTGCGTAACACCGTTGACGGCGCGACCCGCGACCTGGAGATCACCGGCGCGTTCATCGCGGTCGGCCACGACCCGCAGTCCCAGCTCGTCGATGGTCAGGTGGAGCTCACCGACGGCGGCTACGTCGTCACCCAGGGCCGCTCGACCCTGACCAACCTGCCCGGCGTCTTCGCTGCGGGTGACCTCGTCGACCACACCTACCGTCAGGCGATCACCGCGGCCGGCTCGGGGTGCCAGGCGGCGCTGGACGCCGAGTGGTACCTGCGCGACACCGCATTGCCGTTCGACAGCGAGCGGCGCGCCGCCGCCGCGTAGGGCACCGCCGGCCCGCCGGTCCAACGCCGGCGCCGGGACGGTGCGTGTCAGTAGGGGCAGTGCTCGGCGGGGGCCCAGTTGTCAGACCCATGCTGGCCCGCAAGCAGGCCGAAGTCCTGGGTCCAGGTCCCCGTCGGGCTCTCCGCGCTGGCCGACCCGGTGCTGACGCCGGTGCCGACCTCGCGATATTCGGGGTTGAGGATGTTCTGGCAGTGGCCGGTGGAGTGCATCCAGGCGGTCACCACGCTGGCCGGGGTCCGGTAGCCGTCGGCGATGTTCTCGCCGACCTGAGACCAGTCAAAGCCGACGGCGGTGATCCGTGCCGCGAAGTCGCTGCCGTGGCTGAACGCGCGGTCACGCACCATCGTGTTCGTCCAGCTCTGCGCGGAGGCGTCGAGCCGGACGCTGGTGCGCAGGGTGGGTAGGCCGCGCTCCCGGCGCTGCCGGTTGATCAGGCAGACGACGGCGCGCTGGACCTCGGCGCGGGCGACCTCGCCGATCCGGACGTCGGCATGACGGCAGCGCGACCGGGCGACGACGGCGATCCCGGCCTGCGTCTTGCGCCGGCGGACCGTCAGATGACGGGTGGTCGAGCGGCGGACGCGAACGGTGGCGTCCTGGGCGACGGCGCGACGCCGGCGGTGGATGCGGTGTCGATGTCGCAGGGCGGCGCCGCGGCGCGGATGACCGGCATGGCGACGCGCGCTGGCCCCGGCGATCCCGGGCAACGCGGTGAGCGAGACGACCGCGGTCAGAAGTGCGCCGAGAGCGAGGCACGCAAGGCGCAGACGGTGGCGGCGCTCGAGCGACGAGGCTGTGAGTGAATCCATTTCCTGCCTTGCTGTTCGGGGGTCGTCGGCACGACGGGCTGTCCAGAGCCTGTCGAACATTCGTCCAGCAGCGGTCTCCGACCCTAGCGAACTGGCCCCGACAACTCCCACAATCCGGGTGCGAATGCGCAACTTGCCGCCGCCAATCCGTCACCGTCCGCCGGGGGCCGTCTCGCACCGAAAAGCGGGGCGACCGGATTGACAGGCGATCTCAGTCGGCGCCTTGATCGTAGGTGTGAAACCCCTCGCCCGTCGCACGTCCCAGCCGCCCTCCCCACGCCAGCTTGCGCAGGGCGGGGGCGGCGCGGTAGCGGTCCTCGCCGGTCTCCAGGGCGAGCCCGTCGAGGACCGCGAGCACGTGGTCGACCCCGATCTGATCGGCCCAGGCGAGGATCCCGCGGGGATAGTTGAGCCCGTGGACCACTCCGGCGTCGATGTCGGCGACCGATCCAACTCCCTCCCCGAGCGCGAACGCCGCCTCGTTGATCACCTGGCTGACGATCCGTCCGAGGATCAGGCCGGGGGCGTCACCGACCCACTCGGTGTGCTTGCCCAACGTGGCGAAGAACCGTTGCGTTGCCTGGACGGCCGCCTCCGATGAGTCCGGGCCGCGGGTCAGCTCGACCAGGCGTGACTCCGCGAGCGGGGGCAGGGCGTGGAAGCCGACCGCCGAGCCGCCGGGATCCTGGGCGGCCAGCGAGCCGGCGTGGCAGCAGATCGCCTGCGGCGCCCCCTGCAGCGGCGCCTCGGGCTCGTCGTCTCCGGTGAGGTCGAGGATCAGCGACGGCGGTGGCAGCTCGATGGCCTCCAGCGGACCGGCGACCTCCCAGCCGGCATCGGCCGCGGCATCGGCGAGCTCGTCGGCGAGCGTCGACTCACCCGCGATGACGATCAGCCCGTCGCGGGGTGGGCCCGGGTTGGAGGGGGGCTCGGGGTCGGCGGGGCGGTGGTCGCCGTCGCCATAGGCGTAGTAGCCGCGCCCGGACTTGCGCCCGAGACGGCCCGCGGCGACCGTGCGCACGGTGATCGGCGACGGGCGCCAGCGCGGCTCGCCGAAGCTCTGCTCATAGAACGAGCGGGCGATGTCCAGCCCGACATCGACGCCGACGAGGTCCATGAGCTCAAACGGTCCCATCCGAAAGCCGCCGGCCATCCGGCAGACGCGGTCGATCGTCTCCAGCGGGGCGATGCGCTCTGCCAGCAGCCGCAGCCCCTCAAGCCCGAACGGGCGGTTGCACCGGTTGACGATGAACCCGACGCCATCGGCGGCGACGATCACGTGCTTGCCCATCGCCTCCCCGGCGGCGCACGCCCGATCGATCGCCTCCGGCGCGGACTCCAGTCCGGCCACGACTTCCAGCAGCGACATCACCGGCGGCGGGTTGAAGAAGTGCATGCCGACCACGCGCTCGGGGTGGGGCAGCGGGGCGGCGACCGCGGTCACGAGCAGCGACGAGGTGTTGGTGGCCAGCACGCAGTCGTCGGCGACGACGTCGGCGACCCGCGTGAACAGCTCGTGCTTGATCTCCAGGCGCTCCGGCGCAGCCTCGATCACGAGCTCGCAGTCGGCCAACGGCGCCAGCTCGCCGACGGTCGTCAGGTTCGCGGCGGCCACCGTCGCCTCGGCTGCGGTCAGGCGTCCGCGCTGGGCGCTGCGCTGCAGTTGGGAGTGGATGCGCTGCGCACCCCGCTCCAGGGCACCGGCGTCGGGATCGAACAGCACCGTGCGCGCGCCGCTCTGACAGCACAGCTGGGCGATCCCCGCGCCCATCGTGCCCGCGCCGCAGACCCCGATGACCGCCGGCGGCGGCATGCTCATGATGCGACCAGTCCGCCGACGTCGGCCCGCTCTGAGTCCATGCTCCGCACGCTACCGCGCCCGCCCGGTCGGTCGCCGTCTCGGCACGTGCGCGTGCACGCACGGCCGAGACGATGGCGTGTCGATCAGTTCCCGGGCAGCTGGGCGACCGGCGGCAGCGAGACCGACACCGTCACCGGCGCCGACGCACCCCCGACGTTCACCGGGCCGCCGACGATCCGGGAGCGGAACTGCTTGCTCCCCGGGGTGCCGAACGTCCAGTCGAAGCTGTAGGTCGAGGCCGGCGAGACGGTCGAGGACTGCACGGTGTGCCAGCTGCCATCCCGGCCCAGCTTCTCCAGGTCGATGACGTGACCGGCCTTCGCCGGGGCGACCGCGCCACTGAACGTGACCTGCCCGCCGACCGTCGAGGTCGCCGCGCTGGAGGTCATGCTCACCGCGTCCTGGACACCCTGGAACACGACTGCCGAGCTCCGGGTCGGCGACGTGATGGTGCGTGCTCGGTACAGCTCGTTGGTCGCGTCCTGGACGGTGAACGTGTACGCCCCCGCCGGGCTGGTCGTCGTCTGCTGCACGACCGCGAACGGCTGGCCGCTGTCCGGCGCGCGGGCCAGCAGGCTGACCGTCGCGTTGGCTTCGGGCGTCGAGGTTCCGGCGACGTCGAGCACCCCGCTGATCGTCGCCGGCGTGCCGTTGGGGACGATCGCCTGCGAGGTGTTGATCGTGAAGGACGGAGCCTGGGCCTGGTCGATGACGATCGACGCCGGATCCGACGCAGCGGGGGTGTTGCGGCTGTCTCCAGCAAAGACGGTGCGGACGGTGCGCGCACCGGCGGTTCGCCACGCGTCGGTGATCGAGTAGTTCGAGCCGGCGCCCACGCGTCCGGTCTTGACGGTGGTCCAGGTGTCGGCCGTGTCTGACTGGACCTGCAGCGCGATGCGGCTGCCGGTGTGATCGGGGGTGAGGTGACCGGTGAAGGTGAGCGGGTGACCGGTGGTGCCCTGGTCCGAGCTCGGGGTCAGTGTCACCTCGGCGGCGACTCGCTCGTGGATCGTCGTCGAATGGCTGTCCACGGGACCCTGCACGAACCAGCTTCGGTTGGTGGTGACGACACCCTCGGCCCGGGTGAACTCGTATCGGCCTTGGCGGTCGGTCCTGGTCCGGCTGATGACCGTGAAGTGGACGGCCGGGTTGATCCGGTGATAGAGGGTGATCTCCTGGTTGGCCGCATCCCGGCCCTCGAGCCGGCCGAAGATGAGCACCGGGTCACCGGCGATCACCTGGCTCGGGGTGGCGTGGATCGTGAGCGCATCGTTGCGATGCGGCGCCGCGCTGGCGATCGTGGGAACGGCCGTCCACGCGCATGCCGCGACGGCGGCTGCGAGCACGGGCAGATGACGACGCATGAAGCCTCCTTACCCTGCAGAGATGAGCCCCGCCGGACTCCGGCCCGCCGATGCGGTGGCGATTGACAGCCGTATGAACACGGGCCCGGTGACACAAGTTGCGCGGTCCCGCGGGGTGTTGATGGGATCGTTCACGGCGGTCGGCGAGTGTTCGATGACGGCGTTCTGAGTGGCCGACCTCAGTGGCCGGCGTTTAGACTTCGGCCACCGTGGATGCACTGGCGATCCTGATCGTGGGCGGACTGGTCGCGATCGGCCTGTGGACGTGGCTGGCCGGGCACCATTCCGATCGCCACCCGCGCTCGGCCGACCCGCTCGGGCTTCGCTCGCCGCGTGAGATCCTCGAGGATCGGGAGGCGCTGGAGGCCGAGGACCTGGCCCAGATGCTCGAGGCCCATAATGCGCGACGTCGCCGCCGCGGTCAGCCCGACCAGACGGTGGAGGACATCGAGCTGCTCGTCGCCGGCGGCGAGCCGATCCGGACCCGCCCGCTCGCCTGACGGCGAGCTGTGCGTGCGCGATGGCCCGCTGTCTGATCATCGCCTGCGGCTGCCGCGGGCTGGCGCTGACCGCGGCCCTGCGGGAGCAGGGGCATGCCGTCCGCGCCACCACGCGCGATCCCCGGCGGGTTGCCGAGATCGAAGCGGCGGGGGCCGAGGCGATCGTCGGCGATCCCGACCGCGTGTCGACGATCGCGCCCGCCTTTGACCACGTGGGGGTGGCCTGCGTGCTGCTCGGATCGGCGACCGGCACCGCCGACGCGGTGGCCGCACTGCATGGGACACGGCTGGAGATGCTGCTCGAGCGGATGCTCGACACGACCGTGCGGGCCATCGTCTACGAGGTGGCGGGGACCGTCGACGAGGAGGTGCTGGCCGCCGGGGCCCAACGGGTGCGCCACGCCTGCGCGCGTTCGCTGATCCCGTACGTGCTGCTCGACGCCGAGCCGGAGGATCACGCGACGTGGACCGCATCGGCCGCCGACGCGGTGCAGCGGGCGTTGCTGGCGCGCGATCAGCTCGCCGGCTGAGCGCCGGTGAGGCCGACCGGATCGCCGAGGCGGTCAAACAGGTCGGCGAGCATCCGCGCCGTGGCGCCCCAGATCAGGTCGTCGCCGACCACGTAGGTGTCGGTGCGGACCGGGAGTCCGCGGCGATGTAGCCGCCGTCGTCCGTAGCCCGCGCGCAGGTCGTCGAGGGAGAGCTCCAGCACCCGGGCCACCTCCCGCGGGCTGAGCGTCCAGTTGCGGCCGGGCTCGATCAGGCCGACGAACGGATACACCGCGTAGCCGGTCGCGATCGTCGGCGTCGGCTGCAGCGCGCCGAGCACCTCCACCTCCGACTGCGGCAGTCCGATCTCCTCCTCGGTCTCGCGCAGCGCGGTGGCCAGCAGGTCGGCGTCGCCTGGCTCGTGGCGCCCGCCCGGAAACGAGATCTCCCCCGGATGGCGGCGCAGGTCGTGGCGGCGCTCGGTGAACACGACGTTCAGCCGGCCGCCGTGGAGATGCAGGGCGACGAGCACCGCGGCGTCGGTCCGTCCCCGGACGTCGAGCGTCATCGCATCGGCCGGCTCCAGCAGCCGCCCGCGCAACCGGTCGAGCAGCGCCGCGCCGGACGCCTGCATCAGACCAGCGGGTGCAGCAGCAGCCCGGTCGGGACCTTCGGGAAGAAGTAGGTCGACTTGGGGGGCATCGATTCGCCGGCGGCCGCCACCTCGTGCACACGCTCGATCGGCGTGGGCGCCATGAAGAACGCGGCGTCATAGGTGCCGGCGCGCACGAGCTCCAGCGCCTGTTCGAAGTCACGCGCGTAGCCCAGGCCGTGCAGGTGGTCGATGTCGTCGTCGCTCATCTCAAGCGCGCCCTTGAGCACGAGCGCCTCCAGGACGGCCGTGTCCAGGCGACGGTAGGCGGGCGCGTGATCTGCGAGCGCGGCGTCGGCGATCGCCGGGTCCTTGAGGGTGAGCATCAGCGCGGGACCGTTGGCCGACAGGTAGCCGATCCGCAGCTCGTCGTTGGCGGGAGGCGCCAGCTCAGCCATGTCGCCCAGCGGTGCGATCGTGAAGTCGGTGTTGAGCGTCAGCTGCAGGGCAGCACGCTTGGCGTCGGTCAGCTCGGAGATGAGCCGGTGGGTGGGAAACACGGTGAGGCCGGGGTCCTGGAGCGCGACCAGACACATCAGCACGTAGCGGTGGGGCCCCTCGCCGCCGATCTCCTCGGCATACACGCGTGCGGTCTCGTAGCGATGATGACCGTCGGCGATCAGCAGCTCGGTGTCGGCCAGCACCCGCTGCGCGGTCGCGATCGCGGCCGGATCGGTGACGCGCCGCAGGCGGTTGACGGTCCCGTCGTCGTCGATCGTCTGGGCCCAATCGGTCTCGCCGGCGGCGTCGGCCAGCGCCTGAAAGGCCTCGCCCCCGGGGTCTGAGTACAGCGAGAAGATCGGCGAGAGGTTGGCCCGGGTGGCGCGGGTGAGGCGCAGCCGATCCTCCTTGGGACCGGGATGCGTGCGCTCGTGGGGTCGGATCCGGCCCGGTCCGTACTCCTCCACCCGCACGCGCGCGAAGAAGCCCTGACGGGTGCGCCGCTGCCCGTCGGGTCCGGTGTAGTCCTGGGCCAGCGTCCACAGTGCGGGCTCGCTGTCGGCGACGATCACGCCCTCATCCCGCCACCGTCGCAGCACCTGCGCGGCCGTGTCGTAGCGATCGTCGCCGCCCTCGGGCAGGTCGATCTCGACGACGTTGTAGGGCGAGCGGGCGACCAACACCGCACGCTGCTGCGCATCGATCACGTCGTAGGGCGGGGAGACCACGTCCTGGAGGCCGCCGGTCACCTCCGGGTCGTAGTGCAGCGCTCGCAGGGGCTCGATTTCGGCCATCGGGGGCGAGCCTAGCGGTCTCCGGGAGCGGGCCGCGGCTCGCTCGGCGCCGGGTGATTCCGTCCGGGCAGTCTGCGAACATACGTTCGCCCATGACCCACACGAAGGCGAGCTGGCGGTAGACTCGCTCGGGCTGCGCGGGGCGTGGCGCAATCTGGTAGCGCGCGGCCTTTGGGTGGCCGAGGTTCCGGGTTCAAATCCCGGCGCCCCGATGGGCGTGTATGCCGTCCGGCACCAGTGCCGCCGTCACGCGGTGGCCGCTGGGTCGCCGGCGGCGTACCCTGCACTCGACCCGCCCGCGTAGCTCAGCTGGATAGAGCGCCGGCCTTCTAAGCCGATGGTCGCAGGTTCGAGTCCTGCCGCGGGTGCTCGATTGCGATCCTGCGAGGGAGGTTGGCATGGCGGACACATATACGGTCGAGCGCTCGGTCGAAGTGAGCGTGCCGGCGTCGGTGCTCTATGAGCGGATCGTCGATCTTCACCGGTGGTCGTCGGCGTCCGCGACCTTCGTCCTGTCACCCGCGCACGACCGGACGCGGGTCACCTGGACGATGACCGGTCCGGTGACGACGTCGACGCGGCTGATGGGCGTGTTTCGCTCGATGGACAAGATGATGGGTCCGCAGTTCGAGAAGGGGCTCGCCCAGCTGAAGGCCGAGGCTGAGGGCGCGGCGACGCCCGCCGATTCGTGATCGCGATCGACAGGTGGGGCCGACGGCGGCCGCGACAGTCTGCTGCCCTTACATCCGCGAGCCGTATCCACGTCGTCCAGTTCCTCAAGCTCCGGAGGTTTCACCATGTCGAGGATCGCCATCATCGGCGCCACCGGCTACGCCGGCGGCCACATCACCGCCGAGGCAGTCAGCCGCGGCCACCAGGTCATCTCGATCAGCCGCAACGCCGCGTCAGACCCGCCCGCCGGCGTCGAGGTGCGCACGGGCTCGATCGAGGATGAAGCCCTGGTCAGCAAGCTGTTCGCGGACGCTGATGTGGTCATCAGCGCGATTCCCGGCTCGGCTGACGGCAAGCCCTACCTGATCGGCTTCGTTCCCCGCCTGCTCGCCCTCGCAGCCGAGCATCGGACCCGTCTCGGGATCGTCGGAGGGGCCGGCAGCCTTCATGTCGCCCCGGGCGGGCCGCGGGTGATCGACCTGCCCGAGTTCCCCGACCAGTTCAAGCTCGAGGCGGGCTCCCAGGCTCAGGTGCTGGAGGCACTGCGCGCTGCTCAGACCAGCGCCGACTGGTTCTATGTCAGCCCCGCCGCCAACTTCGGTGCGCATTCCCCGGGTGAGCGCACCGGGAGCTACCGAACCGGAGATGACGTCCTGGTGACCGACGCCGAGGGCAACTCCGCAATCGGCGGGTCGGACTTCGCGATCGCCATCATCGACGAGATCGAGACGCCGGTCCATCACCAGACGCGGTTCACCGTCGGATACTGACGTCCGTGATGGACCTTCCAGAGCCTGAGCGCCATCTGCTCCGCGCACGCGACCTGGCGGATACGCGGTACGCCGACCCGATCGACGTGGCTGCGATGTCCGCGGCCGCGGGTCTGTCGAGAGCGCATTTCATCCGGTCGTTCCGGCGTGCGTTCGGTGAAACCCCCGGCGCCTACCTGTTGACGCGGAGGCTTGAACGAGCGGCCGCGCTGCTGCGCAACACCGACTACAGCATCGCGGAGGTCTGCCTGGAAGTCGGGCTCACGAGCGTCGGCTCGTTCACGACGTCCTTCAAGCGCGTCTACGGCCTGACCCCGTCGGGCTATCGATCGTCACACGCCGCGGCCTCCACCTGGGCGATGGTCCCCAGCTGCGTGATCCAGGAACACGCCCGGCGCCGAAACCGCACAATCCGAGAAGACAGCACGGTGCGCGACAAATAGCGTTCCGATCATGATCTCACTCGCCATGACCCAGATCTGGGTCCACGACCAAGACGTAGCGAAGGACTTCTATACGACCAAGGTGGGCTGGGAGGTCCGGCAGGACGTCGTCATTGCGGAGCTGGGTGGATTTCGCTTCCTCACGGTGGGACCACCCGCGCAGCCCGGCATCGCCGTCGCGCTGCTGCTGGTACCTCCGCCGCCGATCTTCGACGAGGAATCCGCTGCCCAGCTCAAGGCGTTGGTGGCCAAGGGGCAGACCGGCAGTCTGTTTCTGTCGACCGACGACATCCGCGCCGACTACCAGGCGCTCAAGGCCCGCGGCATCGAGTTCTACGAGGAGCCGACGGAGTACCCCTACGGGACCGACTCGGGATTTCATGACCCGTCCGGCAACACCATCCGGCTGGCCCAGGTCAAGCCCGAGTTCGACTCCACCCGCCACACGATCAGCGCCTCCTGAGCTGCCGTGTGGCGCCTCTCGTATATGTTTCGGGCGCCTGTGCCGGGACGCCCACGACCATGCGGGCGGTTGTGAGGTCCACCGATAGCGAGCGAGGACGAGCGTGCACAGATACCTGGCGGTCGCGGCCGTCACGACGATGGTGGCGCTGGGCACCGCAGACGCGGCGTCTGCGGCAACTCCGGTCAAGCCCCCGGTCACCCCGGTTCCGAGCGTCAACCTCCAGCGGTACCTGGGCAGGTGGTACCAGATCGCCGCGATCCCGCTGTTCTTCGAGAAGATCTGCGCCAAGGACGACACCGCCAACTACACGCTCGCCGCCGACGGGAATGTCAGTGTCGCCAACAACTGCACGACGACGGCGGGCGGCGACTACGACGTGACCGGGGAGGCCCTGGTGGACAATGCGCCTGCAGACTCGGAGCTCAGCGTGTCGTTCATCGATCTGTTCGGCCTGAAGTTCTTTCCCACGACGCCCAACTACGACATCATCGGCCTGAACCCCGGCTACCGGTGGGCGGTCGTGGTCTCCCCGAACCGCCTGAGCGCGTTCATCCTGTCACGCACCCCGTCGCTCAGCGCCGCCAGCATCTCGGCAACGCAGTCGATCCTGAGCGCCAACGGGTTCAACCCCTGCAAGCTCGAGGTGACGGTGCAGGACGGCGGCGCGTCGGCGGCTGTCCCGTACTGCCCATAGGCGTGTGAAACCCAGCCTTGGGGAGCGGTCGTGAACGAGCATCCGCCCGTGCCGGCGCGACGCGGCAGTCAGGTCGACGATTACCACGGCGAGCTCGTCGCCGACCCCTACCGCTGGCTTGAGGACACCAACGCGTCGGAGACGAGGGACTGGATCGACGCCGAGAACGAGCTCACGGAAGCGTGGCTCGCCCAGGTGGCGGCGCGCGAGGAGATCGGCCGGCGCCTGGCTGAGCTGTGGAACTACCCCCGGGTCGGTGCGCCCTTCGAGCGTGCCGGGCGCTGGTTCCAGCTTCGTAACGGCGGCCTTCAGAATCAGGACGTCCTCTACGTGATGGACAGCTCCGACGACGAGGGGCACGTCCTGCTTGACCCCAATCGGCTGTCGGCCGACGGGACCGTCGCGGTGTCGTCGTTCGCGGTGACCGAGGACGGGCAGCTGCTCGCCTACGCCACCAGCGACGGGGGATCGGACTGGATGACCTGGCATGTCCGTGAGGTGGGCACCGGCGTGGATCGACCGGACGTGGTCGAGTGGGCGAAGTACTCGGGCGCATCCTGGCTGAAGGACGGGTCCGGCTTCTTCTACGGAGCGGTCGACCCGCCGGCGCCCGGTGGCGAGTACCTGGAAGCGGCTCATCCGCAGAAGGTTCGCTTCCATCGGCTCGGAACCGAGCAGAGCGAGGACGAGACCGTCTTCGAAGCTCCGGAGGAGCCCGAGTGGACGTCGCAGGCCGTGGTGACCGACGACGGCCGGTTCGTTGTGATCGCCATCTCGAAGGGAACCGCCGCCGAAGCCCAGCTTCGTGTTCTCGACCGCGATGATCCGCGCCGCGGCCTGCTCCCGCTCGTGGCCGACTTCTCCTCGAAGGCGAGCTACGTGACGAACGTCGGCAGCACCTTCTACCTGCTCACCGACGACCGCGCCGAGCGCCAGCGCGTCGTCGCGGTCGACCTTCAGGACCCGGCGCGCGACCGGTGGCGTGAGGTGATTCCGGAGTCGACATCACTCCTGCTGGCCGCCCGCCAGTGCGGGGGGCGGATTGTCTGCCACTACCTGAAGGACGCCTGCTCCCAGCTGGCGGTGTTCGACCTCGACGGCTCGCACGTGCGTGATATCCCGGTTCCCGAGGTGTCATCGCTTCCTGCCGACTACGACGACGCGGGCTTTGAGGGCCGTCCCGACAGCGCCATGCTCCACTTCGTGGTGAGCTCGTTCATCGACTCGGGCTCGGTGTGGGAGCACGACCTGGAGAGTGGCGAAACGCGACTGATCAGGCCGCCCGCGGCCGGGATCGACCAGCAGGCACTCGTGAGCGAGCAGGTCTTCGTCACCGCCGGCGATGGGGTATCGATCCCGCTCTTCATCACCCGTCGCCGCGACGCGGAACCCAACGGGGACATTCCAGTTCTGCTGTATGGCTATGGCGGCTTTGACATCTGCATGACCCCTCAGTTCAGCGTCAGCCGGGCCGCTTTCGTGGAGCGGGGTGGCATCTTCGCGGTGGCCGTCCTGCGGGGCGGGGGAGAGTACGGGCGCTCGTGGCACCGGGCGGGGATGCTCGCCAACAAGCAGAGAGTCTTTGACGACTTCTGCGACTGCGCCAGGTGGCTCGGCGCCTCGGAGTGGTCACGGCCCGGACGCATCGCGATCAACGGGGGCTCAAACGGCGGGCTCCTGGTCGGCGCGTGCGTCATCCAGCACCCGGAGCTCTTCGGGGCCGCCGTGGCGGATGTCGGCGTGTTCGACATGCTGCGTTTCCATCGCTTCACGATCGGGTGGGCGTGGAAGAGCGATTTCGGTGACCCCGACGACCCCGAGCAGTACCGCTGGGTGCGTGCCTATTCACCACTGCACAACGTCGAACCCGGTGCCCGCTACCCCCCGATACTGCTGACGACGGGCGACCACGACGACAGGGTCATACCGGGGCACTCGTTCAAGTTCGCGGCCACGTTGCAGGCTGCGGCGACCGCCTCCGACAACCTCTCGCTGGGACCCCCGTCTCCGGTCCTGGTGCGTACCGAGACCTCAGCCGGCCATGGGCACGGCCTCCCGACCAGCAAGGCCATCGCCAAGGCAACCGACGTCCTCGCGTTCATCCAAGGAACGGTCGGCGGCGCGACGGCGTTCTCGCCGGGGCGCGGGTCCTGAGCCCGACGCTGCCGCCTTCTGGGCCCGACGCAACCCGGGAGTCAGTCCCGGGCCGCCGCCGCGATCAGCGCGAGTGTCATCAGTGCAGATCCGCCGCCGGTCAACACGGTGGCTCGCAACCCTCCGGCGGGAAGTCGCGTGCGGTCGACGAGCGACGCCGCGATGTCGGTCAGGTCACCGCCAAGGCTGGCCACCAGCCACGGCAGGCTGTTCCCACCGCGGAGCACCGAAGCGATGCCCGCGATGTGCACCGCGAGCTCACGGCCGCCGATGCCGCGCAGCGGGACCTCGCTGGCCACTGCCTGGGCCCCGTCGCCCAGCCACGGCCGTCCGACCCGCCCGGGCGTGGCGAGCATGAACACGCCGTAGGCGGTGCGAAGGCCGAAATTGGCCACGACCGCGGTGCGAGTACCCGTCACGCCGCCTACTCTAGGACGCAGGGCCGCCGTTCACAGCTGCCGACCGAGCGGAGACACCTCGATGAGCGACACCCGGCAGGACCGCATCCTGAAGGTGGCAGAGCCGCTTCGGCTGCGCCCCGGGACCACGGTCAGCCTCCCGGACGACTTCGATCCCGCCGGCACCGGAGACGTCGCCGGCAAGAAGCGGGGACGGAAGCTGCTCAAGGGGGCGGTGAAGATCATCAGCGACTACCAGCGCAGGCTCGCCGCCGCGGAGAGCGACAGCGTGTTGCTCGTCGTCCAGGCCCTGGACGCGGGCGGCAAGGATGGGACGATCCGCCACGTGCTGAGCGGCGTCAACCCCGCCGGTGTGGTGGTCAACGGCTTCAAGCAACCGTCGGCCGAGGAGCTTGCCCACGACTTTCTCTGGCGGTATCGGCAGCATCTCCCCGGACCGGGGCAGATCGTGGTGTTCAACCGCTCTCACTACGAGGAGGTGCTCGTCGTCCGTGTCCATCCGGACCTCCTCGAAGCCGAGCACTCACCGGCCGCGGACGGGGATGTCTGGGAGCAGCGCTTTGAGGAGATCAACGCCTGGGAGCGCGAGCTTGTCGACAGAGGTGTGCGCATCGTCAAGCTGCTGCTCAACATCTCCAAGGAGGAGCAGCGGATCCGCTTTCTCAGGCGTTGTGACCTGCCTGAGAAGAACTGGAAGTTCTCGGCGAGCGACATCAGGGAACGCGAGCACTGGGACGCCTACCAGTTCGCCTTCTCCGAGATGCTCTCCCACACGAGCACGGCGTGGGCGCCGTGGTACGTCATCCCGGCCGACCACAAGTGGTTCGCCCGTCTCGCCGCGGCGTCGGCGCTGGTCGACACGCTCGTGCAGATCGACCCCCAGATCCCGGAGGTCTCCGCGGAGGATCGTGAGGCGCTGGCGGAGGCTCGCGCCGAGCTCGTGGCCCAGGCGCCTCACGACGAGCCGGCCGACCCCGTCGCCGCCGACCCCGACGAGTACCGGTGATCGTGAGCTTTGGCCAGAGGGCCGACGCCGCGTCCTGGTGGGCGTGCTTGGCTTCCCGGTCGTGATTGCGGCACCGATCAGAGCCACGGCGCGATGAGCGACTGGTGGCAGTGGCAGGCGGGTGAGGACTACTCGGTGGGATTGGAGGAGGAGGTGATGCTCCTCGACCCCGCGTCTGATTGGAGGCTGGCGACCCGAGTGGGGGAGGTGCTGGAGTCCGCTCACGAGGAGCTGTCGGGCCGACTTGACGACGAGACCCAGGACGCCGTCGTCGAGCTGGCGACCGACCCTCATCCCGGGTCGGTGCAGGCGGGCAGCCAGGCTCACGAGCTGCGCGGCGCGCTCGCGCGACAGCTGGCGGGTATGGACCTGCGCGCCGCGGCAGCCGGGACTCATCCGACCACGACCTGGACCGAGACGCAGATCGCCCAGGGGGACCGCCACCAGAAGGTGTATGAGTCGATGCGCGAGCTCGCGCGCCGTGAACCGACGTTCGGGCTGCACGTGCACATCGGTGTCAACGACCCCGAGCGAGCGATGACGCTGTTCAACCGCCTACGGGTGCATCTGCCGCTGCTGCTGGCCCTGTCGGCCAACTCTCCGTTCTGGCAGGGGCGTGACACCGGCATGGCCTCGGCGCGGACCGCGATCTTTCAGTCGTTTCCCCGGGTGGGGATGCCTCAGGCGTTTGACCGCTATGAAAGCTGGGTGGCGGTCGTCGACCGGCTCCTCGGCTGCGGCGCTTTTCCCGAGCCGACCTACCTGTGGTGGGACATCCGGCCCCAGCCGAAGTTCGGGACCGTCGAGATCCGGATCATGGACGTGCAGAGCGACAGCGCGGCCACGACCGGGTTGGCTGCGCTCGTGCAGTCGATCGCCCACCTCGAGCTCGAGGAGGGTTATCACCACGATCCCGTCGCCGGCGAATTGGAGATCCTCACCGAGAATCGCTTCATCGCCGCGCGCGATGGCATGGACGGCCGGCTCCTCGATCCGGCCAACACCACCTGCGTCTCCGCGCGGGCGTTGCTGGCCAACCTGCTGGAGGCCGTCACACCGCACGCCGAGCAGCTCGGCTGCGCCGCAGAGCTGGAGGCGGTCAAAGACCTCGCGGTGCACGGTGGTGCAGCGCGCCAGCGACAGGTACACACCGACGACCACCCACTCTCGACCGTGACCGCGGACCTCGCGAGACGCTTCTGAGACGCCCGACCCGACTCAGGTTGGGCCTCGTCGGTACAGGGTCGGCGCCGAATCCGTCGGCCGCCCTGCGCGCGGGCTGCCTGCGGATCGTCGGCAGCGGCCAGGGTTCGGTCGCGACGGTGGGGGCGCGTCAGCGCATCGTCATCACGCCAGGCTGACGGCCCGGGCGGTTCGTCAGAGCGACGGTCGCGGGGCGCGTGCGAGGGCGCTGCAGCCGGCGGCGCTCCACGATCGCCTCGAGCGTCGCGCTCAGAGAGAAGTGGTAACGAGCACACGCGCAGTGGGCACAGTCGGTGCCACGCCGGTAGTGCTGGTGGTCTGTTTTGGAGTGTTTGCATTGGCACATGCACGCATCCTCGGTGACCAGTCGAAGACGAGCGTAGGGCTCGTTTGAGCGTTGACGAAGAACGGCGCGTCCCGGCTGAGACCCGGGCTCGCCGAGGTGACGTGTCGCGCCCAGGTTCGCCCGATCGCCTCCCGCGGGCAGAGGAGTAAGCAGTTATTTCGCCGATCGCGCTGTCGGACACCCGGACCGGTGGGGCGAAGCTGACAACTATTCGTGCACCGCGAATCGCGATCGGCACATGTACCGATACGCATAAGGTGATCTGGCTGGCGCTCACCTGGCTGACCCTCATCGCGCTCTGGGGCATCAGCGAGCGGTGGGGCCTGGGTGATGCCATCCGGCAGACGGGACGCAGGCTACGGGCGCAGCACCACCCGCAGGGCGCCGCACCGTTTGACTGGGCCCGCCGCTGAGATCACCCAGCCGGCACGCCGGACCACGCAGGCGCTGGTAGATTGCTCCATCCCACGGTGGGCGTAGCTCAGTTGGTAGAGCTCCTGGTTGTGGTCCAGGCGGTCGTGGGTTCGAG
>CAZZYU010000076.1:0-16530 GCA_964658375.1 uncultured Acetobacteraceae bacterium | reverse complement strand
GTGACGATCTTGGGATCCTCGGGCGTGACCTTGCTCGGCCACCGCGCGATCAGCGTGCCGTCGCCGCCGACCAGGTACTTGGTGAAGTTCCACATCGGCGGCCCCGAGTCGGGCTGGCGGGCGAGATCTGACCACAGTGGCGACGGGTCGGCTCGCACCGAGGTGCGCTCGGTGAGCGGGAAGCTCACGCCGTAGTTCTTCTGGCAGAACTCACCGATCTCACCGGCGTCGTCGAACTCCTGGTCGGCGAAGTCGGCCGACGGCGTGCCGAGGATCTGCAGGCCGCGCTCGGAGTAGCGCTCATAGAGCTTCTGCAGCCCCTCGTACTGAGGGGTGAAGCCGCACTTGCTGGCGGTGTTGACGATCAGGGTCGGACGCCCGCGCAGCGAGGCCAGGTCGAGCTCGCCGCCATCCAGCAGCGTCACCCGGTGGGCGTAGATGTCGGTCGCATCATCCAGCTTGGGGGTGCGCTTGAGATACATCCGCGCGGTCGAGAGCAGGCTCATAGGCGTACAGGTTAGGAACCCGGCTGTTCGCCTTCCAGCTGCTGGGCGAGCTGCTCGTGCGCAGGGTCGTCATCGTCGATCGATCGAGCGGTCAGCTCGGGACTGGCTTCGCGCACGGCGTCGGCGGGCGAACCGTCGCGCAGGGCGCGCGCGGTGAGCTCCTTCATCCGGCGATTGGTGCTGTTCAAGAACGTCCGCCGCTCGTAGCGGCGCAGCGCGTGAAAGCCGATCCAGATGACCGGGTTCTCGATCCGGGCGACGTGGGCGACGGCGTGCACCCGGAACTGGACCTCGCCGGTGTCCAGCCACTTCCACACCTGCCAGTCCATCTGACCGGCCTCGACGTGACCTTCCAGCGTGCGATACGCCCAACCGAACACGCGCGCCGAGCGCCCGTCCTCCTCGCGGATCTCGTCATAGACGCGGGCGACGCGGACACCGACATGGATCGACACCAGGCCGAGAGCGCGCAGCTCCAGCAGCATCGTGCGGCCCTCCAGCGGCGCGTCGGGGTCATAGAAGGCCCGCACGAGCGAGGGGTCAGCGAACTCATAGCCGCGGATCAGCTTGCCCGCGACCTCCCAGCTGCCGCCCGGCTCCGGCGCGCCCGGGGACTCGGGGACAAGCTGCTGGCAGCGGCGGTCGACCGTCCAGCCCGGCCCCGGGTGATCGAGATCGAGCGCGTCGACGTCGTAGTTGACGGGCGCGTCGGCCAGCCGGTCAAGCCGGCGGCGCAGGTGCGCGGGCGGGATCACGCCGGGAAGGCGGCGTCGACCCGGCGCGTGTCGATGTCGATGCCCCCGGTCATCCTGGCCCCGGCGAGCGACACAACGCCCTCCAGAAACGACACCCACATGTGCAGCTGGATCTCCTTGGCCATGTGGGCATGGTGATAGAGCAGATCCGACAGGCGCCCGCCGCTGCGGGCCCAGGATTCGATCTCGAAGCCGAGCGTCCCGTCGGCGTCGGGGTCGAGCACGCGGAACTCGATCTGACCCGCCTCCAGGTGGCCCTCCAACGTGGCCAGCCGAAACGCCCGCGGCCCGTCGGCGATCACCCGCACCGGCCCGTCCCAGGGTCCGGGCATCCGCACGACGTACTCGTCGCCCAGCTCGAGGGAATCGCCCTCGCCCAGCACGCGCTGAAAGCGCGCGAACTTCGTCGGCGCCGCCATGTTGACGTTGCTCTTCAGTTGCTGCATGAGCGTCTCGGGATCGAGCTCGGAACCGCGGAAGCGCGTCCGGTAGCGGCGGTGAAACAGCGGGCCGTAGCCATCCTCGACGGGTTGGAGCTCGCTGGCGTCGACGCCGTCGGGATAGGCCGGAGGCAGGTGGGGCTCGCGATCGGACTCGGTGATCTCCCGGCGGTGCATCACCGTTGTGCGCCACAGATAATCCCACGAGGTCAAGGTGACCCCGACCGGCCAGGTGAGCGCGGTCAGCCAACGGCGGCTGAAGGAGGGACGACGAGCCATCGGCGTTGTGCTACCCCGGCGTGACGGCAGGTGAACGCGGATTCCCGTCACGCGCAGCCGCGGTAGGCCCGCCGCTCCCGCGGGTATGAGTCACGACATGCTCACCAAGACCCTGCACCGGATCGGGCTGCGCTCCTGGCACATGCAGATCCTCTCGCTGAGCGCGATCGGTGGTTGCATCGCGCTCTGGATTCGGGCCAAGACCGTCGATCAGGAGGAGCGCGGCAACGCCGAGCGCCGGGCGCTGTTCGTCGGTCTGTGGCCACCGACGATGTGGCTGATCGGCGATTCGCTGTCCCGGGAGGAGTCCCCGCTGAGGATCGGAAAGCGGGGCTGAGCGCCGGGCCGGATCCCCGCCGGTCAGTTCTGCACAGCTGAGCCGGTTGTCGTCAGCTGGGCGCGGACGTGCGCCCGCCGCGCGGCTGGGGGGTGGGCGCCAGGCACAGCGTCGTCGGCAGCCCGATGATCAGGCACGTCGCGGCGCCGATCAGCAGCGTGTGGTGCACCGTGCTCGCGGTCAGGGTGCCCGACAGGGCGACCCCGGCCAGACCGGCTCCGACCGCGGCGCCGAGCAGCCGGCCGACCGATAAGAGCGCCGAGGTGCGCCCGTGGGACGCGTCGGGGGTGGCGTTCAGGGCCGCGCGGGACACAGGGACGAACAGCATGCCGAGGCCGAGACCGACGGGGATCAGGGGCAGGATCGTGATCACCCCGCTCAACGTGACGCCGGGGATGCCGAGCACCGCCAGCCCGATCCCCGCCCCGAGGAAACCGAGCGCGGTCGGCAGTCGCTCACCCCGCGCATCGACGAGGCGGCCGGCCAGCGGCGCGGCGGCCCCGACGAGCAGAGCCACGATCACCAGTGCGCTGGAGGCGCCCAGCGCCGAGAACCCGGCGACGCGCTGCAGGTACTGCTCGGCGACGTAGAAGGCGCCGATCATCACCGCGAAGGTGAGCGCGGCGATCAGCGTGGCGGCGGCGACGATCCGGTTCATCGCGGCGTGGGCCGCCGCTCCCCCGTCGGACTGCACGCGCCGGGGGACGAGGCGGGCGATCGCCACGGCGGCCGCGACGGTGAGCGGCACCAGCGCCCACCAGTCCGCGCGCCAACCGAAGGCGACCGTGAGCAGACCGCCGAGCAGCGGGCCGACGAGGTTGGAGGTTCCGGCCGAGGCGCCCCAGATCCCCAGCGCGCTGCCGCGGCGCTCGGCGGGAAAGCCGCTCACCGCGCCGGCCAGCGCCGCCGGGCTGACCAGCCCCGCGCCGGCCCCCTGGATCACGCGCGCGACGATCAGCTCGGTGAAGCTCGCAGAGACCGCGCCCAACGCCGCACCGACGGCGAACAGTGCCAGACCGCTCAGCGCCAGCCGGCGCGCCCCGAAACGGTCGACGAGCTCGCCGCCGGGGATGAGCAGCAGCGCGTAGGCGGCGAAGTAGGCGCTGAGCACGATCGAGGTCGAGCTGTTCGTGACTCCGAGTCCGCTGGCCACCTTGGGCAGGGCGACGGTGATCAGCGTCCCGTCAAGCTGCAGCAGCGCCGCCGCCGCGGTGCAGGCCGCCAGCCGGGTCCACGCCGAGCGTGGGACCGGCGGCCGGTCGGGGGCGGCCGTCTCGGTGTCGGATGCGGGGGCAATCGCGGTCGGGGCCACGTAGCTCAGTATTGCGGCTCGCCCCCGCCGGGGTCCCCGCCCGGCCTCGCGCGCGCACACGCCCGCGCGCGCAATCTGAAGAATTCGTGAGGAACGGGTGCTCCTGGCTTCCAAAACGCCGCCGGGCAACTATCGTTTGTGTCATGCCTTTCGGAACCAGCACATCACCCGGCAGGTCCGGCTTCGGCGCCCCCGGCGGCGGCTACGGCTACGGGGCCCCGCTGACTCGCGATCAGACGCGCGGGGTCTTCGGCCAGGTCATGGGCCTGGTCGCGCTCACGTTCGGCTGCCTGGCGCTCGGCGCCTTCGTCGGCCGGGACATGGCCGGAGGCTCGGGGATCATCTTCTTCCTGCTCGGCTTCGGCTGCATGTTCGGCCTGCAGGCGGCGACCAGTCGCGGCCGTGAGCAGCTGGCGATCGGGCTGCTGTTCGGAATGGGGCTGTTCCTCGGCCTGGCGATCGCGCCATTGCTGGTCTACTACGCCAACGCCGACCCCGGCTCGGTCTACGAGGCCGCCGGCGCGACGGCCGGGTTCACCGCGGTCCTCGGCAGCTGGGGTTACGCCACCCGGCGGGATCTGTCGCGTTACACCCGAGCGTTCTTGTGGGCGCTGGGCGGGGTGATCGTGTTCGGGCTGCTCACGATGTTCGTCGCGATCCCGGGCGGAAACGTCATCTACTGCGTGCTCGGCCTGGCCGTCTTCGGCGCACTCACCGCGTTTGACTTCCAGCGGCTGCGCAGCGCGGGGATGTCGAGCTCGGTGCCGATCGCCGCCTCGATCTTCCTCGACGTCCTGAACATCTTCCTGTTCTTCCTGTCGCTGTTCGGCGGCGGCGGCAGCCGCCGCTGACCAAGGACGGGGCGCGACGCCGACGGGCGGGTCAGCCCGTGTCGTCGGCGACGTAGTGGCGCCCGCCGTCAAGGTCCTCCCAGACCCGCATCACCCGCCGGGTCTTGGGGTCGCGAAAGCGCTCGCCGGTCGGACGCCAGCCCGGCGTCGGGGCGTCGGCGTCGCCATGACCGCGACCCCACCGCGGGCGGCCGGCCGGCGGCGGAGGCGGATCGCCCGGGAGCGGCGGCAGGTCGGCGAGCGCGATCGCCGCCTGCTCGCGCGTCTGGGCGCCGCTCACCACCGCCACCCGCCGCTCGAGCTCGTCCAGTTCGATGTCGCCGGCGGCCGCGTGGGCGCTGAGCCGCTCAAACAGCGGCTCTCGATCGGCGTCTGACAAGCGCATCGCCGCTCGCTCGCGTCAGCCGCGTGAGCCCAGCTTGACCGCCGTGCCGTAGGCGACGATCTCGGTGAACTGCTGGCCGATCTCCGCGGAGTCAAAGCGCACCCCGACCACCCCGTCGGCGCCGAGCAGCCGGGCGTTGTCGATCATCCGATCGATCGCGTGTCGGCGTGAGTCCTCCAGCAGCTGCGTGTACTGGCTGATCTCCCCGCGCCGCAGCGATTTGAAGGCCGCGGCGACGCCCCCGACCAGGCCCATGCTGCGGACGACGAGACCGTAGACGACGCCGAGGTTCTCCGTGACCGGCGCGCCCGGGAAGTCCAGCCCGGTGGTCATCGGCAGCCCGCCCAGCGCGGTCGCATCCTCGGTCACTGGCGCGCAACCGTAGCGCCGACGAACCCGGTTTTCCAGATTTATCCCTATGTCCAGACGATTGGAGGGTTTGCTGGACGCGGGGCTATGGGGGGGCCATCCTGACCTTGAAATCCTCCTAAACCGTCGATAAGGAGGCCGGAATGTGACCGGTCATCCGGCCGCTGCGCGTGCGCGGTGGCGACCTCAATTCCCGTCCTTCGAGGACAAGGAGATCAATAGATGTGGCTGCCATATCCATCGTGGCTCAGCCCCGGAGATAACGCCTGGCAGATGACGGCGGCGACGCTCGTCGGTCTGATGAGCGTTCCCGGCCTCGTCGTGCTCTATGGCGGCGTGATGCAGAAGCGGTGGTCGATCAACAGCATGATGTTGACCTTCGCGGCATTTTCGATCGTGCTCGTCGCATGGGTGCTGTGGGGCTTCAAGATGGGCTTCGGCACTCCGTGGCACGGCCTGTCGCACTCCAAGACAGGCTTCTTCGGGAACTTCGTCGGGATCCCCGGCGAGATCCTCGGCCACAAGGCTGAACAGGGGCAGGCGGCGATCCCCCTGGCGACCCTGGGGCCGGCGTTCGCATTCCCCCAGGCGACCCTGGCCTACTTCCAGTTCGTGTTCGCAGCGATCACACCGATCCTGATGCTCGGCTCGGTGCTCGGGCGGATCAACTTCAAGGCCTGGGTGCCGTTCGTGCTGTTGTGGTCCACGATCGTCTACTCGGTTGACGCCTTCTCCATCTGGGGCGGCGGCTTCTTCGCCGAGCATGGCGCCGTGGACTTCTCCGGCGGCTACGTCATCCACATGTCGGCCGGGGTGTCGGGCTTCGTGGCAGCCGCGGTGATCGGGCCGCGATTGCAACGCGACCGGGAGATCGACGCGCCGAACAACGTCGCCATGGTCGCGATCGGAGCCGGACTGCTGTGGCTCGGCTGGAACGGCTTCAACGGCGGCGACCCGTACTTCGCGGGTGCGTCGGCGTCGGCCGCGGTGCTCAACACGAACCTCTGCACCGCGACCGCGTTCCTGGTCTGGGTCGGCTGGGACTACCTGACCGGACGCAAGCCGGGCCTGATCTCCGGCGTCAACGGCCTGATCGTCGGCCTCGTGGCGATCACTCCGGCCGCCGGCTATGTCAACGGCTGGGGGGCGGGCGCGATCGGGATCATCGCTCCCACGATCGTCTACTTCGCGCTCAACTACATGAGCCGGATGGAACCGTTCCGCCGCGTCGACGACACCCTGGGCGTGTTCTACACCCACGGCATCGCCGGCCTCTGCGGTGGGCTCCTGACCGGCATCTTCGCCGACCCCAACATGACGGTCTACATCGGCCAGGGCAAGACATCGAGCATCGCCGCGGCGCCGGGCCTGATCCATGGCAACTGGAACCTGCTCAAGTGGCAGGCCATCGCAGCGGCGTTCGTGATCGCCTGGTCGGCGATCATGACGTTCATCCTGTTGAAGCTCGTGGGCCTCTTCATCCCGTTGCGGATGTCGGAGGAGAACATGGAGATCGGCGACCTCGCCGAACATGGTCACGAGGTCTACCCGGGCGATATCCCGTCATTGGGGTACCCCAACGGCATCCCGGGGCTGGCCGCGGAGCCTGGCGCGACCACGGCATGACCCCGTACCTGCTGACCCCCTCGGGCGGCGTGTGCGGCAAGCATGCGGCACGCCGGCTCGTTTGAGGACGGCAACAAGTCAGGGCAAGGCCAGGAGGCGGACACCACCGCCTCCTGGCCGACGCCCCTGACACTCGTCGCCGGCGCGGTCGCCGGCGACGACCTGGCCAGCGTGGCCACGACGGTCGCCGCGGCGCTGTCACGCCCGGTGGTGATCGCAATTCCGGCGCTCGGGGCGCCGGTCATCTCACCTGCAGAGTCGGTCGACGACGCCGCCGGCCGGGAGATCGCCGACCACGCCCGCGCGGTCATCGCCGGCCGCGCCGGAGCGGGCGTGGCCCCGGGGGCGCCGCCCGCGCCAGCCTGCGTCAGCGAGGCGGTCCCGATCCGCATCGGTGACCAGGTCGTCGGGATCGTCGCCGCGGTCACCTCCACGGCGGCGCCGCAATCCGGGGATGCGCCAGCCGCCGAGCGTCGCGCCTGGCTGGATGCCGCCGCGGCGGCCGCCTCGGTCACCGCGCTCATCCGCGAGGCCCACGCCGGCGGTGCCGCCGGCCCCGCCGAGGCCGACCTGCTCGCCGAGCTGTCGACCGGCGAGCCCGATGATCTGCCGGCGTTTCTCTCCCGCGCGCGGCGCCTGGGCGCCGAGCTGGGGTCCGGCGCGATCGCGATCTCCGCGCGCCACGGCGCCGGACACAGCCCCCCGCCGCTCAACGGCCGGGTCGACACGGTGGCGCCGGCGCTGGTCAGCGCGCGCGGACCGGGTCGCCTGCTCGGACTCGTCCCACTCGCCGGCGACGGCGGCGCGGACTGCGCCGAGCAGCTCATCCAGCGCCTCGGCGACGAGGGCTGGACGGTCGCGGTGTCTGCGCCCCGCCGCGACCCCGCTCAGCTGCACCACGCCGTGCTCGAGGCCGAACTGCTCGGCGAGCTGCACAGCGGCAAGGCCGCGCCGACCGGCCAGGAGGAGACCTACCGGCTATTGATCGGCGTGCTGCTGCGAGACCGAGACGAGCTTCAGTCCCTGCGCGAGCGCACGATCTCCCCCCTGGCCGACTACGACGCCCGCCACGACACCGACCTGCTCGCCACCCTGCGCGCATTCCTGGACCACGACGGCTCGACCACCGAGACCGCCGAGGCGATGCAGCTGCACCGTCACACCGTCGGCTACCGGCTGTCGCGGGTGCACGAGGTCTCGGGGCTGTCGCCGTACGAGTCTGACGGGCGCGAGCGCCTGAGCCTGGGGATCAAGGCCCACCAGATCCTCGAGGCCGAGCGCCGGCGGGGGCTTCCGCACTGACTCGGTAGACTCTGATGATCGTCCCGGAGCGCTCCTACCTCGTCTGTGCGACGCAGCGCAGCGGCTCGACATTGCTCTGCGGTCTCCTGGAGGACACCGGTGTCGCGGGCCGTCCACTGGAGTTCTTCGAGGCCTGCGCCGCGACCGGTCGCCCGCCCCATCCGGGCGACTACCTCGGTGGTCTGGCGCGCACCGGAGTGGGCATCCGCGACGATCTGACGCCGCCCGACGCCCCGCCCTACTCCTCGTTGGAGGGCCTGGCCGACTATCGCGCGCACCTGGAGCGGACGCTGTCGTGGGGAACGACACCCAACGGCGTGTTCGCCGCCAAGCTGATGTTCAACCAGCTTCCGGAGCTGCGGACACTCGCCGGCACCCTGCCCGAGTACGCGGGCCTGGACTTCCCGGAGCTGCTCGGTGCCCTGTTCGGCGCGCCGGCGTTCGTCTGGATCTGCCGCGAGGACAAGGTCCGCCAGGCGGTGTCGTTATGGAAGGCGCTGCAGACCCGCGCCTGGCGGGGCAGCACACCGGACCCCCGTGCGCCCAAGGGCGAGATCCGTTACTCGTTTGAAGGGATCGATCACCTCGTGGCGCGGTTTGAGGCCGACGAGGACGGCTGGCGCAGGTTCTTCGCCGAGCATGAGATCACGCCGCTGAGGATCAGCTACGAGCACGACCTGGAGCACGATCGCGAGCGGTCGGTGCGGATGGTGCTCACGCACATCGGGGTGACCGCTCCCCCCGGCTGGGCTCTGGTGGAGCCGATCGCTCGTCAGGCCGACGCGCTGTCTGAGGAATGGGTCGCGACCTATCATCGCGACCGCGCCCGGCTGGGCTCGCTCGCGACGAGCTGAGCCTCTTCTTTCCAATTCCGACGCCGTCACATGAGCTCAGCGCCACCCAACATCCTCTATCTCAACTCCCACGACACCGGGCGTTACGTGCAGCCCTACGGCAACTCGGTGCCGACGCCCAACATCCAGTGGCTGGCCGATCAGGGCGTCATGTTCCGAAACGCGTTCTGCGCCGCTCCGTCGTGCTCGGGCAGTCGCGCGGCGCTGCTGACCGGTAGCTACTGCCACAACAACGGGATGATGGGACTCGCCCATCGTGGGTTCGCGCTGTATGACTACGACCAGCACATCGTGCATACGCTGCGTCAGGCCGGCTACCACACCGAGCTGATCGGCGAGCAGCACGTGTCGGCGACTCCCGACGTCCTGGGCTACGACGTCGTCCACGATGTCGCCAACACCACCGTGAGCTCGGTGGCGCCGGCCGCGATCGAGGCGCTTGAGGGCGGCATCACGGAGCCGTTCTTCATGTCGGTCGGGTTCTTTGAGACCCACCGCGGCTTCTTCGCCCCCAGCTCGGTGCGCGATCGCGTCTACTCGCTGCCGCCGCCGTTCCTTCCCGACACCCCCGAGATCCGCCAGGACGTGGCCGCCTACAAGGCCAGCGCCCGGTCGCTGGACCAGGGCGTCGGGTCGGTCCTGAACACGCTGCACGAGACCGGGCTGGACCGCAACACGCTCGTGATCTGCACGACCGACCACGGCCTGGCCTTCCCCACCGCCAAGGCCAGCCTGCTGGACCGCGGGATCGGGGTGATGCTGATCATGCGCGGCCCGGGAATGCCCACGGGAGTCGCCCGCGACGAGCTCGTCTCCCAACTCGACCTCTTCCCGACCATCTGCGAGCTGTCGGGGATCGAGGCTCCTGACTGGCTGCAGGGACGGTCGCTGGTGCCGCTGGTCTCCGGTGAGGAGCCGCCGGGGACACGCGCCGAGATCTTCTCCGAGCTGACCTACCACGCCGCCTATGAGCCCCAGCGGGCGATCCGCACCGAGCGCTTCAAGTACGTGCGGTGCTTTGACGACTATCCCTACCCGGTGCTGCCCAACTGCGATGACTCGCCGAGCAAGGACGCCTACCTGGCCCGGGGCTGGGCAAAGCGCACGGTCGCCCGCGAGCGCCTGCACGACCTCTTCTTCAACCCCGGCGAGGGCCGCAACTCGATCAACGATCCCGACTACGCGCCGGTCGTCGCCGACCTGCGGGGCCGCCTGGAGCGCTGGATGCGCGAGACCGATGACCCGTTGCTCGACGGGCCCGTGGCGCCCCCGCCCGGGGCGCGGATCAACCTCCAGGACCAGCTGTCGGCCGGTGAACCGACGGTGACCGCCGACGCCGAGGGGATCTTGGCCACCGCGGCCGAGGATTAGCGCGTCCGGCGCGTCCGGCTGCGCCACCAGCGCCACGGGCGCAACCATCGCGGCTGCGATCCGTCGTCGCGGTCCCCGGCGCCGCGGTTCTCTCCGCGCGCGACGGGCGGGCGCTGAGCGCGCCGCCACTCGTCGTGGGTGGGCAGCCGCCCCGCCGCGCGGGCTGCCATCACGCACGCGGAATGGGCATGACGCCGGCCGCGGCTGTCGCCCTCGGGCACGATCAGCATGTGCTCGGAGAGCGCCGGCAGTTGCCTGCCGCACAGCGGGCAGCGGTAGGTCACCGGCTTGCGGTTCGTCGCGCGGCGGATCTGCCACCAGCGCGCGGATGGTGGCGCGGCCATGACGGACGAGAAGGATCGCAGCCCCCGCCGCTCGCTATCGTCGCCGCGCGTGGACACCCGCGAGGAGCGCATCATCATCGAGACCGACCGCCACCGGATCACCGGGCTGCTGCGCCTCCCGGTCGACGGTTACCGCAGCCGGTTGACCGACTACCTCAACGCCTCCGAGCGCCTGTTCGTGGCGCTCACCGAGGTTGAGGTGGTCAGCCTCGAGGGCGAGCCCCGGATCGAGCACCGGCCGTTCGTGGCGCTCTCGCTGCGCCACATCGTGCTGGCGATGCCGGCCGCGGAGAAGCTCCCGCCCGACGTGTAAGGGGACCCTAACCCCTGATCTCGCAGAGACCGGTCGACGGCTAACATCTGCGATGCATGGCATCCGAGCGCGCCGATGAACTGGAAGGGCTGAGCCGCACCGACGTGCTGCGGGCCTCGCCGCGGATGTTTGACTCCGATCTGCTGGACAAGCTGTCGCGCGTTCACCCCGCGGTGCCGCCGATCATCTTCGTGCCGGTGATCACGCTGCTGCTGATCGAGGGTTTCGTGCGCGGCGCGGGCGTGCTCACCGTCGCCTGGATCGCCGGCGGCTACGTGTTCTGGACGCTGACCGAGTACTGGCTGCACCGGATCGTGTTTCACTTCGAGCCCGCGGACGGCATCGGCGCCAAGCTGCACTGGATCATCCACGGCGTTCATCACGATCATCCCAACGACCCGATGCGGCTGGTCATGCCCCCGTCGCTCTCGGTCCCGCTGGCCATCCTGTTCGTGTGGGTGTTCTCGCTGGTGATCGGCAGTCCGGGCTTCCTGCCGTTCGGCGCGGGCTTCCTCGGCGGATACCTCGCCTACGACATGCTGCATTACCACGTGCACCATCACCGGCCCAAGACCGCGCTCGGGCGCCGCCTACGCGAGCTGCACATGCGCCACCATTTCCAGAACCACGATCGCGGCTATGGCGTCAGCGCTCCGTTCTGGGATCACGTGTTCGGCACCGCGCCGACCAAGCGCCCCTCCACCTAGCGGTCCACCGGCCCGACCCCGCGAGCGGACGCCGGCGACGGGCCAGACCCGCATCTCGGCGAAGCGGGTCAGCAGGTCAGGGCGTGTCCGGCGTGTGCGTACGCGCGGCTCAGCGCCTGGATGACGAGTGGATCGAACTGGGTTCCGGCATTGCGCGCCAGCTCCTCCAAGGCGTCGGAGGCGCTCATCGGGGGCCGGTAGGGGCGTTCGCTGGTCATCGCGTCAAAGGCATCGCAGGCAAAGACGATGCGTGCCCCGATCGGGATCTCTTCGCCGGCGAGACCGTCCGGGTAGCCAGCCCCGTCAAACCGCTCGTGGCTTGACCGGACCAGCGTGGCGGCTTCCGCCATCGACGGGGTGCCGGCCAGGATGCGTTCGCCGATCATGGTGTGGCTTCGCATCTGCTCCCACTCCTGATCGTCAAGCGGGCCGGGCTTGGTCAGAATCGAGTCCGAGATCGCCACCTTGCCGATGTCATGCAGCCGCCCGGCGAGCTCGATCGACCGCAGCGGCTCACCCGTGATTCCCAGCTCGACCGCAGTCAGTCGCGCGAGGTCAGACACATTGTCGGAATGACCGCCGAGGCCCTGATCACGCGCGGCGAGGGCACGCAGCAGCACGCCGGAGACGTGGAACCCCAGCGCGTCGGCACGGCTCGGCTTGCCCTTGTACATCCGCTGGTCGGCGATGCCGATCGCCGCGGTCACGTCAGCGGCATCGTCGGGAATCTCGGCGACCCCCAGGCACGCGCTGATCGAGAAGCCGGGGCCCTGATCCTCGATCGCCTGCTGGGCGGCGAGCAGGCGCTCGCGGTCGTCGGCGATCACGCAGAACTCATCACCGCCCATGCGGAATGCCTCGTCGGTCGGGCCGCACGCGTCTCGGAGGCGGTCGGCGACGCGGACGAGCAGATGATCGCCGGCCGGATGGCCGAAGGAATCGTTATAGGCCTTGAACCCGTTGAGATCGAACATGCCCAGGCACACCCGACGGCCGGAGGCGAACACCCGGTCAAGCGCGACAGCCAGCGCGCGCCGGTTGCCCAGCCCGGTGAGCGGATCTCGCTCGGCCATGCGCGCGATGGAGTCCAGCTGCAGGCGCAGCTCAAGGTCGGTGGACACCGCCAGCGACAGATCGTGAATGATGCGCCGCTGCTGATCGTTCCACTTGCGAGGCTGCGTATCGAGCAGGCAGAGCGCACCCAGCCGCTCGCCGCCCGCCGTGACCGGCGAGCCGAGGTATGCGCGCAGGCCCATGCCGGTGGTGGCGTCGTTATCGACCAGCACGTCGTCGCGAAGGGAGTCCTCGACGTCGAGTTGGATGTCGTCGGCGATCACGTGCTTGCAATAGGAGGCGCTGAGCGGCGTCTCCTGCAGATCGACCCCGTGAACGCCACCGAAGTACTGCCGATCCGCGTCGATCAGCGTGACCAGCGAGATCGGGGCTCCGGTCAGCTCCGCTGCCAGCCTCGCGAAGCGATCGAGTGACTCCTGGGTGCCGGCGTCCAGCACGCCGGTGCGCCGGACGACCTCCAGGCGCTCTGGAGCGCTGGCAAACGCATCCGCTCGGGCCACGGCCTCCGCGGGGCGCTCCAGCACGCTTGACAGGCTCACGTGTCATGCATCGGCACCCATCGCGGCGGGCTTGAGCTACGGTGGGCCCCGGTGAGCTGTGACGGAGGGGGCGGGATTCGAACCCGCGGAACCTTTGCAGGCTCTCCGGTTTTCAAGACCGGTGCATTCGACCGCTCTGCCACCCCTCCTGGCAGCCGCGCCGATGGTAGATGACCGCCGCATTCAGGCCCACGGACCGCCCAGATCCCCGCAGCGCCTGGGCTACACTGCCCGGACCTCCGGAGAGGTGGCCGAGTGGCTGAAGGCACTCGCCTGCTAAGCGAGTATGGGGGGAAACCTCTATCGCGGGTTCGAATCCCGCCCTCTCCGTCCTCCTCGATGTGCAGATCGGAAGCGCCACCGGACGCGGCTACAATCCGCGGCCTCGCGCCCGTAGCTCAGCTGGATAGAGCGTCGGTCTACGGAACCGAAGGTCGGGAGTTCGAATCTCTCCGGGCGCGCTCCGAAACCCCCGCACCGCGGGGGTTTCTGCGTTTCCGGGACCGAGACCGTCGACGGAGATGTCCCCGATATGTCCCAGAACAGGCGTAGGATCTGCCCATGGACGGTGCTCTCAGGCCTCCAAGTGGCCATGTCTTCCGGGTCGAGCGAGCTCGTGGGCCCGTCTGGTACATGAAGTACCGGCTGCCCGACGGCCGCCAGGTCCAGAAGAAGCTTGGGCCCGCGTGGACTGGTCGAGGGCGACCCGCCGCCGGCTACCTCACCAAGCGCCTCGCGGAGGATGCGCTTCGCGAGGTACTCCACGAGGCGCGCCGTGGGACGTTGCCGGGGATGACGCGCAGCGGCGCGACGTTTGCGGATGCGGCTGCGGAGTACCTGCGCTACTGCGAGCACGACCGCGGCTGCAAGCCCTCGACGCTGCGCGACTACCGCTCCAATCTCGACGCGCACCTCCTCCCCGCCTTCGGCGATCAGCCGCTTGAATTGATCAGCCCTGAGGCCATCGACACCTGGCGTAACTCCTTGACGGGCCTCTCGAGCCGGACGAGCAACAAGCTCCTCGTCGTGATGGGCGGGGTGATGCGCCGCGCGCAACACGTCTGGGGCCTCCCCTCCAACCCGGTCGCCTCGGTCGAGAAGCACCGAGCACGGTCGAGCGGCGACATCGACGTCTTCTCCCCCGAGGAGGTCATGGCCCTCGTCCGCGCCGCCGGCTCAGATCAGGACGCCGCGATCTTTCTCACCGCAGCCTTCACCGGCCTGCGCCGAGGCGAGCTGCTCGCGCTGCGCTGGCGCGACGTCGACTTCTCGGGCGCGGCCGTACGCGTCCGCGCAAGCTACGCGGCCGGCCACCTCACGACCCCGAAGTCCGGGAAGGTCCGCTCGGTCCCCATGGCCCCCGACGTCGCCGAGACCCTTGCACGCCTCGGGCAGCGAGAACACTGGACCGGCGACGACGATCTCGTGTTCTGCGGTGAGACCGGTGATTACCTCAACGGCTCTGCTCTGCGCCGACGCTACGCAGCCGCGCTCGCGCGTGCCGGACTCCGCTCGCTCCGGTTTCACGACCTCAGGCACACGTTCGGGACGCGGATGATCGCCAAGGCCGACATCCGCCGCGTGCAGGAGTGGATGGGACATGCCGACATCCAGACGACGATGCGCTATCTGCACTATGCGCCACGGGATGAGGACGCGCGGCTTGTTGCCGAGGCGTTCCAGATCGACGCCGTTCCCGAGAACGCGAGAAAGCACTGATTTGCAGGCATTCGTCCCAAGACGTCCTCGAGATGTCCCAAGACGTCCCGCCGCCTGGGTGCCGGCCAGCCACCGTCGACGCGCGCGCGGACCCGTCACCGAGCCGGACACGAGGTCATCGCTACCGAGTCCGCGCGTGACCAGCCCGGTCAGGACACCGCCGCTCCCGCTCATCGCCAGTGTGGGCGCGCGTTTGCGCCTGGCCTCGCCCGGATGGCGAGGCACCTCATCGGCGCGCGAAAGCGGCATCCCGTCGACCAGCAACCCGCTCTTCGGTGCCCGCCGTAGCGCTCTCGCGGGGCCGGATCCGACCGGGGACGCCTTGGGACGTTTTGGGACAAAGCACCCAGTGCGTGGAGTGTGTGTCCCTGCTGGAAGATGTCCTGACGTGTGGACGGACGGCGGCGAGTCGGACGTGGCCGACTCAAAGGCGAGGAGGGCTACGGGAGTCACCGCAGGGAATCGTCGGCTAACCAACAGGGCCAATGACCGTTCTCGATGAGACCTTCGATCCAGACGGCCATCGTGTCGAACTGACGTCGGAGCGTTGGTGGCACATCGTCGATGAGCGGACCGGCCACCCCGAGCTGGCAGAGCATCAAACTGCGATTCTCCGCGCCGTCGAGCGACCAGACGCAATCAGAAGTGGCCGGCGCAGTAACGAGCGGTGGTACTTCCTCCGCGGCGCCGGACCTAGCCGATGGCTTCAGGTGGTCGTAGCCTATGAAGGAGATCGCGGCTGGATCGTCACCGCATTTGGCCGCCGCCGAGACCCATGAGCATTCAGATCGCCAACATCACCTTTGACCGCGTCGACTACGACGCCGAGGGTGACGTGCTCTACCTCCACCACGGCGACCCGACGACCGCGGTCGACTTCGACGCCTCCCCAGAGGGGCACGCCCTCCGCCTCGACGAGCACGGCGACCTCGTCGGCGTGACGATCCTCAACGCACGATGGCTGCTGGATCACGAGGGTGAGATCACCATCACGATCCCCACGCCCGAGCTGATCCATCTCGCTCCTGCCCAACTCCAGGACGCCCTCGCCGCCGCCTGAGCCTGAGTCGCCGTTGACCCCCACGCCCGGATGAGCTCGAGAGTCTCCGTGATGTGAACAACGCAAAGCTCGGCTACGCCCACCTGCGACTCGGGTCCCCTTTCCGTTGAAAGGGATCACCCGGATCGCCAATGAAAGCGAGCGCCGGCCGCAGACGGCGGCGCGGAGCCACTCGCTGCGCAGTCGCGAGCGCATCCTTTGGTTCGTCGCTGAGCAGCGCGAGATCGCCGAGGCGCTGCATCGCGGCGGTGGGGCAGGCGCGCGCTCATCGAGCACCATCTGTGTCGCGCGCACGAGCTCGCGCGGCGTCCGCGGCCGTGACGTTCGCATGTGCCTGAGCGGCGGCGGAGAGCGAGCAGCCGACGCACTGGTCGGGCTGGTTGACCG
>CAZZYU010000075.1:4003-16717 GCA_964658375.1 uncultured Acetobacteraceae bacterium | reverse complement strand
CGCAGGATGTGGAAGTGCAGCGCCTCCTCGGGCTCCATGCCCTCGGTCGGGTCGGCGGCCGACGCGCCCTCGGCCTCGGCAGGGCCCTTGGACTCGAAGTGGGCGATGAACCGCTCCAGCGCGTCCTCGCGGCGGTCAAACACGAGATCGTCGGCGAGCTCACGCTCGGCGTCGGGGATCTCGGAGTAGGGCGTGATGTGGTTGGGGTTGACCATCGCCAGGTCCAGCCCCGCCTCCACGCAGTGGTGCAGGAACACGCTGTTGAGCACCGAGCGCGCCGGGAGCCCGACGCCGAAGGAGACGTTGGAGACGCCCAGCGACGTCTGCACGCCGGGGATCTGGGTCTTGATCGCGCGGATGCCCTCGATCGTCGCGATCGCGCTGGGGCGCCACTCGGGGTCGCCCGTGGTGAGCGTGAAGGTGAGGCAGTCGAAGATGAGCGCGTCGCGGTCCAGGCCGTGCTCCTCGCAGCACAGCTGGGTGATGCGCTGGGCGATCTCGAGCTTGCGCTCCGCCGTCTTGGCCATCCCGACCTCGTCGATGGTGAGCGCGATCAGCGCGGCGCCGTGGGCCCTGGCGAGCGGGACCACCCGGTCGAGCTTGTCGCGCCCGGCCTCGAGGTTGACCGAGTTGACGATCGCCCGGCCCGGGATCTGCTGCAGGGCGAGGTCGATCACGTCGGGCTCGGTGGAGTCGACCTGGATCGGCGCCGGCTGGGTGAGCGAGATCCGCTTGACCACCTGGCGCATCTGCTCGGCCTCGTCCTGGCGTTCGGTCAGCGCGACGCAGACATCGAGCACGTGGGCGCCGCCGGTGACCTGATCCTCGGCCACGACCTGCAGGCCGTCGTAGTCGTCGGCGAGCAGCATCTCCTTGGCCTTGCGCGACCCCTGGGAGTTGACACGCTCGCCGACGATCGTCGGGCGGGGCGACTGGACCAGGGGGGTCGCGGCGATCATCGAGCTCACGTGTGCGGCGCGACGGGCCGGACGAGCCGTCGGCACGCGGTCGGCGACCCGCTGCGCGATCGCGGAGATGTGCTCGGGCGTGGTGCCGCAGCAGCCGCCGACGATCGAGATGCCGTAACGGTCGACGAAGTCGCCGAGCACGTCGGCGAGCGGCCCGGGCTCCTCGGGGAAGATCGTCTCGCCGTTGGGCCCCTGCAACGGCAGCCCGGCGTTGGGGATGCAGTGCACCGGCACCGAGCTGAACTCGCCGAGGAAGCGAATCGCGTCGCGCATGTCCTCGGGCCCGGTCGAGCAGTTGAGGCCGATCACGTCGACCTTGAGCGCCTCCAGCGTGGCGAGCACGGCGCTGATGTCGGTGCCCAGCAGCATCTTGCCGCCCTGGGGCAGCAGCGACACGCTGCACTGGATCGGGACCGTGCGCCCGGCGGCGGCGCAGGCCTCGCGGATCCCGAACACCGCGGCCTTGAGCTCGAGCATGTCCTGCGTGGTCTCGATGATCATCAGATCGACGCCGCCCTCCAGCAGGCCGGCGGCCTGCTCGGTGAACACCTCGTGCAGCTGGGCGAACGTGATCTGGCCGAGCGTCGGGTCATCGGAGGAGGGCAGGAAGCCGGTCGGGCCGATCGAGCCGGCGACGAAGCGGCTCTCACCGGCCGCCCGTCGGGCGATCTCGGCCGCCTTGACGTTGATCTCACGGGTGTGAGCCTCCAGGCCCCACTCGCCGAGCTTGAGCCGAGAGGCCTGGAAGGTGTCGGTCTCCAGCACGTCGGCGCCGGCCTCGACCATCGAGCTGTGAACGCCCTCGATCACGTCAGGACGGTTGAGCACGAGCGCCTCATGGCAGCGCCCGGGCAGCCGGTAGTCGCGCTCCAGGCTGAGATCGAACTGCTCCAGGGTGGCGCCCATCGCCCCGTCGTAGACGACTGTGCGCTCGCGGGTGGCGGCGAGGAAGTCACGCATCACCCACCGGACCCTAGCAACCTTGACACGATCATGGCAAGGTTGTCGGCGGCCCGGCCGGGTCCGCGCTCGTCCGCGTGTCCGTCAGGTCCGCGTAGGCTCGGCGCCCACCGGGTAAGACAGCCTTCATGCGGTCCATCACCCCCAATCTGCGTGAGACCTACGAGGCGGAGCCCGCGAGCGTCGGTCGTGCGCGCAGGGACATCGCCGGATTCGCCACCGCCGCCGGTGCGAGCGTCGCGCAGATCGACGACGTTCGCCTCGCGGTCTCCGAGGCCGTCACCAACGCGATCGTCCACGGCTATCGCGGAGCGGCGGGCCACATCCGGATGATCGCCCACGTCGACGCGGGGGAACTCTGGGTGGTGATCTCCGACGACGGCTGTGGGCTGCGCCCGCGGACCGACCGCCCGGGCCTCGGGCTCGGCCTCGGGTTGATCGCCCGGATCTCGGATCACATGACGATCGTCACCCCGCCTGCCGGCGGGACCGAGCTGCGGATGCGGTTTGACCTCAGCGTCGACGCGGAGGACGCGATCGGCGCGTCGCGGGGCTCGGTCGGCATCGAGTCAGAGATGGCCTCCGCGGTCGCCTCGCCGTCGCGCACCTGAGTCCGCGCGCCCGGGTCCGTCGGGCGCCCGCTCAACCCTGCACTGCCGCCGCCGCGTAGAGCGCCTGCAGGACCGTCGCCTGGCCGACCGCGTCGGCGCGTCCCAACCGCGGCGGCGACTCTCCGCGCGCGGCGCGCGCGAGATCCTCGGCCTCCAGCCGGTAGCTGTCGGCGGGCGCCACGTCGATCCACCGCGTGCCGTCGCCGGTTCGCAGCTCGAGGCCCGGCGCGCGGATGTGGAAGGGATCGGCGAGGCGCAGCGTGCCCGCCTCCCCGACGACCTCCAGCCCGCTGGTGGGAGTCTGGCGAAAGCTCGCGTCGAAGTGCGCCAGCACCCCGCCGGCGAAGCCCAACGTGCCCGCGAAGGAGACGTCGACCCCGGCTCCGTCACCACCGAGCACCTGGATCCCCGCCGCCGTCTCGGGCTCTCCGGCCAGCATCCGGGAGACGCTGACGCAGTAGCAGCCGACGTCCATCAGCGCCCCGCCCTCCAGGTCCGCGTCGAGGCGCACGTCGCCGCGGTCGGCGAGCGCAAAGCCGAAGTGCGAGCGGATCGTCCGTACGGCGCCGATCGCGCCCTCCGCCACGAGCTCGGCGAGAGCGAGCGTCTGCGGGTGATGGCGGTACATGAAGGCCTCGCTGAGCACCAGACCCTCGGCCTGCGCGCAATCGAACGCCGCCGACACCGCCGCGGGGTCGCGGCCCAGCGGCTTCTCGCAGAGGACGTGCTTGCCCGCCCGCAGGGCCCGCTCGCTCCAGGGCAGGTGCAGCGCGTTGGGCAGCGAGATGTACACCGCGTCGACCTCGGGGTCGGCGAGCAGCGCGTCGTAGTCGGCCAGCGCGCGGGGGATGCCGCGCTGCTGCGCGTAGGCGCGGCCGCGGGCGGCGTCCCGGCTGGCCACCGCGGTGACCTCGCCCGCGTCGCTGGCGGCGACTCCGGCGAGGAATGCGTCGTTGATCGCCGCCGTCGAGAGCACGCCCCAGCGCAGCGTCATCGGCGAGCCGTCGGCGCCGGCGCGTCCACGTGCACAATGTCGTGGACGATCACGAGAGGAGGGTACTGCGTGGGGGATGCGGTCACCGCGTTCGCCCCAGGGCGCGTCAACCTGATCGGCGAGCACACCGATTACAACGGAGGCCTGGCGCTGCCCTTCGCGATCCGCGAGGGGGTCCGCGCCCGCGCCACGGCGACCGACGACCGACGCGTGGCGGTCGTCGCCCGGGATCTGGACGCGCACGACAGCTTCGACCTCGACGACCCGAGGCCCGTGCCGGGATGGCGGGCGTTCGCGCGGGGCGTTGCCGCCGAGCTGCAGCGCGCCGGCGTCGCGCTGTCCGGCGTCCACGTCCAGATCAGCGGGACCGTACCCCGGGGGTCGGGCCTGTCCTCCTCGGCGGCGCTGGAGGTGGCGCTGTGCCTGGCGCTGCTGGCGGTCGCCGGCGAGCCGGTTCCCGATCCCGTCACGCTGGCACGGATCTGCTCGCGCGTGGAGAACGACTGGGTCGGCGCGCAGACGGGTCTGCTGGACCAGCTGGCGTCGCTGTGCGGCCGACGCGACACGGCGCTGGCGATCGACTTCGCCACGCTGGAGATCACCCCCGTCCCGCTTGATCTCGGTCGCTGGTCGCTGGTCACCCTGGACTCCGGAGAGAGCCACGCCAACGCGGGCGACGGGCCGCAGGACGGCTATAACCAGCGGCGCACGGAGTGCAACCAGGCGTGCGCGGAGCTCGGGGTCGACAGCCTGCGCGAGGTGACCGCCGAGATGGCCGGCACGCTGCCGTGGCCGCTGCGCGGGCGCGCCGAGCATGTGATCGGCGAGAACGAGCGGGTGCGCGAGACGATCGCCGCTCTGGACGATGGCGATCTGGCGCGGGTGGGGGAGCTGCTGGACGCCTCCCACGCGAGCCTGCGAGACCGCTTTGAGATCTCGACGCCGGCCGTCGAGGCGACGGTGGCCAGGCTGCGCGCCGGAGGCGCGGCGGGCGCCCGGCTGATCGGCGGCGGGTTCGGCGGCCATGTGCTCGGCCTGCTGGGGCCCGACACGCCGGCGCCCGCCGGCGCGCAGCGGGTGGCGCCCGGCCCGGGCGCGCATCTGCTGGACGGTTGACAGCCGGCGTCGGGTCCGGGCGCGCATCTGCTGGACGGTTGAACAACCGGCGAGCCGCACCCGTCTGTGAGCGCTAACATCCCCACGTCTTCGCTGTAGGCGAGGGCGGAGAGGAGCGCAGGTGCAGCACGATGGCCAGACGCCGGCGCGCCGGCGAGCGGCGGTGATGGCGGATGTCGGCCGGCTGGCCGGGGTCTCTCACCAGACGGTGTCGCGCGTGATCAACGGTTCACGCCACGTCAAGCCGGCCACCCGCGAGCGGGTCCTGGCGGCGATGGAGCAGCTGGAATATCGCCCCAACCTGACCGCGCGGGCGCTGGCCACCGGTCGCACGCGCACGCTGGGAGTGGTGAGCTTTGACACGACGCTCTACGGGCCTGCCTCGACGCTGTTCGGGATCGAGCGCGCCGCGCACCGCGCCGGGTATTTCATCATCATCGTCTCGTTGCGCGCGCTGGACCGAGCGACCGTCTCCGAGGCGGTGGAGCGGCTCCGGGTGCAGGGCGTCGAGGGGATTCTGGTGATCGTCAACGAGGCGACGGCGGCGGCGGCGCTCGCCGAGGCCTCGCCCGAGGTGCCACTGGTCGCCGTCGAGGCCGGCCCCGACCAGGGCGTGCCGGTCGTCTCGATCGATCAGCGTGCCGGGGCGGATCTCGCGACGCGCCACCTGCTGGATCTCGGACATCGAACCGTCCACCACGTGGCCGGTCCGCCGGACTCGCTGGAGTCCCAGCAGCGAGTCGCCGGCTGGCGGTCGGCGCTTGAGCGCGCGGGGGTGTCGGCGCCGGCGCCGCTGACCGGCGACTGGAGCGCTCACGCGGGCTACCAGGTCGGCTCGCGCCTGGCCGACGACCGCGAGGTGAGCGCGGTGTTCGTCTCCAACGACCAGATGGCGCTCGGGGTGCTGCGGGCGATGCACGAGGTCGGTCGGCGGATCCCGGAGGAGGTGTCGATCGTCGGCTTTGACGACATCCCCGAGGCGCCGTTCTTCACCCCGCCGCTGACGACCGTGCGCCAGGACTTCGGGGAGGTCGGCAACCGCAGCCTGCTCGTGCTCGTGCAGGCGATCGCGGCGTTCGACGCCCGCCAGGCGCCACCCGAGGGCTCGCTGGTGGCACCGGAGCTGATCGTGCGCGCGAGCACGCTCAGGCGCTCCCCGGATCGGCCACGCCCGTCACCGACCCCAGTTGACATTGAGAAGATGTGACCGCTAACATGGCGCCCCGCCACCCCGTCGAAGCGGAACTCGGTCGCAGACCGCCGCCCATCGGCGTAGTGTTCATTCGAGGAGAGTTGCCAGAGGTGAGCCGCCGTCGGCGGATGCCGACGGTGGAGAGAGAGGAGCTGTGAATGTCTGATGAGGATGTGGTTCACGACGCCGTGGAACGGCTCGAGTGGGACGAGCGCAAGCAGCCGGAGACGCCCCAGAAGCGGCTGGCCCAGATCTCGCGCCGGACAGCGCTGACCGGAGGTGCTGCGGGAATCGCCGCGCTGGCCCTGCAGGCGTGCGGGAGCTCGAGCTCGAAGTCCAGTTCGGCCAGCGCCGCCACCAGCGGCAGCGCGGCGTCGAACATCTTCGGCGACACCACGGGGTACAAGTTCACGCTTGTCAACCATGTGACGACGAACACGTTCTTCACCCCGACGCAGAACGGCGCCGCCGACGCCTGCAAGCTGCTCGGCTGCACGTATCAGTGGACGGGTTCGCAGACCTCGAACGTCGGCGAGATGGTCAGCGCGTTCAACGCCGCCGTCGCCGGCGGCACGAACGGCATCGGCATCGCGCTGATCGACCCCAACGCGTTCAACAAGCAGGTCGCGGCGGCGATCGCCAAGGGCATTCCGGTCGTCTCCTATAACGCCGACGAGCCCAACGCCCGGCTCGCCTACATCGGGCAGGATCTGTATGTCGCCGGCCAGGAGATGGGCCAGCACATCATCGACCTCGGGGTGACCGGGGATGTGGCGCTGTTCATCGCCACACCGGGCTCGGCCAACATCCAGCCGCGCATCAACGGCGCCCTCGCCGTGCTCAAGAAGCAGTCCAACATCACTCCGCACGTGATCACGTCCGGGGCGGCGGTGCCGGCTGAGCTGACCGCGGTCTCCTCCTACGTCACCGGACACCCGAACACCAAGGGCCTGTTCGCGGTCGACGGCGGCACGACCCAGGGCATCGCTCAGGTCATCCGCAAGCAGAACCTGCGCTCCAAGGGAGTCAAGGGCGGAGGCTTTGACCTCACTCCGATCACCGAGACCCTGATGCAGGCCGGCGACCTGGACTTCACGATCGACCAGCAGCCCTATCTGCAAGGATTCCTGCCGATCCTGCAGATGTACATGTACAACGCCTCGCAGAAGCTGACGGGCCCGGCCGACGTCAACACCGGCCTGAAGTTCGTCACCAAGTCGACGATCGGCCCGTACGTGTCGACCAAGAGCCGTTACGAGGGCACCGCCACCTCGGCGGGAGTCGCGAAGGCCTAGCCGATGGCGGTTGTGTCCGACACCCAGGGACAGGGAGCCTCCCAGCCGCCCCCGAAGACCACGGAGGAGGCCCGCCGCGAGGCGGGCCTCAGCCCGCTGAAGCGCCTGCTGACGCTGCGCGAGGGCTCGATCATCGTCGTGACGATCGTCGCGATTCTCTACTTCATCGCGAAGTCGAGCCACTTCGCCAGCTCCGGCAACGTCGAGAACGCACTGCTGCCGTCGTTCGCGCCGTTCGCGATCATCGCCGCCGGCGAGGTGTTCGTGATGATCAACGGCGAGATCGACCTGTCGGTCGGCGGCACCTACCTGTTCGCGCCGTTTGTCATGAACGAGTTCCACCAGGCGGGGATCCCGGTCATTCTGTCGTTGATCCTGTCGCTGATCGTGATGGGCCTCGTCGGGGTCATCAACGGGTTCTTCGTCGTGACGGTCGGGATCTCGTCGTTCGTGACGACGCTCGGCACGCTCTTCGCTCTGGAGGGACTCACGCTTGTCGTCTCCAAGAACACGCAGATCACGCCCGCGGGCACGACGATCCTCGGCAACTCGACGTTTGAGAAGGTGTTCGGCGGCGGGACCTACTCGGAGCTGATCTGGGCGGTGGGCATCGTGATCATCTTGCAGATCGCGTTGTCGTTCACGCGGTGGGGTCTCTACACCGTCGCGGTCGGCGGCAACCGGCTCGGCGCCGCGGAAGCCGGCATCTCGGCCCGGCGCAACATGATCCGCAACTTCGCGGTCTGCGCGGTCCTGGCCGGCTTCGTGGGGGTCCTCGAGGCGACGCGCACGACGTCGGCGACCCCGGACCCCTCGGGCGCCAACGAGATCCTGTTCCAGGCGATCTCGGCGGCGGTCATCGGCGGGACGCTGCTCACCGGTGGCTCCGGCACGGTCGTCGGCGCGCTGCTGGGCGCGCTCTTCCTCGGGGTGCTGCACGACGGGCTGATCATCACCGGCATCTCGGCCAACTACGAGTTCCTGTACCTGGGCATCGCGATCCTCATCGCCATGACCGTCAACACCTACGTGAACCGCTTCCGAACGGGGGCAGGGCGTGGCTGACCGCACACCATCTCCCGAGAAGATCGTCGCGCCGGCGACCGCCGAGGACGACGTGCTGCGCGTCGAGCACGTCCAGAAGAGCTTCGGGGCGACGGTGGCCCTGCGTGACATCAGCATGCATCTGCGCAAGGGCGAGGTGCTGGGACTGCTCGGCGACAACGGCGCCGGGAAGTCGACGCTGATCAAGATCCTCGCCGGCTTTCAGCGACCGGACTCCGGAACGGTGACCGTCAAGGGTGAGAGCTACAACCCGCGGACCGTCGAGGACGGGCGCAAGGCGGGGATCGACTGCGTGTTCCAGGATCTCGCGCTCATCAACGAGCTGTCGGTGTATCACAACCTGTTCCTGCGCCGGGAGAAGGTGACGAAGCCGTTCCCGTTCCTGGAGAACCGCAAGATGCGCGCCGAGGCGCGCGCCGCGCTTGACGAGATCGGGATCAACATCCCCTCCATCGACGTGCCCGCCGCCCGTCTCTCCGGCGGTCAGCGTCAGGCGATCGCGGTCGCCCGGACGATCTCCGGCGATGCGGACATCATCCTGCTCGACGAGCCGTTGGCGGCGATGGGCGCCAAGGAGGGGGCGATGATCCTTGACCTCATCGCGCGCCTCAAGGCCGAGGGCAAGGTCTCGATCATCATGATCCTCCACAACTACGTGCACGTGCTGCAGGCCTGCGATCGCGTCAACCTCATCCAGGACGGCGTGATCGGCTTGGACAAGCCGACCGCCGAGACCTCGGTCGAGGAGTTGACCGACATCGTCGTCGAGGAGTACCGCCGGGCCCGGATGGAGGCCCATCTCGGGGGTAACGGCGGCGGCGCCGCCGGCGTGGCTCCGCCCGTGGTGTGAATCGGGCGTCGGCCACCAGCCGCGATCTGCCGCACCCGCCGCGCGCGGCACAATGAGGGGATGAGCGAGCCGGGACGAGACGCCGCGGCGCAGACGATGCGCGATGCCGGAGCGCACGAGGAGGCGATCGAGTCCTTTCTCAGCGCCTATGACCGGCTGATCGAGGGCGACCAGGCGCTGATCCCCAGCGCCGACCTGGTGCCCGCCGGTGACGCCCCGGCCCTGGAGGACCTGCCCGCCGTCGGCGCCGACACCGCCGCGGTTCTGCGCGAGGTCGCGCTGATCAAGCTCAACGGGGGACTGGCGACCTCGATGGGCCTGCAACAGCCCAAGTCGCTGATGGAGGCGCGCGACGGCCGCACGTTCCTGGACATCATCGTCGGCCAGACCCTGCATCTGCGCCGGCGCTACGGCGTCGCGCTACCGCTCGTGCTGATGGACTCCGACGCGACCCGGGAGCCGACGCTGCGCGCCCTGGCCGCCGGCGCGCCGGTCGCCACCGAGGGCCTGGACTCCGACTTCATGCAGTCGATGATCCCCAAGCTCGACGCGGAGACCCTGACGCCGGTCAGCTGGCCGTCGGCGCCGGTGCTGGAGTGGTGCCCGCCGGGCCACGGCGACGTCTACGGAGCGCTGCGGCGCTCGGGGATGCTCGACGCCCTGCTGGCGCGGGGGATCCGCTACGCGATGATCTCCAACTCCGACAACCTCGGCGCCCAGCTGGACCCGCGGGTGCCTGCGCACATGGCGGCCGGCGAGATCCCGTTTTTGATGGAGGTCGTGCAGGGGACCGAGGCCGACCGCAAGGGCGGGCACGTCGCCCAGCGGCGCGCAGACGGCCAGCTCGTGCTGCGCGAGAGCGCCCAGACCCCGCCCCAGGACGCCGATTCGTTCCGCGACTACCGCCGCTGGCGCTACTACAACACCAACAACCTGTGGGTCGACCTGCGCGTGCTGGCCGCGACGCTCGAGCAGACCGGGGGGGTGCTTGAGCTGCCGCTGATCGTCAACCGCAAGACGGTCGATCCGCGCGATCCCGAGTCGACGCCGGTGATCCAGCTGGAGAGCGCGATGGGCGCGGCGATCGAGAGCTTCCCCGGGGCCGAGCTGCTGCTTGTCCCGCGTACCCGCTTCGCCCCGGTCAAGACGACCGACGATCTGCTCGTGCTGCGTTCCGACGTGTATGCCCTGTCAGACGAGATGACGGTCACCCCGGTGCCCGAACGCACCGATGACCTGCCCTACGTCGAGCTTGACACCCGCTACTACCGGATGATCGACGCCTTCGAGGCCCGGTTCCCCGCCGGGGCGCCGTCGCTGCGCGCGGCGCAGCGGCTCGTGGTACAGGGCGACGTCACCTTCGAGGCCGGCGTGGTCGTGCGCGGTGCCGTCGCGCTGCACGCCGAGACCCCGGAGCGGGTGCAGGCCGGGACGGTGCTGGAGCAGACCGGGTGAGCGCGGCTGACCCGGGGGCGGCGGACGGGGGTGCTGACGGGGAGCCGATCACGATCGTGCTCGCCGAAGACCACCGGGTCGTACGGGCGGGGTTGCGGCTGCTGCTCGACGCCCAGGATGACTTCTCGGTCGTGGCCGAGACCGGCGACGTGGCGTTCACCGAGCGCCGGGTCGTCGCCCACCATCCGCGCGTGCTCGTGCTCGACGTCAACATGCCCGACGGCTCGTCGATCCCGGCGATTCCGAGGATCCGAGCCGCGGCGCCCGAGACCCGGATCGTCGTGCTGACGATGGCCACCGACCCCCAGCTCGCCCGGGACGCGTTGCGCGCCGGCGCCAGCGGCTTCGTGCTCAAGGAGGCCGCCGAGCAGGAGCTGATCGGCGCCATCCGCGCCGCCGCGGCCGGCCGCACTTATCTCAATCCGGAGCTGGGCGCCCGGCTGGCCGCCGAGGTCGCCGACCCCGGCTGGCCGGCGCCGCCCGATGACCTCTCTCGGCGCGAGCTCGAGGTGCTGGAGCTGATCGCGCTCGGCCACACCAATGGCGAGATCGCCTCCCGCCTGTATCTGAGCGTGCGCACCGTCGAGTCCCACCGCGCCCACATCCAGCAGAAGACCCGGCACAGCACCCGGGCCGAGCTCGTCGCCTACGCGCGTGAGCATGGCCTCGTGTGAACTAGAGGCCGTCGGGCGATCCACTGCCCAGGCTCCCGGGGATCTCGTCGCGGCGGGCGTGACGCGAGGCCGAGACGGGAACCGGAAGCGTGAGCGCCGCGCCGCCGCCGGCGGGGGACACCTGCGCCCGGAGGGCGTCGTCGGCGACCGTGCGGCGTCCGTGGTGGACCCAGGTGACCGCCGCGGGCCGGTAGCGCAGGAGCGCCTGCCAGGTCTCGGGGCCGATGACCCCGTCGGCCGCCAGGCCGTGCGCGGCCTGGAAGGCCTGCACCGCCACCTGGGTCCGCGCGCCGAAGTCGCCGTCGATCGCGCTCGGGATCCCGGCGCCGACGAGATGCTCCTGGGCCCAGACGACGAGATCGCCGACTGCGCCGCGTCCCACCGCCGCCATCAGCGTGTCGGGGGTGTCGTCCGCCAGCCGGCCGGCCGGCGCCGAGAGGGCCGTCCACTCCCGGGGGCGTGCCTGCTGCCAGTCCCACCAGCTCACCCCCGGGGCGCCGTAGTCCTTTGACAGCTCCCGGAAGCGCATGATCTGACGTGCGGGCGGGTGGGCGTAGAGCTGCCCGAGTGGGAAGATCGGACGCTCGTAGATGCGGTTGAAGGAATACGTGTGGGCAAAGACGGCGTCGACGCTTGACCCGATGTCGCGCCAGTACATCTGGGGCACGTCGGTCTGCGCGCCGCCGGGCCCGAGGAACACCGAATAGGGGAAGGCGGGGTGCAGGTCGACGTAGGGGAAGCCGGCCAGGGCCAGCGGATACCGGGCGCCGATCTGCTCGCGGAGGTCGTGGATGTAGCGCTGGGCGGCGACATACTTGCCCTCGTACTCGCTCTCGGCGTCGATGATCAGGCAGTCGGCGCCGTCCCGGACCGCGTCGGCGCCGAGGTCGGCCTCGATCCCGGGATGGTTGCCGTAGACGTACTGCCAGGCGCACACCCGCAGGTGGTTGGCGTGCAGTGCCGACACCAGCGCCGGGGTGAACTGCGACCACAGGTTGGTTCCGTCGCTGCTCTTGACGATCAGCGTCGAGACCCCGTGACGGTGCGCGCCGGCGATGATCGACGGCAGGTCGCCGCCGCTGGTGCGCGGCAGCTCCCAGATCCACATCGCTCGACCGTCCAGGGGGTTGCGCGCCGCGGCGCGGTGACTCGGGCGCCGGCGTGGCCGGCGTCGGGACCGCCGGCGCGGCGTGCGAGCGCGATGGGTCGGCGTGTGCGCATGGCGAGTGGCCGTGCGCTTGGGATGGCCCGAGCCGGTCCCCGAGCCCGAGCCGGTGCCGGTGCCCAACCCGGCTCCACCGGTACCGGCACGGGCCGGGCCGGCCGTGATCGTGACCGGCGCCGCGACGGCCCCGATGATGGCGAGGGTCAGCGTCAGAGATGAGAGGCGGCGCAGCCAGAACGGCCGTCGTCGACGACCGTGCGCCACGCAGTCTGCGTCCATACGGCGGCCCACCGTAGCGAACGACCGCCGCGCTCCCGCAAGTTGTGGTGCGCGGCGTCGCGAACGACCGCCGCGCGCCCGTGGTTGCGG
>CAZZYU010000075.1:0-3993 GCA_964658375.1 uncultured Acetobacteraceae bacterium | reverse complement strand
GCCCTTCGTCGACCGAGAGCGTGACGCTCCCCGGGTCGATGGCGGGCGCGCGGCGGTTCGGGCCGTCGCGGCAGGCGCCCTGCGGCGGGCGCCGGTGCGTCTACTTCACGAACAGCATCTCGGAGTACTTGGGCAGCGGCCAGAGGTCGTCGGCGACGACCTTCTCCAGCTTGTCGGCGACCTCCCGGACCGCGTTCATCGCGGGAATCGTGGTGTCCCGGGTGTACTGCGCGGCCTTCAGCATGTCGCCCTGGGGCTGGTTGTCCTCGAGGTTGGCCGACTCCAGGCCCCTGATCGCCTCGACCAGGGAGCCGATCAGCTCCCTGGTCTCGGAGGCGAGCTCACCCAGCTCGGCGCCGTTGAGCAACGCCAGGTGACGCGCCGCCGCGGGCAGCAGCATCGTCTTGGCGATCGAGGCCGTCGTCTCGGCCTCGATGTTGAGCGTCATCACGTACTGCTCCAGCAGCACCTCGTAGCGCGACTCCAGCTCACGCTGGGTGAGCACCCCGTAGTTGGTGAACGCGGTCTCGGTGTCGTCGCTGACCAGCTGCGGGAGCGCGTCGGCCGTGGACACGAGGTTGAGCAGCCCGCGGGCCTCGGCCTCCTCGTGCCACTCCGCCGAGTAGCCGTCGCCGCCGAACACGATCCGCTTGTTGGCCGCGTAGCTGCGCTGGAGGATCGGCCGCAGCGCGTCCTCGAGCGACGCCCCGGACTCCAGCGCGTCCTCCAGCTCCTCCGACAGATAGTCGACGGCCTCGGCGACGATCGTGTTGAGCACGGTGTTGGTCAGCGCCAGCGACTGGCTGGAGCCGGCGGCGCGGAACTCGAACTTGTTACCGGTGAACGCGAACGGACTCGTCCGGTTGCGATCCCCGCCGTGCAGCGGCAGCGGCGGCAGCACCGGCGTGCCCAGACCCAGGAAGGACTCGGGGGTCGACTCACCGGCCTCGCCGCGCTCGATCGCTCCGAACACCTTCTCCAGCTCGGAGCCGAGGAAGATCGAGATGATCGCGGGCGGCGCCTCGTTGGCCCCGAGGCGATGGTCCTGGCCGGCGCCGGCCACCGAGGCCCGCAGGAGGCCCTGGTGCTTGTTGACGGCCTGGATGACCGCCGCGCAGAAGAACAGGAACTGGAGGTTCTCGTGCGGGGTGTCGCCGGGGTCCATGAGGTTCTCACCGTCGTCGGTGCCCATCGACCAGTTGTTGTGCTTGCCCGATCCGTTGACGCCGGCGAACGGCTTCTCGTGCAGGAGACAGACGAGCCCGTAGCGCCGGGCGACGTTCTGCATCACCGACATCGTCAGCTGCTGGTGGTCAGAGCCGACGTTGGTGTTCTCGAAGATCGGCGCCAGCTCGTACTGGCCGGGGGCGACCTCGTTGTGACGGGTCTTGATCGGCACGCCGAGCTTGGCCAGCTCCTTCTCGGTGTCGAGCATGTAGGAGAGGACCCGCTCGGGGATCGAGCCGAAGTAGTGGTCGTCGAGCTCCTGGCCCTTGGGCGGCGCGGCGCCGAACAGCGTGCGGCCGGTGGTGTACAGGTCCGGTCGCTCGAAGTAGTACTGCTCGTCGATCAGGAAGTACTCCTGCTCCGGCCCGATCGTGGTGAAGATCCGCTCCACGTGGTCCTTGCCGAACAGCCGCAGCGCTCGGATCGCCGACTTCGAGAGCGCGTCCATGGAGCGCAGCAGCGGGATCTTGGCGTCGAGGGCCTCGCCGGTCCAGGAGACGAACGCCGTCGGAATGCAGAGCAGCGCGCCGTTGGCGTTCTCCAGGATGAAGGCGGGGCTGGTCGGGTCCCAGGCGGTGTAGCCGCGAGCCTCGAAGGTCGAGCGCAGGCCTCCGGAGGGGAACGAGGAGGCATCGGGCTCGGCCTGGATGAGCTCCTTGCCGGAGAACTCGGCCAGCGCCGTCCCCTCGCCCGTGGGGCCATAGAAGGAGTCGTGCTTCTCGGCGGTCACGCCGGTGAGCGGCTGGAACACGTGGCTGTAGTGGGTGGCGCCCTTCTCCAGCGCCCACTCCTTCATCGCCAGCGCGACGGAGTCGGCCAGCGACGTGTCCAGCGCCTCGCCCTTGGCCAGCGTCTTGGACAGCTTGCGATAGACGTCCTTGGGCAGACGCTGGCGCTGGATCAGCGGGCTGAACACGTTGACGCCGAAGATCTGGTTGTCGGAGTTCGTCAGGTCCGGCGCCCCGATCGCGTGGCCATTGACGCTCCACTGGGCGGCGTTCACGTTCTGCTGACGGATAGGCATCGTGAGTCTGGTTCCTTCCTGGCGGCGGACGGGCGAGTCTGGCCAACACGAGGCGGCCTGGTCTCGGGTGAAACCGAGGGCAATCTAGGTGACCTTTGATGAGGGGTCACTATCCGGATGGCCAAACCGGCCGATCACCGTCCGGCCGAGCGGCGCACCGCGGTCACCCGGGCGCCGAGCGCCGCCCGACGTCACCTGGGAGAATCGCCGCATGGACTCCGATGCCGACATCGGCCCGGCCTCGACCTACGTCCCGGCGCCGAGCCGCTATGACACCACGAGCTACCGCCGCTGCGGGCGCAGCGGCCTGAAGCTGCCGCCGATCTCGCTCGGCCTGTGGCAGAACTTCGGCGACGACCGCCCGCTGGCGACCTCACGGGCGATCCTGCGTCGCGCGTTTGACCTGGGCATCACCCACTTTGACCTGGCCAACAACTACGGCCCGCCCTACGGCAGCGCCGAGACCAACTTCGGGCGGATCCTCGCCGAGGACTTCGCCCACCTGCGCCATGAGCTGGTGATCTCGACCAAGGCCGGCTATGACATGTGGCCCGGGCCCTACGGAAACCACGGGTCGCGCAAGTACCTGCTCGATTCGCTGGAGGACTCGCTGGCCCGGATGCGGCTGGACTACGTCGACATCTTCTACTCGCACCGCTTCGATCCCGACACGCCGCTGGAGGAGACGATGGGGGCGCTGGACGCCGCGGTGCGCAGCGGCAAGGCGCGCTACGTCGGGATCTCCTCCTACGGGCCGCGGCGCACCGAGGAGGCGATCGAGATCCTCTCCCAGCTCGGCACGCCGCTGCTCATCCACCAGCCGTCCTACTCGATGTTCAACCGCTGGATCGAATCCGAGCTGCTCGATGTGCTGGACCGCGAGGGCGTGGGGGCGATCGCCTTCTCACCGCTGGCCCAGGGCCTGCTCACCGACAAGTACCTGGACGGCGTGCCGGAGGATTCCCGGGTGCGCCGGGGCCTGCACTTCTCCCAGGACCTGATCACCGACGAGAACGTCCAGCGAGCGCGTGCCCTGCACGAGATCGCCACGCGCCGCGGCCAGACGCTGGCCCAGCTGGCGATCGCCTGGACGCTGCGCGATCCCCGCGTGACCTCGGCGCTGGTCGGGGCCTCGAGCGTCGCCCAGCTGGAGAACAGCGTCGCGGCGCTGGAGCGCCTGGAGTTCGACGACGCCGAGCTGGAGGAGATCGACCGCTACGCCGTCGACGGCCAGATCAACATCTGGGCGTCCTCGAGCAGCGGGTAGCGCTCCGCGCTCACCGTCTCAGTCCCCGCCCCAGCAGGTACAGCGTGGCAACCAGCAGCGCGGGGGCGAGCGTGAGGCTCGGGATCACGTCCCCGTGCAGGATCCCCGAGGAGACGATCGCGACGACCATCGTGACCGACAACAGGACGCAGGCCGGCACGATCCAGCGGCGGGCCACGAGCAGGATCCCGCCGCCGGTCTCCACGACCCCGGCGACGATCTCCAGCGCCGAGGGCCAGGGCAGGCCAAAGCTGCGAAACGCGTGCAGCTCCCAGTGGTGGAGCACGAACTTGACCAGGCCGGCGACGATGAAGATCAGCCCGGTGAGGATCGCGACCCGCGTCGCGCGCCGGTCCCTGCGCACCGTCTCATCCGGCGCGGCGATCAACGACGCCGCCGGTCGGGCGATGCTCAGGCGCGTCATGGAGACCATCGCCCGGTCGATGCTTGGCGACCGCGCCGGCCGCCCGCGCCG
>CAZZYU010000074.1:0-16858 GCA_964658375.1 uncultured Acetobacteraceae bacterium | reverse complement strand
AAAGGACGTGGCTCGCCCTCAGCTTCACACTCTGCTCGAAGGAGGCTCGTTCTTCGAGAGCCCGCGGTGGCACGACGGCCGGTGGTGGGTGTCAGACTTCTACCGCCACCTGGTGCTGAGCGTCAGCCCGAGCGGTGACTCGCGCGAGGTGCTTGAGGTGGAGGGGCAGCCGTCCGGGCTCGGTTGGATGCCGGACGGGTCGATGCTCGTGGCCTCGATGCGCGATCACCGGATCCTGCGGTGGTCAGGCGAGGCGGGCGTCAGCGAACACGCCGACGTGAGCGAATTTTGCGGCGGCCACCTCAACGACATGGTGGTCGACCGCCACGGACGCGCCTACGCGGGCAACTTCGGCTTTGACCTCATGGCCGGCGGCGATCTGATGACGGCCAACCTGATCCGCGTCGACCCGGACGGCCGGGCGTCGATCGCTGCCGAGGACCTGGTGTTTCCCAACGGGTCGGTGATCACGCCGGACGGCAGGACGCTGATCGTGGGTGAGACCGCCGGTGCTCGCTACACGAGCTTCACGATCAACGACGACGGCTCGCTGGGCGATCGCCGGGTGTGGGCGCAGCTCGCGCCGGCGCCCGAGATCACGACTCTGGCGCAGACCCTCGGCCAGCTCCAGTTCGGACCGGATGGCTGCGGACTCGACGCGGAGAATCACATCTGGAGTGCGGACGAGGTCAACGCACGCTGCGTGCGGATCGCGCCCGGCGGCGAGATCGTCCAGGAGATCAAGGCGCCCGACGGGCTGGACTTCTTCGCGTGCATGCTCGGCGGCGAGGATGGCCGGACACTGCTTATGTGCGCGGCCCCGGACTTCGCCGAGGACAACCGCACGAACGCTCGCGAGGCCGTTCTGCTGACGACGACGGTCGACGTTCCCCACGGCGGGCTGCCGTAGTCCCCGCGCCGGTCCCGACCTCGGTCACAACGCCCGGCGGGGCGTCACGGTAGGGCTGGCTGTACCTCGCATGACGCGTGCTGCCCGGCTGGTCGGGCCGCTTCCTGGGGCGGCAGTCTGTGCGTAACCCCGTCTCATCCACACCGACTGCACCAACCGCAGTCACCACACCCCTGCCCGCCGCGACGCCACCCTCGGGAGCGGCGGTGCCGCTACGAACGGACGTTCGCTGACACGAGCCACTGTCGTTCGACCCACGTTCTACAGGTGCGGTGGCAGAGCCTAAGCACTTTCTGAGGCCTCGTCCAAGTCGATGCCGACGACGCGCGCGACATGGTTGAGATCGCCATCACGGCAGAGCAACGCTGCTCCTCTGCGCCATGCGACGGCCGCGATCATGCAGTCGATCATTCCGCGAGGGGTAATTCCAGAGCGGCGGCAGCGTCGATAGATCCGGCTTGCTGCATCGAAATCCGTCGTCGCGTCGAACGGCAGCAAACCCGCCCTCAGTAGTAGGCGGCGCAGGTCGCTTTCGCGAGCGTCATCGCGGGCACCGGCGAGCACCTCCATCACGACCGGCTCGGTCACCATCAGCGGCCCGTCCGCCGTGATCAACTCGGCGACCCGCTGGTCTACCGCACTGCCAGTCGCCCGGTCATATTCGATCCACGCCGATGTGTCGGCGAGGATCACGTCACGCGAGGACCGGTGTCGCTTGGGAGCTCACCGAGCGCCTGCGCTCCGCGCATGCCCAGCGCCTCCTCGCGCGTCATCGGCTGGCCGGCGAGATGTCGAAGCGCAAGCTCGACCGCGTCGGTTTTGGTGCGGACGCCGTAGCGTTCCATGATCGTCTGGACGTAAGCATCCTCGATCTCGATGTTGGTCCGGACTCTGGGCATACACAAACTCTACACCTTACGTGCATGGTACGTGTACCCGTTTGGGACGCCACTTGCGCTCCAACAGAACAATGTTCGCTGACGTCAGCGGTGTGTGGTGCCGAGTCACGCCACCCGGGCGCTGGTGGTGATGACGCAACGCCTGAGCTCAGCGACCGGCCTGCCGTTGGCGGTGATCGTGAAGCGCTCAACGCTCCGGAGTGCCAAGCTGGCGTCGTTGCGAAGCTCGCGTCGCGAGATGATGATCACGCGCCCCATGTGGCTATCTGCTGCGTAGGCCCGAACTCAGCAGTCGACGACCGGCAGGATCGGGTCGAGGCGCACGAGATCGGCACGGTCGGAGCTGATCACGGTCGCCTGGTGACGCCGCGCGGTGATCACGACGGATGCGTCGACCACATCGCTGGTCCCCGAGGCGCCGCACAGCACCCCCGCAGCTCTCGCGGCCGCCTCGGTGAGCGGCTCGATACGGACCCCGGTGGCGCTGAGCAGTCGTGCCAGCGTCGCTTGCCGTGGCTCGTTGCGCCACGTCTGAGCGACGACCCCGGCCGGGACGATGATTCCGCGGGCGTCCTGGCGACCGACTTCGATCAGCGCAGCCGTCCGACGATCGCCCCGTTCCACGGCGATCAGCGCGCCGGCATCGAGAACGAGCGTCATCGCCGCTGGGCTTCGGCCAACCGGGCGCGCGCGCTGGTGAGTTCCTGCTCGCTGAGCGGTCCCCCAGTTGCTTTGAAGATCTCGCTGAGGACGCTGCTCAGGTCGTCGCGTTCCAGGCGGGCGCGGCCCGCCTCGTTGAGCCAGGCGCTCAGAGAGTTCGTCCTACCAGCAGCGATGTCCTCACGGGCACGCTCGGCAACATCCGGATCGAGGCTGACGGAAACCTTGAGCATGGTCATACTTTTATGCTACCGGTCGCCGGAGACGCTGTCTTGTGCCTTTCCGGATGCTCGAGTGGGCTGATACTCCGCATGGCCGAAAACCTCCTCCCCACACGGCGGCGATCATGCAGCCCGCCTGCGCCAGGGTGATGCCGGTCGCCGGCCGGCCCCTAAGCGCATCGATGAGCACGGTCGTATCGAGCAGGACGCTCACGTCTAGCCGACTCGGCGCAGATCAGCTGAGCGCTGCTCGCGCACCCCATCTCAGGTATCTGTGATCCGCCTCGTGTCGGCGTCAGCAGTCGGCGAACAGCTCGTCCAGGAATCGTCGGCGCGCACCCAGAAAGCTTGTGGTCAACCGGACGGGCTCTGAGTCCTCGTACTCGATCGCATTGAGTCCGTCGTCGGCGCAGCGATAGATGGCCGCGTCGGGGTAGGCGAGGATGATCGGCGAGTGGGTGGAGATGACGAACTGAGAACCCTGGTTGATGAGTTCGTGCATGCGCCGCAGACAGGTGAGGCAGTTCTGGGTCGAGAGAGCGGCTTCGGGCTCGTCCAGGAGATAGAGGCCGTCGGGTCCGAAGCGGTCGATCATGATCGCGAGGAACCCTTCGCCGTGTGACTGCTCGTGCAGCGACCGGCCGCCGTACGCGGTGAGTGCATCCCGGCCAAGTTGCTCGAGGTAGGTGGCGGCGACGAACATGCTCTCCGCCCTGAGCAGGAAATCGGTCCGGGGTCGGCGTGCGCCGCGCACGAGCCGGACCGATTCGGCGAGCGAGCTGTGAGACGCGCGTTGAGAGAGCGCAAACGCCGCAGACATCTCGCCTTCGGCGGGGAACGCGTACCCCGACGAGCCGCCCTCCGCGCTCATCCCCGCAGCGAGCGCGATCGCGGTGAGCAGCGTCGATTTCCCGGTTCCGTTCTCGCCGATCAGGTACGTGACCTTCGGATGCAGCTCCAGGCCGTCCGCCAGCGCCGTCACCGCCGGCAGGTCCCACGGATGCCCAGTCCGCTCCGCCATCGGATCGGCAACCAGCATCACGCGTTTGATGAAAGCCTCGGCCACTCCCTGACGGTAACTGGCCGCCCACGACCGGCGAATCCGACTGACGTCCGGCCCGACGGCATACATCTCGGTTCGACATGAGGCTGCGCGAGGTGGATGCTCGGGAGATCCCCTGGCCGTGACCGTCGGAGCCCTGCCTCCGCGCGTCTCGTGTGAGCGGACGGGTGTGGTCCCCTGGCGGACAGCATCGCTACTGATGCGTCTATGATGCAGAGATGAGAACAACGGTCGATCTGCCGCCCGCTGTGCACCGCCGGGCACGTGACCTCGCTCAGGAGCGAAATCAATCCTTATCCACCGTGGTCGCCGACCTGGCGATCCGTGGCCTTGCTGCTCTCGGTGAGCCCGTGACGGTGACGACCGACCCGACGAGCGGGTTTCCCGTGATCAGCCTCGGGCGCGGCGTGACCTCCGCCGAGGTGGCTGACGCGCTGGACGACGAGTGAACGCCACATACCTACTGGACGCGAACGCACTGATCGCACTTGTGCTGGCCGATCACGAGCACCATCCCCGGGCGGCGGCGTGGGCGGCGAAAGTGGACCGGATCGCGCTATGCCCGATCGTGGAAGGCGCCCTCGTTCGGTTCCTGATCCGCGTCGGCGAGAGCCAGGTGACCGCGGCGATGACCCTCTCCTCCATGTATGCCTCGACACGCTGCGAGTTCTGGCCGGACTCGATCTCCTACACGACCGTCAATCTCGACCACGTCGTTGGTCATCGCCAGGTCACGGACGCCTACCTGGCGTCTCTCGCGAAGAGTCGCGGTTGCCGGCTCGCCACCTTCGATCACGCCCTGGTCAACGTTCTCCCCGACGACACCGAGCTGATCCGGTGACGCTCAGGGTCGCAGGGCGACGACGTCATCGGAACGACGGATCGCAAAACGTGATCTCGGCGGTCACCCGAGTGGGCTGATAAGGCACTCCAGTGCTCAAACCCCCCACATCGCCCGCGCGCGCGCGGTCGTGAGCGAGGCGCGCCGAGACCTACAATCGCGCCGTGGTCGGCGACGAGGAGCTGCTGCGACACGCGATTGCGGTTGCCGCCGAGTCCCGGGCGCACGGCAACCATCCGTTCGGAGCGCTGCTGGCCGACGGCGAGGGCCGGGTACTGCTCACTGCCGAGAACACGGTGGTCACCGGCCGCGACGCGACCGGGCACGCCGAGACCAACCTCGTGCGGCGGGCGAGCGCTGAGTTCGGGCGCAAGCGCCTGCGCGAGTGCAGCCTGTACACATCGACCGAGCCGTGCGCGATGTGCGCCGGCGCGATCTACTGGTCGGGGATCGGGACCGTCGTGTACGCGCTCGCCGAGACCGCGCTGCACGAACTGGCGGGTGAGGACCCCGACAACCTGACGCTTCAGCTGCCCTGCCGGGCGGTCTTCGCCGCCGGCCGCCGGCCGGTGCTCGTCCGCGGCCCGGTCGAGCTCGCCGAGGCTCGCGCGGTGCACGAGGGCTTCTGGAGACCGGCGGGCTGATGGCCGTGCCTGGCGCCGAGACGCCCCGGGACCCGTCGCTGCCGCCTCAGCTGGAGCCGGCGCCGAGCCTCACGTCGCTGCAGCACGACGAGACGATCGTCGAGCAGAGCCTTGGCGAGCTCGATCTCAGCAACGGACATGCCAACGGGGTCAGCCTGCGCGGCGTCCGGCTGCACGGCACCGACCTCTCCGGCTCTGAGCTGCCTGAGCTTGACCTCACCGACGCGCAGCTGCGCGGGTGCAACCTCGCCAACCTGCGGACGCCCCGGGGCAATTGGCTGCGCATCGTCGCCGACGGCTGTCGGATGACCGGCCTCACCCTCTCCGCCGGCGCCCTCTGCGACGTGACGATCCGTGATGCGCGCGTCGACCTCGCGTCGTTCGGCGGCTGTCGGCTGCGGCGGGTCACCTTTGAGAACTGCCGCCTGGCCCAGACCGACTTCCTCGAGGCCCAGCTGGACTCGGTGCGCTTCACCCATTGCGACCTCACCGAGGCCGATTTCCGCGGCGCCCACCTGCGTCGCTGCGAGTTGCGGGGCAACCGCCTGGACGGGCTGCGCGGCGCCGAGCAGCTTCGCGGATGCGCTCTGCGCTGGCCCGACATCGTCGACTCCGCGGGGCTGTGGGCCGCGGCGCTGGGCATCGAGGTGCTGGACGACTGAGCTGGGGCGGATCGGCGTCATCTCGACCCGGCGAGCACCGGTTCGCCGGTCCGGGCGACACGCTCGATCAGGTCAGCGGCAGTCTCGGTGCCCGGGTGGCGGCGCAGGCGCCGGCCGGCCGCCGCGGCCCGGTCGCGCAGACGCTCGTCGGTCAGCAGCCGCGTCACCGCGGCGGTCAGCGACGCGCCGGTGAGCGCGTAGGTCGGCAGCCGGATCCCGTAGCCGCACTCGTCGATGCGCTGAGCGTTGTCATGCTGATCCCAGAAGATCGGCAGCACGAGCATCGGCTTGCCGAACCACATGCACTCGGTCACGGTGTTGTTGCCGCCGTGGGTGATCACCGCGTCGACGTGCGGCAGGATCGAGGTCTGGGGCAGGAACTCGGCGCCGGTCATGTTGGCGGCCAGCGTGTACTCGTCCTGGCGGGGGCCGCGGCTGACGAGGTACCGATGCGGCGTGTCGGCCAGCAGCGCTACGAGCTCGCGCATCAGCTCGACGTCGGCGGAGCCCAGCGAGCCGAGGCTCAGGTAGATCAGCGCTCGTCCGTCGGGGGCGGGCGGCTGCCATGGATCGTCGGTGGCGCGGACGCAGGCCTGCAGGGTGTGCCAGGTCGGGGCCGGCGGCTGGCGGCGGGGATAGTCCAGTTCGTCGGGGTAGAGCGCGAGGTTGAGCCACGGCGACTCGTGGATCATGTCGAGGCCCGGCAGCGGTGGAGCTCCGCGTCCCACGCAGAACTCCGAGAAGGACCGCTGCAGCGCGCCCACCTGGTGGGCGTACTCGGCGTTGAAGTCAGCCCAGCCGGAGGGGTCGTCGCTCGGCAGTCCCGAGAACGCCGGCGGCAGCGCGGGGTCTCGCAGCTCCAACGGGTTGCACGACATGATCCGCACCCACGGTCGGCCGCAGCGCACGATCGCCGGAAACGCGCAGACGTTGTCCTCGACGATCACATCGGGCGCGACCTCGTCAAAGATCTCCGCCAGCCGCTCGTCCACGTACCGGGCGCCGTCGACGAGCGCCTGCCAGGTCGGCGCGATGAAGCCCGCGAGCTGCGCGCGGGTGCTGGACCGGAACACCGGTGCGGTGTCGCGGACGAAGTCCTTCCAGAACTGGCCCGGGGCCTCGGCGACCTCGGGCGCGGGTCCGAGGCGCATGAGCCGCTCCTCAAAGCCCTTGGCCGCCAGCGTGCCGGCGAACGATTCCTCCACCACGAACACCACACGATGGCCGCGCCGGCGCAGAACGTCGCCGATCCCGACGCAGTTGTTGGTCGGGCCGAACGCCCCCTCGGGAAAGAAGATGACGGTGCGGTGCTCTGGCGCGCTGATGGTTGGCCAGGGTAGAGCCCGACACTAGACTGACCGCCATGCCCAAGCAGCAACGCACGATGCGCGTCGAACAGCGCAGCCAGATGGCCGCGATGCAGCAGATGGAGAGCCGGTCAGACGAGGAGCTCGAGGCCGAGACCCGCTACAAGTCCGCCGCCCAGGCGATCCTCGGCGCCCGCGCCGCGGAGCGCTATGACGCCAAGAAGGCGCGGGCCCACTTTCAGCGGGCGATCGCTGCCGCACGACCCCAGGAGCGCCTGCAGCTGAGGCGGATGGCCGACGCGTCGCTCGCGCTCGCCGAGCGCCGGCCCGACGATCTGCGCAAGGCGACCGAGCGCCTCGGCGTCGAGTCGCCCACCAACCGGCAGCTGCTCGGTCTGCGCGTGATGGGCGTCGTGGCTCCGCCGGCCAGCGCCGGCACGCTGGCCCGGATCCGCGGGATCGTGATCGTCCTGCTGGCGATCGTCGCGGTCCTGGCCGCCGGATTCGGCATCGTCAGCGGGATCGCCCTCGCCGCCGGAGGCCTGTCGCTTGACCTGCGGATCTTCTGGGGCGTCGTGCTCGTATTCGTCGTCTTCGGCGTGCTCATCTACCTGGGGCGCCGGCGGCAGAAGAAGGCCCAGGCCGAGCGGGCCGAGAAGATCGCCGCGCGCCCGCGCTGACCCACGCCGGTTTCGATGTGCGGTCGCTACGCCCTCGCCGCGCCTGACCCGACGGCGATCCGCGCCCGCTTTCCGGTCGGTGAGACGGTTGAGATCCGCCGTCGCTTCAACGTCGCCCCGACCGATCCGGTGCTCGCCGTGACCACCGACCGCGCGGGCGCGCCCCGCGGTGAGCTGCTGCGCTGGGGCCTGGTCCCCAGCTGGGCTGACTCACCGGCGATCGGGGCCCGGATGATCAACGCGCGGGTCGAGACGGTGGCCGACAAGCCCGCCTTCCGCACCGCGTTTATGCGCTACCGGTGTCTGATCGTCGCCGACGGCTTCTATGAGTGGCAGCGCAGCGCGGGTGCCGGCAAGCGGCCCTTTCACATCACGCGCGATGACGGCGCACCGTTTGCGTTCGCCGGGCTGTGGTCGATCTGGCACGGCTCCGGAGAGGAGGTGCTGCGCAGCTGCACGATCATCACCCGCCCGGCCAACGAGGCGATCGCGCGCCTGCACGACCGGATGCCGGTGATCCTGGACCCCGAGCACGAGGCGGACTGGCTGGACCCCGCGACGCCGCCGGACGCCCTGTCGGAGATCCTGGCCGGACTGCCCGCGCGCCGCACCACCCTGACCGAGGTCGGGCTCGCCGTCAACGACGCCCGTCACGACGCGCCCGACTGTCTGGATCCGCCCGCCGGCGAACCCCAGCCGGCGCTGTTTTAGCAGCCGGCGCTCACGACTGTGGGGCGGCGACCACCAGGCCCGAACCGGTGGACGTCCACCCCCCGGCGGCCACCGCGCGGGCATCCGCCAGCGGGGGCTGCGCGAGCCACCGGGCAAACGCCCGGGCCGACAGCGGACGGCTGAGGTGATACCCCTGGGCCAGATCGCAGCCGAGCCGCGCGAGGCGCTCCAGCGTGGCGGCGTCCTCGACGCCCTCGGCGATGACCCGCAGCCCCAGATCGTGACCGAGATTGATCGTCGAGCGGACGATGATCAGGTCGCTTTCGTCCTGGAGCATGGGCGACACGAACGAGCGGTCGATCTTCAGCTCGTCGATCGGCAGCCGGCGAAGATTGGCCAACGACGAGTATCCGGTCCCGAAGTCGTCGACCGAGAGCCGAACCCCGAGATCGGAGAGGCGCCCGACCGTGGCCAGCGCGCGATCGGGGTCGGTCATGATCATCGACTCGGTGATCTCCAGCCGCAGCGCGTCGGCGGGCATGTGATGGGCGTCGAGCATCCGCTCGATGTCGCGCGGCAGGTCGCGGTCGAGCAGGTTGCCCACCGACAGGTTGACCGCCACCGACAGGTCCCCGCCCCCACGGCGCCACTCGGCGCACTCGGTGATCGCGTGTTCCAGCACATGCCGGGTGAGCGGTCCGATCAGGCCGGTCTGCTCGACGGTCTCCACGAATGCCCCCGGAGGAATCAGCCCATGCTCGGGATGCTCCCAGCGCACGAGCCCCTCGGCGCCCTTCACGCTGAGATCCTCGAGGTCGACGATCGGCTGATAGTGGACGACGATCTCGTCGCCGGCGAGCGCGCCGCGGATACCGGAGAGCACACTGAGCCGGCGCGCCGTCTCGTGATTCTGATCGGCGGCGTAGAGCTGGTAGTCGGTCCGCGTGTCCTTCGCGGCGTACATCGCGATATCGGCGCAGCGCAGCAGCGCGTGGGCGTCGCCGCCGTCCTGCGGAAACCACGCGACGCCGACGCTGGCGCCGACCTCGAGCGAGAGCTCATCGGCGAAGAACGGCTCGGCGACGGTGCTCAGCAGCCGGGCGACGGCCGACTCGAGCCTGGCCAGATCGTTCGTGGCCGCGCCGAGCAGGATTCCGAACTCGTCGCCCCCCAGTCGGGCGACCATCCCGGCGTTGCCCACCGCCTCGACCAGTCGCGGCCCGAGGTCGCGCAGCAGCCGGTCGCCGTAGTCGTGGCCAAGGGTGTCGTTGATCTCCTTGAAGCGATCGAGGTCCATCAGCAGCACGGCAAAGCGATGGCCGACCTGGCTGCGCTCGATGCGCTCGTCGATCGCGGTGCGGAAGCGCTCGCGATTGGCCAGGCCGGTGAGCTCGTCGGTGGTCGCGCTGCGCGCCAGCGCCTCGCTGCGACGCTTTGAGGTGAGCATCTCCTGGGTCACGTTCTGGAAGACGAGCAGGCTGATGCCGACCAGCGCGAGGCCCAGCGATCCCACCCGGGCCCCGACCCAGGTCACCGACAGCAGCAGCAACGCCGACAACAGCTCGGCCGGCATCGTCGGGACGAGCACGTCGCGCGCCATCCTCGGCAGCGAGATCCCCGACAGGTAGCTGCGGTAGCCCGCGCACACGACGAAGTTGAGCATCAGCACGATCGCATAGGTGGCGAACACGATCAGGTAGTACGCGGCATCGTGGGAGCCGAGGTGCAATGCGCGGGTGACGCCGTGGAAGAAGAGGCCGCCGGCCAGTGGACACCAGGTGTAGTTGAGGAGGTCGTTGACGAAGGCGCCCAGCTGCGAGCGCCGGCGCACGGCGCCGATGCCGATCGTCAGGGCGCCGATCGCAGCCGCCGGCACGCCACCGAGGATGACCGCCGCGAGGATCAGCCCCAGGAAGCTGCCCGACACCGACATCCCGCCCTCGGCGCCCATCGCGATCAGCTCGGCGATGATCGTGAAGCCGGCGATGACCAGCAGCGGCACGAGCGACCAGTGCGTCAACGGGTCGGCGAGCGGGACCGCCGCCACCGCCAGGGCGACCAGTCCGAGCTGAAACGCGATCACGCTCGTGGGCGCGTCGTTCCGCCTCGGCAGGGGCGTTTCGGACTCGGCGATGACCATGTTGAACGGTTCATCGGCGCCTCACTCCGGTTTCTGCACGAATGACCGCATCGACTGGACATCTGCTCAAGCTCGACCCGCCGGCCGACGATGATCAGCTCGAGCGGGGGGAGGGGCTCGCGGCAACGAGCCCCTCCTCCATGTCGCTCAGGAGTTCCGCCAGGGCATGCCTGAGCCTCCTTTCCACCTCACCGGGGGCGCGGACATGAGAAACGGAAAACCGCCGGCGGCCGAGCGTCAGTTCGGTCGCCGGCACCTTCCGCGCGGCATTCTTACTAAAAAGCTGCAGAAAGCAACCCACCCGCGTCAGAAATGCCATCCGACCCGCATCTCCGGGCGGGCGCACGATCACCGGGGGCGGGCCGGTCATAATCGCCGTCAGCCCTTTCGCGCACCGCAACGGCGCCCCGCCTCATTGCCCCTCTCCCCCCTGCTTGAGTCCTACGACCACGTCCTGCTTGATCTGGACGGCTGTGTCTGGGTCTCCACCACCCTCACCCCGCACGCGCGTGAGGCCCTGTCTGCGCTGCGGGCGGCCGGCAAGACGATCACGTTCGTCACCAACGACACCGCGCTGGCGCCTGAGGAGTATGTGCGCAAGCTGTGGGCGCTGGGACTCCAGGCCGCGCTGGAGGAGGTGGTCACCGTCGGCTCGGCGATCCAGTTCCTGCTCGCCCAGCGGGCCTCGGGCGCCGCGACGTTCGTGATCGGCTCGGCGGCGATCGTCCGCCATGTCGCCGACTCCGGTCAGCGGGTCGTCAACGGGACCGACCGGGCGGCTGAGGCCGAGCTGGTCGTCATCGCCGCGCACGAGAAGCTCACCTACGACGAGCTGCGCACCGCCACGCGGGCCGTGCTGGGCGGCGCCGAGATGCTCGCCGCCGGCCGCGACCGGACGTTTCCCACCGCCGACGGTCCGTCGCCCGGCACCGGGCTGGTGGTCGCGGGGCTGGAGTACGCGACGGGACAGCGGGCGCGCAACGCCGGCAAACCCGACCCGGTCATCTTCCAGACCGCGCTGGATCGCATCGGCGCCGGTCGTGCGCTGATGGTCGGCGACCGGCTGGACTCCGACCTGGCCGGGGCCGCCGCAGCGGGTCTGGACGGTGCGATCGTGCTCACCGGCGTGAGCACGCGCGAGCAGGCCGAGGCGGCGACCGACCCGGCGCCGGTCGCGATCGCCGAGAACCTGCATGCGCTCGTGACCGCATGAGCGCGCTGCGGATCATCGTCAACCCGCGGGCGGGCGGCGGTCGCGCCGGTCGCACCCTGCCCGCCGTCGGCGCCGAGCTGACGCGGCTGGGCCTGTCGCACCGGGTCACCCAGACCCGCAGCCTGGAGCACGCACGCGCGCTGGCGCGCGAGGCCGCTGCCGCCGGCGAGGTATCGGTGGCGTTCGGCGGCGATGGGCTGATCGGCGCCGTGGCCGGCGCCCTGCGCGGGGGTGAGGGCCTGATGGGCGTGCTCCCCGGCGGCCGGGGCAACGACTTCATCCGGGCGCTCGGCATCCCGCTGGACCCCGCCGAGGCCTGCGGGGTGCTCGCCTCCGGGGCGCCGCGCGCCCTGGATCTCGGCGAGGTCGGTGGCGCGACGTTCATCGGCATCGCCAGCTGTGGCTTTGACTCCGACGCCAACCGCATCGCCAACGCCAGCCGCTTCATCCGCGGCAACCTCGTCTACGCCTACGGGGCGCTGCGGGCGCTCGTGCACTGGCACGATGCGACGTTCACCGTCACGATCGACGGCGGCCGACCCCAGACGGTCACCGGCTACACCGTGGCGGCGGCCAACTCGCGCTCCTACGGCGGCGGCATGCAGCTGGCCCCGGCCGCCGATCTCGACGACGGCCAGCTTGACGTCGTGATCATCAGCCACCTGTCCAAGCCGCGGTTTCTGATGCTGATGCCGACCGTGTTCACCGGCACCCACGTCAATCAGCCGGTCGTCACCACGGGGCGCGCGCGCACCGTCCAGATCGCCGCCTCGCGACCGTTCACGCTGTATGCCGACGGCGATCCGATCGCCGAGCTCCCGGCGACGATCCGGGTGCTGCCGGGGGCGATGCGGGTGATCGTCCCCGCCGCCCTGGCCGAGCCGGCGCCGTGGACCAGTCCGGCCTCGGCCGGCGCCGTCATACCGCCGCGATGACCGCCCTGGAGGCCAAGATCGTCGCCGCCCGCGCCGTCGGGCGCCTGACCCGGACCGCCGGGCGCGGTGGGGGCACCAGCCTGCCGGGCAAGGTCCTCACCCGCCTGGAGCCCGACGCGATCGCGCGCCTGGCCGCGCGGCTGGCGCAGGGAACGGTGATCGTGTCGGCGACCAACGGCAAGACGACGAGCGCCGCGATGGTCGCCTCGATCCTGCAGCGGGCGGGACACCGGCTGGTCCATAACCGCTCCGGGGCCAACATGGCCGGCGGGATCGCCTCCTCGCTGCTGGACGCCGCGGGGCGCGGCGGCACGATCGACGGTCAGCTGGGGCTGTTTGAGGTCGATGAGTTCTGGCTGGACCGCGTCGCCCCCGCCCTGGCGCCGCGCGGCGTGCTGCTCGGCAACCTGTTTCGCGACCAGCTCGATCGCTACGGGGAGCTTGAGACGATCGCCGATCGCTGGGCGGCGATGGTCGGCCGGCTGCCCGCCGGTGCGCAGCTGGCGCTCAACGCCGACGACCCGCTGATCGCCGACCTCGGCCGGGAGCGGGCCGCAGTCACCTACTTCGGCGTCCAGGACCGGTCGCTGGCCCTGGAGCAGATGCAGCACGCCTCGGACTCCAAGCACTGCCGCCGCTGCGGCGCGGCCTACGTCTATGACGCCGTGTATCTCGGCCACCTCGGCGTCTACCACTGCCCGGCCTGCGGCCAGCGGCGTCCCGAGCCGGCGGTGAGCGCGACGCAGGTGGCACTGCAGGGCACCGAATCGGCGAGCTTCACCCTCGCCACCCCGGCGGGAACGGTGCCGGTGTCGCTGCCCCTGCCCGGCCTGTACAACGTCTACAACGCGCTCGGCGCCGCCGCCCTGTGTCTCGATCTCGGCCTCAGCCCGGTCCAGATCGCCGATGGCCTGGGTCACGTCGCGGCGGCCTTCGGGCGCGCGGAACGGATCGCCGTCGGCGAGCAGTCGCTGTCGGTCCTGCTGATCAAGAACCCCGCCGGCGCCAACGAGATCCTGCGCACGCTCATCCTGGAGCCCGGCGAGCTTGACCTGCTCGCCATCCTCAACGACCGCACCGCCGACGGACGCGACATCTCCTGGGTGTGGGACGCCGACTTCGAGCTGCTCGCCGGCCGCGTCGCTCAGGTCACCTGCGCCGGCACTCGCGCCGCCGAGCTGGCGCTGCGGCTCAAGTACGCCGGCATCGACGAGCGGCGACTGCACGTCATCCCCGCGCTGCCGGCGGCGCTGGACGCGGCGCTCAGCACCGCCGGGACCGGGCGGCTGTTCGCGCTGCCCACCTATACCGCGCTGCTTGAGCTGCGCGCCGAGCTGACCCGCCGCGGCCACGTCAGCCGCTTCTGGGTCACCGATCCCGAATGACGACGCCCGGCTCGGTGATCTGGCACGACCTCGAGTGCGGCGCCTACTCAGAGGACCTGCCGCTGTGGCTCGCACTGGCCACGCGGATCGGCGGACCGATCCTCGACGTCGGCGCCGGCACCGGCCGGGTCACCTTGGAGCTCGCCCGCGCCGGCCACACCGTCACCGCGCTGGACCGCGACGCCGAGCTGCTGCACGCCCTCGAGCAACGGGCCCGCGACCTGCCGGTGACCACGGTGCTCGCCGATGCGCGCGCGTTCTCGCTGACTGACCGCTTCGCGCTGTGCGTCGTGCCGATGCAGACCGTGCAGCTGCTCGGCGGCGCGGCCGAGCGGCGACGGTTCCTGCGCTGCGCGCGGGCGGTCCTGGATGACGGAGGGCGGCTGGCGGTGGCGATCGCCGACCAGCTGGAGCCCTTCGAGGCCCCGCCCGGGGGTCCGACGCCGCTGCCCGACGTCGGCGAGATCGAGGGAACGGTCTACTCCAGCCGTCCGCTCGCCGTCCGCGAACGCGCCGACGGCTACGTGCTCGAGCGCCGGCGCGAGACGGTGACGCCCGCCGGCCACTTCACCGCGGCGCCCGACCTCATCCACCTGGACCGTCTTGATCCCGACGAGCTTGAGCGCGAGGGCAGGACGCTCGGCTTCACCGTCGCCGACCGCGCGACGATCGCCACCACCGCCGACTACGTGGGCAGCGCGGTGGTGATGCTCGATGCCTGACCGGCGCCTGCGGGTGTGCGCGCTGTATCCGGATCTGATGAACATCTACGCCGACCGCGGCAACCTGCTGACCTTGCAGCGCCGCTGCACGTGGCGCGGGATCGACTATGCGCTGTCGGCCTGCGGCCTGGGCGATGAGCTTGACCCCGATGGGGCCGAGCTGTTCTACATCGGCGGCGGCCAGGACCGCGACCAGACGCTGTGCGCGCGTGACCTCGCGGGACCCAAGCGCGCCGCCCTGCACGCCGCCGCCGATCGGGGAGCGGTCATCCTCGCGGTGTGCGGCGGCTATCAGCTGCTCGGTGACTCCTACCAGCTCGGCTCAGAGACGCTGCCCGGCGCGGGCCTGGTGGCGCTGGAGACCGTCCGCGGCGACGGCCCGCGGCTGATCGGCAACGTCGCGATCGAGGTCACGCTGAGTCCCGGAGACCGCCGCGTGCTGGCCGGCTTTGAGAATCACGGCGGGCGCACGACGCTGCGCGGCGCTGACCAGCCACTGGGCACGGTGCTGCGTGGCCATGGCAACAACGGCGTCGACGGTGGCGAGGGGGTGCGCCGCGGCAACGTGATCGGCACCTACCTGCACGGGCCGCTGCTGCCCAAGAACGCGTGGTTTGCCGACTGGCTGATCGCCACCGCACTGGGGTCGGGAGACCCGTTGGCGGCGCTGGATGACCGCCTCGAGGACGCCGCCCACGCCGAGGCCCGGCGCGCCGCCGGCGTCTGATGGGCTCGCCTCCCTCGCTCCCCCCCGTCCGGCGCCTGATGGCGGGATCGTGCGTGCTGGCGGCGCTGGCCGTCGCCGGATGTGGGAGCGCGGGAGCGGACGGGTCAACCGCGCACACGACGCGGTCGAGCCGGCGGGCCACGGCGACCGCGCCGGCGCACACGAGCGCGCCCGTGACGGCGACCACGGCGGCGACCACGACGAGCATCAGCGCCACGACGACCCCGAGCGCGAGCGGCGCGACGCTGCCCGGAACGGGCAAGCCGGTGGTGACGATCGGCGACAAGAACTACACCGAGCAGTTCGTGCTCGGCCAGCTGTACCTCAAGGCGCTCAAGGCGCAGGGGTTCACGGTCAACATCACCGCGAACATCGGCCCCCCGGCGGTCGTCACCCAGGCGCTGAAAAGCGGCTCGCTGGCGATGTACCCGGAGTACCTGAACACCTTTGACCAGACGATCGCCCAGGACCCGCATCCCCTCCACAGCCGCGGCCAGGCGTTGCGCGCCGGCCGGCAGTGGGCCCACGCCCACGGGTTGCGGCTGCTGGCGCCCACCCCGTTCAGCGACACCGCGGCGATCGCCGTCACCGACGCCTACGCGGCCGCCCACCATCTGCGGTCCCTGGCCGATCTGCGCCGCGTCGGGGCGACCCTGGTGATCGGCGGCGCCGCGCAGTTCGCCGACGCCGCGCCCGGTCTGCCCACCCTGTCGGCTGTCTACGGCGTGGCTCCAGCGGCGTTTCAGTCGCTGGCCGTCGGCGACCAGTACTCCGAGCTCGACAACGGGACGGTCGCCGCCGCCTACGTGAACACGACCGACGGGGAGCTGGCCACCGGCGACTATCAGGTGCTCGCCGACCCGCGACGGATCTTCGGCTTCGGCAACGTCGTGCCGGTGCTGTCAAGCGCCGCGGCCGCCAAGGAGGGCCCCGCGTTCGCGGCGACGATCGATCGCGTGGACCGGACGCTCACGCTGCCTACGATGCGCGCGCTCAACAACGCCGTCGACGTCGCCGGGGAGAGCCCGGCAGACGTCGCCGCCCAGTACCTGGAGACCCACGGCCTGCTCGGTCCCCTGCGCGGCCGTCAGCCGTAGGGCCTTCCATTAGCAACGGCGCAGTACCGCCAAGAAGGAATCACCGACCGGTTCGGCCCGCAAGCACACGAGCTTTTTTG